>JBCDGJ010000095.1:0-19030 GCA_038757945.1 Pseudomonadota bacterium
GGTGTCCCAGATCCCTGCCAGCCGACCGTCCGGCTCGCCACAGGGCGCAGCTGCCAGCAACGCCACAGACAGCTGCACGCCCGCAGCAATCAGCAGCCCCGCACCGAGACTGCCCGTCACCGGCACCCAGTTGCGCTTGAGAAACTTGCGCAGCCGATACAGCGGCGTCAGGCCAACCGCCTGCACCGGGCGTCCCTGCAGGTAGCGGGTCAGGTCCTCCTGCAGGGCCGTCGCGTTGGCGTAGCGGTTTTCCGGATCCGGCCGCAGGCAGTGCTCGACGATCTTCCGCAGCTCCCGGGGCAACGGGCCGTCCGGCGGCGCAGGCACGGCCACCGAACGTCCCTGCGCAGCCCGTTCGACCGCGGTCTCAAGGGTTTCGTCGACGTGCAGGGGACGGCCGGTCAGGAGCTCCGCAAGCAGCGCCCCGAGCTGAAAGAGATCTGATGCAATGGTGACTTCGCGGCCCAGCAGCTGTTCGGGACTCGCATAGCGCGGCGTCATCGGGCGAATGGTCGATTGCTCTGCATCCACCTCGAGCAGCTTGGCAATGCCAAAATCGAGCAGCTTCGGTGTGCCGTCAGCAGTGACCATGACGTTTGATGGCTTTAGATCCCGATGCACAACCAGCCGCGCGTGCGCAAACGCGGTAGCGTCGACGATCTGGATCATCAACGCGCAAATAGCGTCCGGGCTGAGCTGCCGTTCACGGCAGTAGTCAGCGACACTGTCACCAACGACCTTTTCCATGACGAAGTAGGGCCACCCTTCGTCGGTCACGCCGGCATCGAACAACTGGCAGATATTGGGATGATTGAGGCTGGCCAGGATCGCCTGCTCGCGCAGAAAACGATCCCGGAGATCATGGCCCATGACGTCACCGGAGCTGATCTTGATGGCCACATCGCGCTCAAAGGTGCCGTCGGCACGCTCAGCGCTGAAAACCACGCCCATGCCACCGCGTGCAATGAGGCCGGTAACCTCGTATTCACCAAGGCGCCGGCCGATGAGCGGATGGTCCGCTCCATCGCCGCCGTCGGTGGCACTGGCATAGAGATCCAGTGCGCCGCCGGTCGGAAAGCGATCTTCCTCGTCCACCAGTCAGCGCCTCATCGGTCAGGCGCGCTCATGCAGACCAACTCGCCGTGCGCTGCTCATGACAGCAGGTCCGCACTGAGCGATGCACCCTCGGTAGTGGGGTCGCCTGCCAATCGGCTATGCAGCATCACGCGCGGTTCCGAGAAGTCCCAGGCGCAGGCTTTGTGCAGCAACGACCGGTTATCCCACACCAGCACATCGCCGGCCGTCCAGCGGTGCTGATAGACGCGATACGGATCACCGGTTGCGAAGTCCAGGAGCCCTTCGAGGAACGGCTCGGCCTGTTCCGCCGCAACTTCGGGAATCGCAAAGGCGTGCCTGCCGACCGCAAGCATGGTCCGGCCGGTTTCCGGGTGCACTTTGCACAGCGGACGCAGGGGGATCCCGTCGACATCGAGCCCGTAGCCCATGTACTCGCTGTCGCTCTGCTTGGTTTCCTCGCCGAGCTTCCGCTGGCTGTGGACGAGCGAGTGGTAGGCTGACCACCGCTGGCAGCGCTCGCGGCGGTCCGCGTCGAGCGCATCCCAGGCTGCCCGCAGATCCGCAAAGGCCGTATCACCCTGGGCAGGCGGCACCACCTTAGCGCTGAAGACCGCACCCTTGGCCTGAATCGGCATGTAGGTGCTGTCCTGATGCCAGTGCATGTTCCCGCGAATGATCTTCATCATGTCGTCGTCCGGCGAATCCCGCAGGCTGCCATCGCGGCGGACGTTGCTGATCTCCGCAGCCTCGAGCCCTTCCACCAGATCCCCGAAGCGTCGTGCGAAAGCAATCTGCTCCTCTTTCGCCAGGTGCTGCTGGGGGAAGATCAGTAGCGCGTACTCGAGCCAGGCGTCGTACAGCGACTGAAACGGTCCGTCATCAAGCTGCCTGAGATCGATGCCGGTAACAACGGCACCGAAGGACCTGTTGAGCGGCTGCAACTGCAGTGATTCCGGTTGCGCTGTCATCGCGGTCTACCCCTGAAACCTGCGTGCGGGCAATTGGGAGATCTGGAGCACGACGCAAGGCTGTGTATGATCGGAAGACTGATCAACACGATAGATCGTTTTGGTCCGCAGCAGAAGAGCACCAGGAGTGCGCGGGCTGCCGAGCGGGCGCAGTCCTGCAGCAACGATCAACCACCAGCGACCGATCGGTGTTCGGGAGCTACGGCGGCGCCGACAGCTGACAGCCGACAGCCGACAAAGGAGGCTCTGACACAGACAGTGAGCGTTTCGGAACCAACCTGGGTGTTCGGCTACGGCTCCCTGATCTGGAAGCAGGACTTCCCCTTCATCGATTCCAGCACCGCGCTCATAACGGGTTGGGAGCGGCGGTTCTGGCAGGGCTCCCACGACCATCGTGGGACACCGGAGCGACCGGGGCGGGTGCTGACGCTGATCCAGGCACCGGGCGCAGGCTGTGTCGGCCGGGCGTTTCTGGTCGAGCCAGACGTATTCGAACATCTCGATTATCGGGAAAAAAACGGCTACGAACGGATCGAGACTGAGATCGACCTGGGCGCAAGCACCGTCACCGGGCTCGTGTACCGGGCCAGCGAGGACAACCATGCCTTCCTGGGGCCCGCCCCTGAGCTCGAGATTGCCAGGCACATCCACGAGTCGGTGGGGCCGAGCGGGGCGAATCGCGATTACCTGCTCGAACTTGCCGCGGCCCTTCGCGAGCTGGGCGCTGATGATCCCCACGTGTTCGGTCTCGAGGCAGCGCTGCTGCGCGAACACGGCCCTTGATCCCCCGCCCTGTCAGGGCGGCTCCGCCTTGTCGGGGCGGAACCAGCTCCAAGGGGCGGGCCCGCTCCGAGGGGGCGGACCCGCCCACAAAGCCCTGAAAGAGCTGACCCGCTCCGAAAGAGCGGGCCCGCGCTGCACAACGACAGCAGCCGTAAGGAGAGCTGACTCAGGCTTCCGGTGCCTGGCGCGCCTCGGCCAGCAGCCGGCGCGCCCGCATCGTTTTCTCGTGCGCCGCCCCGAGACCGTAGGCCAGGTGCGGCAGTGCGGCGCGAAGGTCCGCCTCAGCACCGGGGCGGTCCCCAGCCTCCAGACGAATCTGCCCACGCTGCAGCAGCGACTTTCCGAGGATGAGGCTGGGCTTTGAAGCAGCGTTGCGCTGCTCCTCGATTCCTTCGACGAGGGCATCGGCAAATACCCGTGCTCGCGCATAGTCTTTCATCTGGCGGTAGATCTCAGCGCCTTCAAGGAGCGCTGAAATCAGGCCGGATCTGCGCCGGGAGTCCGGATAGCCAAGGTCGGTCAGAACTGCATTGATGCTGTCGGCTGCAAGATCCAACTGCCCGGTCAACCGCTGCAGCCGGGTCTGCTGGATGCGGATGCCGAGCGCGAGCGGCTTAGGCTCACCGTCGAACACAAACTCACCCGCGGCTTCGAGGTTCTGCTGCGCGGCAGCAAACGCACCCTGATCAATGCTGGCCTTGGCAAGCCCCAGCTTGAGCGCCGCGGTGATCCGGCTGTAGCCAACGGCTTCCGCAATCTCCAGGCCCTCTGCATAAATGGCAGCCGCCTCATCGGGGCGTTCCACGTTGATCAGCAAGTCGCCGTGCTGCACCAGGTGGATGGCGGCGCCGCGATCTTTGAAGCCACTGGACTGCATGCGTTCGCGCAGATCTGCAAAGACCGCCAGCGCTTCCGGTGCGCGACCCAGAACGCCCAACGAAACAGCTTTGTTCGCAGCACTCCGCTGGTACAGGCGCGTGTTACCGCGACCGGACGATTCGAGCAGCTGGAGCCCCTCATCGAGGTACTTGATTGCTTCGCTGGTCTGTCCGTCGTAGAAGTAGGCATACCCGATCTCGTCCAGGAGCAGGCCGCGCAGCCGGGTTCCGGGGGCTGGATGCTCATCGAGCAACTGCTTTGCGGCGAACAGTGGCACGAGCGCCGCTTCAAAGTTGCCCGCGCTGACCTCCGCACCGGACTGCGCTTGAAGGCACTCCATGCTGGTCTCAATGGACGGCGCCGGCAGTGCCTCGTACAGCGCCAGACCATCTGCAAGCTGGCCCGCCGCAAGCTCGGGATCCGCCATCCGGTTAGTGCGCGCCATGGCACACAGCACCGCGGCGAGCTGATTGTCATCCGCATAGTCACGAGCGATGCGTTCAGCCTCGCTCAGCAACGCTCGCTGCTGATCCCGTTCACCCAGGTTCTCGTAACGCTTCGACACGTCGAACAGAACGGACGCCATGAAGGGTTGTCCCGAGCCGAACTGATCGTCGAGCAACGCGGTTCCGCGGTCGAGCAGATCGATGGAGGTAAAACTGCCATCGCCCATCTCTTCGAGCAGCAGGCTGTAGAACTCGTTGCTCGCTTCCACCCGTTGCTGCTGATAAAGGGCGATGTCGCGCTGCCGTTTCGCCTCGACGGTCTGCACGGCAGTCACAATCGTCGCCGTCACGAGCGCCAGCAGCGTGAGCGTCGCGCTCAGCACACCGCCCCAGTTGCGCCGCACGAACTTGCGCAACCGATAGCCGGAGCGCTGGCCGGCGGCGCTGACCGGATAACCGGTCAGGTAAGCTTCGAGGTCATCGCGCAGGTAGTTCGTATCGCGGTACCGGTCAGCCGGCTCGGTGCGCAGGCACTGTTCAATGATGAGCACGAGCTCGGCGGGCAGCGTCTGCCGCAGCGAACTCGGGAGCGTCAACAAGCGCCCTTCGGCGGAACGCTGAATGGCTTCCGTCAGCGTTTCTTCCGCGGTCGGCAGTTCCCCGCCGAGCACTTCGGCCATTAACAGGCCAAGCTGGTAGACATCGGATGCAACGGTGATGGGCTGCCCCAGCAGCTGCTCCGGACTCGCGTACCTCGGCGTCATGGCGCCAGCCCGGGTCAGGTTCTCTGAGCCGTCGCCGAGCAGCTTCGCGATGCCGAAGTCCAGCAGCTTCAAGCGGCCGCTGCTGTCGACCAGCACGTTCGAGGGCTTGAGGTCACGGTGGACGACCAGCCTCGAGTGGGCGAACTGAACGGCATCAGCCACGTCCATCAGCAGGCGCACCCGATCCTCGAGGCCAAGGTCTCCGTGCGCGCAGTACTCATCAATCGGGCGGCCGTCGACATACTCCATGACGAGATAGGGCCAACCTTCTTCGGTTTCACCGGCGTCATAGAGCTGTGCAATGGAGGCGTGGTTGAGGTTGGCGTGGATCTGCACTTCCCGACGAAAACGTTGGGCAAGCTCCGAGGTGTCGTGCGTCGCAGCGACAACTTTGATGGCCGCTACCCGATCGAAGTCGCCTTCCGCGCGGGTGGCAAGCAGCACGTAGCCCATACCGCCCACGCCAACGACCTCGCCGACCTCATAACCGCTCAGCACACGGCCACGCAGCTTGTTCTCGAGCAGCGTTTCGCGGTCTGGCAGCGCGTCGAACGCGCCACCCGTTCTGAGGCGATCGTCAAACGATCCTGCCATAGGGGTGCTCTATTCAGATCATGGTCAGGCGCACGCAGAGAAACTGTTCCTGCGCTGATGCAGGGACCGCTGTCCGAAGCCACCCGTTCGACG
Organism: Pseudomonadota bacterium; assembly: GCA_038757945.1. Lineage (GTDB taxonomy): Bacteria > Pseudomonadota > Gammaproteobacteria > Pseudomonadales > Azotimanducaceae > CALHVX01. Next base: position 5,605 of record JBCDGJ010000095.1, read on the forward strand.
TCAAATTATAGGCAGTGACGCAGGATTTTCCGGGATGGCGTCATCGGAATGAGCTCCGACCGGGCCATGGTCGCCATTGCGCCTACCCGGCAGCGGCTGAAGGTCGACGACGGGCTTCATCACCCTGAAACGAGCGCGTGTTTACATCACTCAACCGGACGCAGTAAACAACTCATGATTGCCAGCTTCGCAGCCAACGTCTTAGCGATTGCACTGGTCGGACTCGGTATCATCCTGGTGCCGCTCCCGCTCCCGCTCGGGGCACTCATGATCCTGCTTGGAACGGGGCTGGCCATCACAGTCAATCCGGCGATGAAGGCGCGCGTTCGCCGCCTGCGCCGCAACAACCCGAGGTTGGAAGCGGTTATCCGGCGAGTGCGCCCCTTGCTTCCGTCATTCCTGAGAAAACCGATCGAAGACTCCGCCCCGTAAGGGGCAACGATCACTTTGTCCGAACCTCAGCAGCCCGCCGCCGAACGGACCCGCGAGTTACGACCACGCGTTTCGTCGCTCACGTATGCGCCTTCAGCCGCCAGGTCACGGATCGTTGCGTCGACCACAGCGGCCTGCCAGGGGGACATTGCTTCGTCGAGCGAATAGTAGATCCAGTTGGCGTCCCGCCGGTCCTTCAACAGACCGATGTTCTTCAGCGCAATCAGCGCCTTTGAGGCGGTCGGCTGGCTGACGCCAAGCGCCTCTACCACCTCACACACGCAGGCTTCCTCCAGCGTCGCAACAAGGTACAGACAGCGCAGGCGGGTTTCGTTGCCGAGGGTTGCAAACAGTGTCGGGTGCTCTATATTCACGTTCCGGAATATTCCAGCGATGGAATGTTAGCAGCATAACCGCTTTCCTGATCGACATCACCGCCCGAGGGCCCACCCACTATGAAACGGCTACTGATCCTCGTGCTGGCGCTCATAGGCACCACCACCACCCACGCAGCCCCGGCGTTCAACCCCAGGCTCGCGAATTACATCGAAACGTCTCGCGCTGAGTTCGAGCTGATCCCTGCGGAACGGCAACGTGAGCTGAAGAAAATTGCGCTCTACGCGCGCACCCAGCTGGGTACCAGCGGCGCCGTGAACCTCACCTTCATCTGCACCCACAACTCCCGCCGCAGCCACATGTCACAGCTCTGGGCACAGACCGCCGCGAGCTATTTCGGCATCGTCGGTGTCAGCACCTACTCCGGCGGTACTGAAGCAACGGCGTTCAATCCACGGGCCGTCGCGGCCATCAGCCGCGCGGGATTCGACGTTGAGCAGCAGTCCGAAGGCGCAAACCCCCTGTACGCAGTCTCCGCTGGCCCCAACCTGCCGGCCATGACCGCATTTTCTAAGCGTTACCAGGATCCGGCCAACCCACAGGAGAACTTCTGCGCGGTCATGACCTGCTCGGAGGCGGACAAGAACTGCCCGACCGTGGATGGGGCGTCGTTCCGGGTCGCCATTCCCTACGAGGATCCGAAAGCCTTCGACGGCACGCCGCTGGAAGCAGTCAAGTACGACGAGCGCTGCCGGCAGATCAGCCGCGAGATGCTCTGGCTGTTCTCGCAGATCGGCGCCTGACGCCATGCCTGGCCTCGCCGAGCTGAACGCCTGGATCGAGCTGCAGCTGGCCGGCGCCGGCGGCGGTCTCGGCGCACTGCCCCTGCTGTTTCTCGGCGGACTGGCTGCAAGCCTGCTGCCCTGCGTCTACCCCCTCTACCCGATCACCGCGAGCATCGTGCGCGCACGCGGCGGTCGCCCCTGGGAGCACCCGCTGCTGTACTACCTGGGCCTGGTGACCACCTACGCGGCCTTCGGCGCCATCGCCGCGCTCACCGGCGGGCTGCTGAACGAGATCATGCGCTATGCGCTGACGAACCTGCTGATCGGCGTCCTGTTCGTCGTGCTCGCGCTCTCAATCGCAGATCTCTGGCACATCCCGCTGTTTCATGACCGTGAGGTTGCCGCCGGCGAAGGGCGCGCTGGCACCGTCGTCCTCGGCATGAGCGCCGGCCTCCTGTCCTCCGCCTGCGTCGGCCCGGTGGTGGTCGGCATACTGCTGGGGGTTGCTGTGAACGTCGAAGCCGCAACCTTCGGTACCGTCGCTGGGGCTACGGGTCAGATGATCGCCTTCGGCATGGGGCTCGGCGTGCCCTTTCTTGCCATCGGCCTGTTTGGCGTCGCGCTGCCGAAAGCCGGACGCTGGATGCGGTGGGTGCAGGTGTTGCTGGCCGCGCTGATCGGGCTGTTCGCCTGGACCTATCTGGAGAAGGGTCTGCTGATCGCAGGCCTGTCCAATGCCGAGGCCAACAGTGCTCTGATTGCGGCCACCGTGCTGCTGATCGCGCTGTATTACTGGCAGGAAGAGGAACGGCCACCTACGCGGCGGACTCAGAAGGCCTTCTCCGGGGTGATGGCCGCCAGTGCGATGGTGCTGCTTCTACGGGCGGCCTTACCGGAAGGTGCTGCCGTTGCGCCCGCCGGTTCAACGATGGCGCAAGCCGCCAACCGTTCGCTGGTTGAGGTCAAACACAATCTCAGCTGGCACCTTGAGGACCAGGCCGCCTACGACGAAGCCAAAGCGCGCGGGAGCAACGTGTTCATCGACTTCTACGCGCACTGGTGCGCCAACTGCAAGGCATTCGAGCAGCTGACCGGCGACGACCCGGCGCTCAACGCCGCCCTTAAGCAGGCGGTGCTGCTGAAGATCTACGACACCAGCCCCACCTTCGAGACCTACGCCGCCGACCCCCGCTTTGCCGAGCTCAACGTAGGGCTGCCGTTCTTCGTGATCACGGATGCGACCGGGCACCTGCTGTACAAAACCACTGACTACCTGAAGACCGATGAGATGGCGCTCTTTCTGGAGCCTTGAGCATTCCAGCACAATGTGAGGTGGCTGTGCCGATAGATCTCAATCAAGGCTCTTTAGTCACTCCACAGAAACGTAGAGACAAGCCATCAACTGAACGGTGGTCACTCTACTGGCATCAATAACGCTACAGCGACAACCCCTACGCACATGCGGCAGCCACTGAGTGCAGATCACTCTGAAGTTCCTGTTGCTGGATCGACCCCCTCACCTAAGGTGCTTGAGATAGGGCCGCAACTCAGGTTTCCGGGTACGGGCTTCATCAAAGTACTCCAGCCATCGAGGCATGGCATCAAACACTTTGGGTTGAGCTGAGGACTGTTGCTGCAGGAGCGTCTTGAACTCCTCCGGCGAGACTGCGCCCCGGGACCAGTAGCGCGAGGACTTGAAGTAGTAGTGCCTCATGTCACAGGCCAACCGACACATATCGGCGAAAACGTACTCGCCGCTTTCAGCTTTAGGCTCGTCATCCGGCAAGAGCAGGGCGAACGACGCGCCCGGCGGTTCAGTCTGCGCGTTCCACCTTTCCAGGCCACTGAGTGCAGACCCAAGCGCAGTATGGAGCAGCAAGCCGGACACAGGACTTCTGATCACAGCTGAATGCAGCTTCGTCGACGTCAGCCGCGATAGAAAGCTATCGCTCGGGCTGCCGCTGATTCGAAACTCAGCAATCGGATCACCGCGCTGAACCCAGCGGTAATTTTGTCGCTCCAGCAGGCTGACGACCTCCCCGCTATGCGTGAAGTCCGCACTATAGTCAGGAACGACGAGCACTTTGTCGCCAAAGGTGATGCCTGTTGGAACGATCATCGCCTTACCCTGCCCGCCCTGAATCTGACCCTACTAGAAACATGCCTCAGCGCTTCAGTGCGCAGGATGCCAGAGCAACCTGCAACCAATGAGCTCCGATCAAAACCCGTCAACCACATCCAACGCCCCCGCCAGGTTACGCACACCGTGCACGGCCATGCCGTCGACCACATCCTTGGGCCGGTTGGCGTAGGGGAGGATCGCCCGTCGGAATCCGTGCTTGCGCGCTTCGGTCAGCCGCTGCTGGCCATTGGCGACCGGACGAACCTCGCCGGTCAGGCCCAGCTCACCGAACACGATCAGGTCTTTCGGCAACGCCCGATTGCGGAACGAGGACAGGACCGCCAGCAGCGTCGCCAGATCAGCACCGGTCTCGGTGATCCGCACGCCACCCACGACGTTGGCAAAGACATCCTGATCCGCCAGCGCGATGCCGCAGTGCCGGTGCAGGACCGCCAGATGCATCGCCAGCCGCTGCTGATCGAGACCGACCGCTACCCGCTTCGGGTAACCGGTTTGCGCCTGATCCACCAACGCCTGCAGTTCCACCAGCAGCGGCCGCGTGCCCTCCCAGGTTACGGTCACCAGGCTGCCCGGCGCATCCAGCTCACCGCGCTGCAGAAAGATAGCCGAGGGATTGGCGACTTCCTTCATGCCGAGCTCGGTCATGGCAAAGACCCCGAGCTCGTTGATCGCACCGAAGCGATTCTTCTGCCCGCGCAGCGTCCGGTAGCGGCTGGTCGCCGGGCTGTCGAGCATCATGAAGCAGTCGATCATGTGCTCCAGCACCTTCGGGCCGGCAAGGCTGCCTTCTTTGGTGACGTGCCCGACGAGGATGACAACGGTGCCGGTCTGCTTGGCGAGGCGCGTAAAGTAGGCGGCTGTCTCCCGGACCTGGCTGACCGTGCCGGGGGTGCTGTCCAGCGCATCGAGCTGCATCACCTGGATGGAGTCGAGCACCAGCACCTGCGGCGTCATCTCGGTGACCAGCTGACCGATCACTTCAGCGCGCGTTTCCGCTGCAACGTTCAGGCGGTCGACCCCGAGCTCGAGGCGCTCGGCGCGCAGCTTGAGCTGCGCCAGGCTCTCTTCACCGGTCACGTAGAGCACGCCGTTGCGACCCGGTTCGGCGCCGTTCGCCAGCCGGGCACAGACCTGCAGCAGCAACGTGCTTTTGCCGGCGCCCGGATCACCACCGATCAGCACCACGGAGCCCGGCACGAAACCACCGCCGAGCACGCGATCAAGCTCGGCGAAGCCGGACTCGATGCGCTCGGTGGTCTCCGCCTGGACTTCACCCAGGGTGCTGACCTGTGCTTTAACGCCGGCAAAACCGAGCCCGGCGCCGACCTCGGCAACCGGCCCGATGCTGACGCGGGACAGGGTGTTCCACGCGCCGCAGCTTGCACACTGCCCCTGCCACTTGGCGTGGTCGGCGCCGCACTCGCTGCAGACGTAGGCGGTCTTCGCCTTGTTCTTTGCCTTTGCCATGCCTGCTGCGCTCAGCCGAAGCCTTCGGCTTCGTAGCGCTCCGGCGCCAGGTTCTCGAACTTGGTGAGGTGATTAAGGAACGCGAGCTTCACCGTGCCGATGGGGCCGTTGCGCTGCTTACCGATGATGATCTCGGCGATCCCCTGTTCCAACGTCTGCTCGTTGTACACCTCGTCCCGGTAGATGAAGAAGATGACGTCGGCATCCTGCTCGATGGCGCCGGATTCGCGGAGGTCCGCCATTACCGGACGGCGGTCGTTGCGGTTCTCCAGCGAGCGATTGAGCTGCGAGAGCGCGATGACCGGACACTCCATTTCCTTGGCCAGCGCCTTCAGGGAGCGTGAGATCTCCGAGATCTCACCGGTGCGGTTGTCGGATTTGCCGCTGCCGCGCATCAGCTGCAGGTAGTCGACCATGATCATCTTGAGCTTGCCGTTGGACTCGCGGCGCACCCGGTGCGCGCGGGTGCGCAGGTCGTTCGGCGACAGGTTGGGTGCATCGTCGATGTACAGGGGTTTGCCGTTCAGCAGGTTGACCGCGCTGGTGAGGGACGCCCAGTCCTGGTCCTTCAGCTCGCCGGTCCGCAATCGCGTCTGGTCGATCCGGCCGAGGGAGGACAGCAGACGCATGATCAGCAGGTCCGCCGGCATCTCCAGGCTGAAGACCAGCACCGCGCCGTCCTTGTCATCGCCCATCACCGCGTGCTCAACCAGGTTCATCGCGAAGGAGGTTTTACCCATCGAAGGGCGCCCCGCCACGATGACCAGATCCGACGGCTGCAGGCCGGCGGTTTTCAGATCGAGCTGCGTGAACCCGGTCGAGACGCCGGTAACCCGGGAGCCGGTATCTGTCAGCTGGTGCACGCGTTGCACCGCTTTCTTGACCAGCGGGTTCGCCTGAATCGGGCCTTCGCCCTGCAGGCGACCCTCCGCGATGTCGAAGATCTCCTGCTCGGCCTGGTTGAGCAGGTCCTCGCTCGAGAGACCGTCGGGACGAAACGCCCGGTCGGCAATCTGCTGGCTGACTTCAATCAGCCGCCGCAGCGTGGCGCGCTCCTTGACGATCTCCGCGTAGGCCGTGATGTTCGCGACACCTGGCGTGGCATCGTACAGCTCCAGCAGGTACGCCGTGCCGCCGGCTTCGTTGAGCTTGCCGTTGGTCACGAGCTGTTCCTTGATGGTCACCGGATCGAGCTCGCGATTGATCTCCGACAGCTCGATCATCGCCTGGTAGACCAGCCGGTGCGCAGCCCGGTAGAAGTCCTCGGGCGTCACCTTGTCGGCCACCTTGAACCAGGCTGTCGAATCCAGCATCAGCCCACCGAGCACCATCTGTTCGGCTTCGAAGGAATGCGGCATCTGCTTGACGCCCGCGTCGGTCACCGGACGCGACAGGGGGGCCGCCGCTTCGGCTACAACACCAACGTCGGGCTCCGCCGCGGCCAGCGGATCGTAGCCATCCCCGTAAATGTCTGCCGGGGGCGCCTCGTCGGAAACAGGATCGACAACAGCGGAACCCGCTTCGTCAGAGCTGGCGGAGGCGTCGTCGGGTTGGTCGGCGGTCGGATCGGGCATGGATCAGGCTTGGCTCCCAGAAAACTGCGGGGGCAGCCACTTTGTATCGCAGCGCCGTCCAACGCAATTGGAGAAACTGTGGAAATCGCCGTAGTCGTTCAACACGACGCAGCGGGCACAAAAAAGGCGCCGCTCGAAACAGAGGGCGCCTTCTTGCTGTACCGCATCGTGCGGTGCCGTACCGTTTCCTGAAGCGGAACCCGGCCAGCGCTGGAGGTGCTTGCTTACTCGGCCATGACCGTAAGCTGAACGGCGACGGTGACATCTGTGTGGAGCTGCACGTCGATCTCGTACTCGCCGGTCTGGCGGATCGCGCCCTCCGGCAGCCGGACTTCCGAGCGCTCAACCTCGGCGATGCGGGAGCTGATCGCATCAGCAATGTCCTGCGTGCCGACGGAACCGTAGAGCTTCCCTTCGTCACCGGCCTTGACCATGATGGTGACGGTCTTCCCTTCGAGCTCGCTGGCACGGCCACGGGCCTGCGTCAGCCGATCGTTGGCGGTCTTCTCGAGCTCAACGCGGCGGGTCTCGAACTCTTCGCGGTTCGCTTTCGTGGCGCGGACCGCCTTACCCTGAGGGATCAGAAAGTTACGGGCAAAGCCGCCGCGAACGGCGACTTCGTCGCCCAGATCACCGAGCTTGCCCATACGTTCCAGAAGAATAACGTTCATAGGGCCTCCTTACTCGTGCGCGTCCGTGTAGGGCAGCAGCGCCAGATACCGGGCGCGCTTCACTTCCTTGGCCAGGCGGCGCTGGAACTGAGCGCTGGATCCGGTGATGCGGCTCGGTACGATCTTGCCGGTCTCGGTTACGAACTGCTTGAGCAGATCGAGATCCTTGTAGTCGATGTCTTTGAGTTCAACGTTGACGCGCTGAAACTTGCGACGGCCAAAACGACGGCTCATGAGCTTGCCTCCTCGCTGGCAGCAGGCGCGCTGGCACTGCTGGACTGCGCGGCCTCACGGCGCTGCGCGTACTCCTGCTCACGGCGGCGCTCGCGCTCGCGGTCTTTCTCCTGCTCACGCAGCTCTTCTTCGTAGATTTTGGAGTTGCCGGTCTGAGCTTCCTTGCGCGCAATGATCATGTTGCGCAGCACGGCATCGTTGAAGCGGAACGCGCTCTCGAGCTCGGTGAGCGTGTCGCCGTTCACTTCGATGTTCATCAGCGCGTAGTGCGCCTTGTGAATCTTGTTGATCGGGTAGGCAAGCTGGCGACGGCCCCAGTCTTCGGTGCGGTGCACCTTGCCTTCGCCGCGCTCGACCAGCGCGTGGTAGCGTTCAATCATTCCCGGTACCTGATCGGACTGATCAGGGTGCACCAGGAACACGACCTCGTAGTGTCGCATTCGGAGTCTCCTGCTCTGTGGGTTGAGCCTCCGGTACCGATGGCAGCAGCTGAGCGCAGCTGACGGCCGCCGACCGTGAAGCAAAGCAACCGCGCGGTCGTCCGCGCGGGGGGCGGATTCTACTGGAGAGCGGAACGCCCGCGCAAGGCGGGCGGTCCGGTGGGGGTCAGCGCGCAAGCGCCCGGTGCAGGCGGCGGCGTTGTGCTGCCAGGCCCATCAGGCCGAGACCCAGCAACCCGGCCGTACCCGGCTCCATGACCCCGATCGAGTACAGGGCAATGGCGCCGTCGTTGTCCTCATAACCGGCCAGCAGCAGCAGGCTGCCGGTCGGGCTGTCCTCCGGGCGGATGAAGCTCAGGCTCTCCGGCGCGCGCAGGAAGTCAGCGCCGGAGGCATCCACGGCGTTGTTGATGTAATCCTCGAAGATCGGCGCGAACGGGTTGGAGATGTCCCAGAGCATGATGCCGTTCTGTCGTTCCAGACCGACGGCCAGATAGGCCGCGGTACCGAGGTCAATAACGGCCAGCGCTTCCGGTTCGGGACCCTTGTCGTCGGAGCGGTTATCGAACTCGCCGATATCCCCGTCGTCCACGTTGTGATATGTCGGATCCAGGTCCGCCAGCAGCGGCTCAAGGGAGCCCGGATCGAAGACCAGCTCGCCGGTTTCCGCATTCCAGATCGTGAAGGAGCGCGTGCCCGGCATTACGAAGTCCTCGAAGAGTCCGTCTGCGTTGAGCCCATCGACCAGCGAGATCCGCAGCCGGCCCAGGTTCTCGTCCGCCTGGAAGGCGTCATCGGGGCCGTACTCCGCCTGCAGCGCGGCGAGGAAGTCGGGGTCGATCTGATCGAGCCCCAGATCCTTGATCCGGGCGCGATCAAAGTCTTCCGGGTGAAAGTCCCCTTCATTCGCCGTCACCATATAAGGCATGCCGCCGGACGTGAACAGCCCCAGCGAGTCGGGCATCGGCAGGCCGGTAACCAGATCGTCGATCTCGATCCAGCCATCGCGATCCGAGGCATCGACGGTCTGCTCGATCGTGCCGAGGTCGAAGATGTTCTCCCAGGTGTTGGTTTCAAGGTCCAGCACGGCGACGGCGTTGGCTTCATGCAGCGTGACGTAGGCCCGATCCCCGGAGACCTGGACAAACTCCGGCTCGATGTTGGTTTCCAGCGCGTCGTTCGCCGGGCGGTTGTTGCGCAGCCCGTCGATGCTGGCGCCCGGCTGAAAGTTGGCCGCGGTCAGGAAATCAACGGTGGTGACATCGGCATTGGTCACGCCGCTTAAGTCACCCAGGGCGCTGACGCTGCTGAGATCGATGACGCTGACGGAACCCGGGGTGCCCGTGTCGGCATTGGGGTTGTCTTCGGTATCGGTGTTTTCACCCTCGTTGGCAACGACCAGCGCATTGCCGTCGGCAGAGAACGCGACGCTATCGGGATGGAAACCCACATCGACGACGGCCAGCACGCGGGCATCGTCAGCGGTACCGGCGCGGTAGTCGTACAGGGCAACCTTGCCCACCGTGCCACCGTTATCGTCGGGGATCAGCGCAACGGCACCAAAACCACGACCTGCCGGATCAAGCGCCGTGGAGCTCGCGCCGTCGATGTCGTCGGCCGTGCCAAAGGCGGTTGAGAGATCAACCGAACCGCGCACCGTGTAGGAGCCATCCGCGCCGACCTCGACGATCTGCACGCCCTTGAAGGCACCGCCAACGGTGCTGACCAGCGTGTTGCCGTCCGCCGAGAAATCGACGATCTCGCCATTCCCTTCCGCACCCTGGAAGGTCGACAGCAGACTGATGGTAGCGGCCTGGGTAGCGCTCGCTACACAGATCATGCCGCCGGCGAAAGAAAGTCCAAGCGCGCGCTGGAGTGCGCGCATCCGTGGTACAGCCACAATTGCCCCCTAAAGCAAACACCAAGAAAAGTGCCTGACTGAGCAGGCAACTTTCCAAGATTAGGCGTGCTTTATGACACTTGTTGCCGTCACCGGGTTGTCACATTCGTTGCCGCACCGCCTCGAACAGCAGCACCCCGGTAGCGACCGATACGTTCAGGCTGCTGACGCCACCCTGCATGGGGATCCGCAGCAGATAGTCGCAGTGCTTGCGGGTCAGCGCTCGCAGCCCGGTGCCTTCATTGCCCATGACCAGGGCGACCGGGCCGGTCAGATCGGCGGAGCTCCAGTCCACGGCCCCTTCATCCGCCGCGCCGTAGATCCAGATCCCGGCCTCCTGCAGCATGCCCAGGGTCCGTGCGAGGTTCGCGGCTTCGACCAGGAACAGCTCGGCTACTGCACCGGCAGCCGTCTTTTCCGCCAGCTCGTTCAGCGGCGCACCGCCGCGCCGGGGCAGAATCACGGCGTCTACGCCGGCGGCAGCGGCCGAGCGCAAGCACGCGCCCAGGTTCCGCGGGTCAGTGATCTCATCGAGCACCAGCAGTAACGGCGCCGGGCCAAACTCCGGCAGCCGCGCCACAAGCTCCGCATCGTTCGCCAGCCGCACCGCATGACAATCCAGGGCCACGCCCTGATGGCTGCCGTCGCAGCGCTGATCGAGCCACCGGCGCTCAACGGTCTCGATCCGCACGCCGAGCGCGCGGGCATCCTCCAGCAGAGTCGCCGTCCGCGCTTCGCGGCGGCCTTTTTGCACGTAGAGCACACGGGCACGATCGCCATCGGTCTTGAGCTGCGCGGCAACCGCATGGTGACCGTAGACCAGGCTCATCGCCTGCGCTTGCCACGCCCGCCGGATCGCCCCCCGCGCGCGCGGTCACGGGCCGTCGCAGTGCGGCTGCCGGCCAGTACCAGCTCGAGGCGCCCGCGCGGCGGATTCACGGCCGTGAGGGTGACCCGCAGCCGATCGCCGAGCCCGTAGCGGAGGCCGGAGCGTTCGCCGACCAGCGTCATGGCCAAGGGTTGAAACTGGAAGTAGTCGCGGCCGAGCTCGGAGATGTGCAGCAGGCCCTGAATGTAGCCCTGCGCAAGCTCGACGAAGAGCCCGAACTCGGTGACGCCGACAACAATGCCGTCGAGATCCTGGCCCACGAACTGCGCCATGTACTCGCACTTCAACCAGGCATCGACCCCCCAGCTCGTTTCGTCGGCGCGCCGCTCGGTCTGCGACAGGTGTGCGCCCATATCGGCCAGACGCTCAGGGTAGTACATCATCGCACCGCGCGGGAACCTGCTCGTCGGCACAGAGGCCCGGTCCTCCGCCGGCACCTTGAGTGCGGCTTTGATGGCCCGATGCACAACCAGATCCGCATAGCGGCGGATCGGGCTGGTGAAGTGCATGTAGCGCTTCAGCGCCAGCCCGAAGTGCCCTTTGTTGCTCGGCGAATAGCAGGCCTGGCTCAGGGCCCGCAGTACCTGGCTCTCGAGCAGCCAGGCATCGTCCCGGGTCTGCAGTGCGGCCAGCGCCTGCTGCACCATCTTCGGCGTCGGTGTCCCGTCGGGTAGCCGGATGCCGGACTGCGCCAGGGCCTGCCGCAGCAGCTCGCTCTTCTCCTGCGATGGCGGCTCGTGAATGCGATACATGCCCGAGACCTCGGCCTGCTCGAGAAAACGCGCGGCGCAGACGTTGGCCGCGATCATCGCTTCTTCGATCAGCTTGTGGGCGTCGTTGCGCTGCACCGGGTGCACGGCAACGGGCCGGTCATCGACCACTTCGACCCGCGCCTCGCGGCCTTCAAAATCGAGCCCTCCGCGCGCCTCACGTTCCTCCCGCAGCGCATCGAAGGTCTGCTTCAGCACGTCGATGGATTGCCGGACCGGCGCTGCCAACGGGCTCGCAGCCTGAACCTCGGCATCAGCCTCGAGATAAGCGGCGACCTCGGTGTAGGTCAGCCGCGCCCAGGAGCGGATCACCGCCTCATAGAAGGTAAAGCGGCTGACCCGACCGTGCGCGGAAACCCGCATGTCGCACACCATGGCGAGGCGGTTTTCCTCCGGCCGCAATGAGCACAGGCCGTTCGACAGCGCTTCCGGCAGCATCGGTATCACCCGATCGGGCAGATACACGGAGTTCCCACGCAGCTCTGCCTCCTGATCCAGCAGGCTGTGGTGCTTTACGTAGTGAGCAACATCCGCAATCGCAACGATCAGCCGGAAGCCGCGGCCGACCCTTTCCGCGTACACCGCGTCGTCGAAATCGCGAGCCGTCTCACCGTCGATGGTGACCAGCGGCAGCGGCCGCAGGTCCTCCCGATCGCGGAAGCTCGCCGGCGCGACCTGCGCGGGCAGCTTCGCCACCACGGCCTCCATGCCGTCCGGCCAGACCCGGGGCACGTCGTTGGTGGCCAGCAGCGTTTCCGCAGCCTGCGCGGCGCCTCCGCCCCGTGCGATACGGCCCGTGAGCGTCCCGCGATGGCCGTAGCGATCCTCGCCGAGAATGGCAATGCTGACGGTGTCGCCTTCGCGGTAGCTCTTCGGCGCCGCATTGGCAAGATTGATGCGCCCTTTATGGTCGCCGGCAACCACCTCCACATAGGGATAGCGCGTGTCCAGGCGCAGAACGCCAATCGCCGTTGCCGACAGCCCGGTATCCTCGGCCGCGGGCTCGGCTGGCGCCGGCTGCGGTGCGGCTTCAACCGCTGCCTCGGCACGCTCCCGGCGCAACCGTCGGGTGACAAGGCCGTAAACGCCATCGCCGTCGTGCTGCACGTCGTCGGCCTTGACCAGCGCTTTCAGAACCTGCCGGAACTGGCGCCGCCGCGTGCCGCTCACGGCATTCAGCCGTTGCCCGAGCTGCACCAGCGTCAGCGGCCCCTTACGCAGTACCGCAACCACCTCGTCAGCGGTCAGCGCCCCCCCGGGCTCAGCAGCAGCCTGACGACGAGTTGGCCGGCGACCGGCAGCGTCGCCACGGGACTTGGATTTCGGCAAAGGGGTTCCTCGCAGGCGCCGGCGGCGCGTTGACAACAAAGGGAGCGTTTCAGTACATTGCGCGACCCGCACTTTTCGCGCAAGCGCATTCGCGCTGCGAAAAGGACCCTTGCCGAGGTGGCGGAATTGGTAGACGCGCTGGCTTCAGGTGCCAGTGGGGGCAACCCCGTGGAGGTTCAAGTCCTCTTCTCGGCACCACTCTTCTTTCCTCTCTCCCTGAGGCTCTTCCCTGAGGCTGCCGCCTGAAGAAGCCCGACCTGCCTTTGGCTGTCCGACGCCGGCACCCACGCGCGCGCCCGCACCGGCTGCCGGCCCGGGCAAGACTGTCAGCGGGCAGCTCCGCCCCACAGCGCGGCCGTCGGCGCCGTCACTTGTCCATCGCGGAACTAGAGCGCTGCCGGCCGGTCCTCCCGCAGCAGCGTGGGCGAATCGATGTCCACGTAGTCAGCCAGCGAA
>JBCDGJ010000096.1:0-18969 GCA_038757945.1 Pseudomonadota bacterium
ACGGCAGACGTATAGTATTATCCGCGCCCCAGCCGCACCATGCGGTGCAGTCGCGCACATCGTGGGGCGTCCAATTTTGCGAACGAGTCGTCGTTTTCACAGCCTGAGACCTCTCCGGGACCGTCTTCCGAGCCGGCACCGCCCTGGTGCGTCGCGCCCGTGAATGCAGCGCAGCCGCCAGCGCTCGATAACCACCCCACCGCATCGATTGCGGAGCGCATCAGCCAGGCTCGCAGCGCCATCGAAGCGCTGGCGCTCGCGGCTGACCGCGAGCCCGGCGCGGTGACGCTGATTGCGGTCTCGAAGAAGCAGCCGGAAGCAGCGATCCGCGAAGCCTACACCGCCGGCCAGCGCCACTTCGGGGAAAACTACCTGAACGAAGCGGAACCGAAGCTCGCGGCGCTCCACGATCTACCCCTGATCTGGCACTTCATCGGGCGCATACAGAGCAACAAGACGCGGAGCCTCGCCCAGCACTTCGACTGGGTCCACACGGTCGACCGGCTGAAGATCGCTCAGCGGCTGAGCGATGCCCGCGCCAGGGACCCGGGCGCTGTGCCGTTGAACCTGTGCCTGCAGGTCAACATCGACGACGATCCCAACAAGGGCGGTGTTGCCGCCGCCGGGGTCAGAGCCCTGGCCGACGACATCGTGAACCTGCCCGGGCTGCGCCTGCGCGGGCTGATGACCATTCTCGATCCGGAGCGGGCGCCAGCGGAAGGGTTCGCCAGCCTGCAGACCTTGTTCGACAAGCTTGCCCCGGACTACGGCTGGGACACCCTGTCCATGGGCATGTCGGGCGACTACGACGCGGCCATTCGCCACGGCGCAACCCAGGTACGGCTCGGGACCGCACTGTTCGGACCCCGGCCACCCGCAACTCCCAACGCGCCGGAGACCATCCCGGCTAAGGGCAACCCATGAGCAGCGAGACGCTCCAGATCGCCTTTATCGGCGCTGGCAACATGGCCCGAAGCCTCATCTTCGGGCTCCTCGACGACGGCTTCGAGCCGGTGGCGATCCGCGCCGCTGATCCGGTTCCCGATGCCCGCGCAACGCTTTCGGAGCGCGGCGTCACGGTGACCGCTGACAATGCAGCCGCAATCGATGGGGCTGACGCTGTGGTGCTGGCGGTAAAGCCACAGGTACTGGCTGCGGTGCTGCGGCAGCTACCGGTGCTCGCGCCCGGGCAGCTGTTGATTTCCGTCGCCGCCGGTGCACCGATCGCAGCACTGGAAGCCGCACTCGGTCAGCCGCAGCCGATCGTGCGCTGCATGCCCAACACGCCCGCGCTGGTCGGTGCCGGCGCTGCCGCCCTCTACGCCAACGCGCTGGTAAGCCTCGAGCAACGCACGCTGGCACAGCGGCTGCTCGAGTCCGGCAGCCAGGTCACCTGGGTTGCGACGGAGGCGGACCTGGACGCGGTCATCGCCGTCTCGGGCAGTGGCCCGGCCTACTTCTTCGCCATGCTGGAGGCCATGATCGAGACCGGTGTCGAGCTCGGGCTCGAGCCGGAACAGGCGCGGCTGCTCGCTGGTCAGACCGCCCTCGGGGCAGCCACGATGGCGCTCCAGCCCGGCGCCGACCCGGGCGAGCTGCGCCGCGCGGTCACCTCGCCCAACGGCACCACCCAGGCAGCGCTGGAGGTGTTGACCCGGGCCGATTTCGCTGCGACGGTCAAAGGCGCCATGCAGGCTGCAGTGGACCGTGCGCAGACGCTGGCTGAGGAGTTTTCTGATTCATGAACAATGCATTCCTGGCAGTGCTGACCATTCTGCTGAACCTGGCCGCGCTGCTGTTTCTGCTGCGCTTTCTGCTGCAGGTGGTCCGCGCCGACTTCTACAACCCGCTGGTCCAGGGCATCGTTTCCGTGACCGACCCGGTACTGAAGCCGCTGCGGCTCGCGCTGCGGCCCTACCGTAACCTGGATTTTGCGGCTTTCGTCACGGCCTGGGGCGTGCTCAGCCTGCTCGGCTATACCGACCTGGCCCGTGCCGGCGGCGGGTCGATCCCGAGCGCCATGATCTACGGCCTGTTCAAGACGCTGATGCTCGTAATCGACGTCTTCTGGTGGAGCATCCTCATCGGCGTCATTGCCAGCTTCGTCGCTCCGGGCAACTACCATCCTGCACTGCAGCTCGTCGCACAGCTGACCGAGCCGCTGATGGCGCCGGTCCGGCGGATCCTGCCCGCTACCGGCGGCCTCGACTTTTCGCCGCTGGTAGTGATCCTTGGTCTGGTCTTCGTCCGCGAACTGCTGCCCAGCCTGTTCGCAACGCTGTTCTAGCGGCGGCTGGCCCGCGTGCCCGGAGCTAGAGCATCAACCAACGAGCCACCATGACGGACGCAGGCGCGGCTCAGGACCGGCCGGCTGCGGCAGCGTCAGCAGCAGTCGGATCCGTCGGCATCGTCACGCCGCAGACGTTCGTCTGCGAGACACCGCTTGCACTGCAGAGCGGCGCTACGCTGCCGCGCTATGAGCTGATCTACGAGACCTACGGCACGCTCAACGCCGCTGCAAGCAACGCGATCCTGATCTGCCACGCCCTCTCCGGCCATCATCATGCAGCCGGCCTGCACGCGGCCGAAGAATCCAAGCCGGGCTGGTGGGACACCTGCATCGGGCCGGGCAAGCCGATCGATACGGATCGTTTCTTCGTCGTCTGCCCCAATAACCTGGGCGGCTGTCACGGCTCGACGGGGCCGACCACGCTGAACCCGGCAACCGGCAAAACCTACGGGCCGGACTTCCCGACCGTGACCGTCAAAGACTGGGTGCAGACTCAGCAGGCCCTGGCCGATCACCTGGGCATCCACTGCTTTGCTGCAGTGCTCGGGGGCAGCCTCGGCGGCATGCAGGCGCTGCAATGGGCCATCGACGCACCGGACCGTGCACGCGCCATTGGCGCCATCGCCAGCGCGGCCCGCCTCTCGGCGCAGAACATTGCCTTCAACGAGATTGCCCGGCAGTCCATCATGAGCGACCCGGACTTCCACGACGGCCGCTACGCGGAGCACGGCAAGATTCCGGACCTGGGCCTGCGGCTGGCCCGGATGGTGGGACACGTGACCTACCTGTCGGATGACGGCATGCGCCGGCGCTTCGGCCGCAGCCTTCGCACCGGCGACCTGACCGTGTTCCGCGACGTCGAGTTTCAGGTCGAAAGCTATCTGCGCCATCAGGGCCGCTCGTTCTCGCGGCGCTTCGATGCCAACACCTACATCCTGATGACCCGGGCGCTGGACTACTTCGATCCTGCGGCGGATTGCAACGATGATCTCTCCGCCGCATTGTCGAGCAGCAACGCACGCTTCCTCGTGGCGTCCTTTTCCACCGACTGGCGGTTTTCCAGCGCGCGGTCCGACGAGATCGTGGATGCGCTGATTCGCGCCCGCAAGAACGTGGTCAGCGTTGCGATCGAGAGCGAGCACGGGCACGACTCGTTTCTGCTGCCGATTCCGCGCTATCTCAAGGTGCTCAGCGGTTTTCTGAACGGCATCGAGCTGACCGGCGACAGCGACCGTGAGCCTGCCGCAGATGCGTCCGCCGATGCGCGCTGATCTGCAGATCATTGCCGATCTGATCAAACCCCGAGCCCGGGTGCTGGACCTCGGCTGCGGCGACGGGGAGCTGCTGAAACACCTGCAGGCCGAAAAAGCCGTAAACGGCTATGGCCTGGAGATCGATCCAGAGAAGATCGGCCGCTGCATCGAGCGCGGCATCAACGTGCTGGAGCAGAACCTGGATGACGGGCTGCAGCGCTTCGACGATTCGAGCTTCGACATGGTGGTGATGACCGAGACGCTGCAGGCGGTCAAAGCACCGCACCAGCTGCTGAAGGAAATGCTCCGCATCGGCGAAGAATGCATCGTTACCTTTCCCAACTTCGGCCACTGGCGCTGCCGCCTGGAGCTGGCGCTGCGCGGCACGATGCCGATGGCGTCCCACATTCCCTATCCGTGGTACGACACGCCGAACATCCGGCTCTGCACCTTCCGCGACTTCGAGGCGCTGTGCCGCCAGCTCGAGCTGCGCATCATCGAACGCTTCGTAACCGACGCGAACTACCGCAATCGCGCGGCTTTCAGCCGCTGGCCCAACCACCTCGGCGTCATCGCGTTCTATCGACTCGGACTGCGCTAAGCTGCGTCGAGCAGTCGACGCAGAGGAACACATCTGTCATGCAAGGCTTACCGCCCCGCTCCTTCCGCAGCTGGTCTGCCCGGGCACTCCAACTGGTCCTGGGCCTGTGGCTCACAACCCTCGTCCCGTCCGCCGCCGCGGAGCAGAAGCTGGATTTCAACGGGTACGAGCTGCACTACGTGGTAATTCCGACCACTTTTCTAGACGCCAAGACGTCAGCGAAGTACGAGATCACCCGCGCCCGCGACCGTGCGTTGGTCAACCTGTCACTGCTGCGTGAAGGAGAAGGGTTGACGGTCGAGGCGCTGACCGGCACCGTCAAGAACCTGCTCAGCCAGACCCAGACCCTGCGCTTCACCGAAGTCATTGAAGGCGATGCGGTCTACTACCTGGCGGAGCTGAAGCACTCCGACCGCGACATCCTGACCTTCGACGTGGTGGTGACACCGCCGAACGGCACAGCGACCGAGCTGACCTTCCAACAGAAGATGTACGCCGACCAATGAGCCGCCGCGAAGTTGTGCTCGCCAGCAGCAACCGCGGCAAACTCAAGGAGCTGACCACCCTGCTCGGCGCGTTCGACTGGTCACTGATCACCCAGGACAGCCTCGGTATCGAGCCGGCACCCGAACCCTTCGGTACGTTCGTCGAGAACGCGCTGGCGAAGGCGCGGCACGCCAGTACTGCCAGCGGACGCCCGGCGCTGGCCGATGACTCCGGTCTCTGCGTCCACGCGCTCGGTGGTGCCCCCGGCGTGCGCTCCGCGCGCTACGCGGGCAGCGGTGCCAGCGACGCCGACAACATCACACGGCTGCTCCAGGAGCTCGCCGACGCGCATGACCGGCGCGCCTGGTTTCACTGCACGCTCGTCTATCTGGAACACGCCGACGACCCGGCACCCCTGATCGCCAGCGGTGCCTGGATCGGCGAGATCCTGACCGCCGCGCGCGGCTCCGGGGGCTTTGGTTACGATCCCGTGTTCTTTCTGCCGGAGCAGGGCCTGAGCGCAGCCGAGCTGGAGCCCGCCACCAAAGCGGAATGCAGTCACCGCGGTGTCGCCATGCGTGCCTTCGCCGCCGCCGTCGAGGCCCGCCGGCTCAGTGACGGCTGAACTGCCCGCCGTCGACGGACTCGCGCTCTATGTGCATCTGCCGTGGTGCGTAGCGAAGTGTCCGTACTGTGACTTCAACTCGCACCCCATCCCGAAGCAGCTGACGCCGGGCGCGGGGAACCTGATCGCCGGCACCAGCCTGGAAACCGACTACGGGGCGGCGCTGCGGGCCGACCTTGCCGCCGAGCTGGCCCACCAGCCGCGGCAGCGCCGGATCCACTCGGTGTTTTTTGGCGGCGGCACGCCGAGCCTGTTCGGGCCCCGGACCTTCGGGGCGCTGCTCGAGCAGATCGGTGCGGCGCTGACCAGCGACTGTGAGATCACCCTCGAGGCCAACCCGGGCACCCAGGAGTACGCCGACTTCGAAGGCTACCGGGCCGTCGGCATCAACCGCCTGTCGTTCGGGGCGCAGTCCTTTGATGCCGGTCAGCTCGAGCGCCTGGGGCGCATCCACTCGCCCGCGGAAATTCTGCGGGCGTTCGACAAGGCACGCCGGGCCGGCTTTGAGCGGATCAACCTGGATCTCATGTATGCGCTGCCGGAACAGTCGGCAGCGGCAGCGCTGAACGATCTGGCGCAGGCGCTCGCGCTGGGACCAGAACATCTGAGCTGGTACCAGCTGACTCTCGAGCCAAAAACCGAGTTTGGCGCTCGGCCGCCGCCGCTGCCTGACGAAAGCACGATCGCGGCAATCGAAGAACAGGGATACCAGCACCTTGCTGCAGCCGGATTCGAACGCTACGAGGTGAGTGCCTACGCACAGCCCGGAGAGGTTTCCAGACACAATCTGAGCTACTGGAGCTTCGGTGACTACCTGGGCATCGGCGCGGGCGCGCACGGGAAGTATCGTAGCGGCGAGCGGACGCTGCGACGGCGCAAGGCCAGCCAGCCCCGCCTCTACCTGCGCAACTCGGCTGCAGCCGACGAGGAGGCGGTGGCACCGGCGCTGCTGCCGGGGGAATTCGCCATGAACGCCCTCCGGCTCAAAGCCGGCGTTGACGCCTCCCGGTATACGGCGACCACCGGTCGCAGCACCACCGAGCTCGAAGCCACCTGGGCCGCGTTGACCGAGCAGGGGCTGATGCACGCCGATCGCTTTGCTGCAACGGAACCGGGCTACCGGTTTCTCAACGATCTGGTGAGCCGCTTCTACGACGCGGCGACGGGCTGAAACGGGGCCAGTCCGCACCCACGCGGTTGACCCGCAGCAGCGCGCTACCCTGCCCGTTGGTCCTGGCGGGCGTAGAGGAAGTCCCAGACCGGATGGCCGAGGCGCCGGCCCCGGGCTTCGAAGTTGGTCTCCCCACGGTCGGTGAAGCGCGGTGCGAACCCATCCGCACCGCCCAGGTTCTGGAGCAGCGGCTCGTGCGGCAACACCTCGCTGATCCACTCCGCATAGGGCTGCCAGTCGGTCGCCACCCGCAGCAGCGCGCCGGGTCGCATGCGACTCGCCGCCACAGCAATGAAGTCTGGCTGCACGATGCGCCGCTTGGCATGCCGTTTCTTGGGCCAGGGATCGGGGAAGAAGATCCGCAGCTCATCAAGCCAGGGCGTCGTCGTCGAAGCGGCAAGGATACGTGCCGCGTCGCCCTCGAGAATGCGGAGGTTGGTCACCGCCACCTGCTCGGCACGCAGCATGGCGGAGCCGATGCCCGGCTGATAGACCTCGATACCGACGATCTGCGTCTCAGGTTCGGCGCAGCACCACTCCACCAGCGCCTGCCCCATACCAAAACCAATCTCCAGGCCGCAGCGGCGGTCCAATGGCAGCTGATCGAGGAACGCAGCCTCGTCGACGCGGTAGCGGCCGGTCAGCTCATCGAGGGCCCGGGCCTGACCGGCGGTCATCCGGCCACGACGGCGGACGTAGACCTGATCCTTCGGTGGACCGCGATGACTCAAGACCGGAGCCTCACGACCGCTGCCCGCTGCGGCGCGCGACCAGCCCGGCAAGTTCCAGCGACGTCGAGTCACCACGGGCCTCGAGCCCGTCGATGACCCCTTGCTGGTCAGCCGCGCTGCGGTTCTGGCTCATCTTCCACTTGCCGACGCTGGATTCGATCCGAAGCTCAAGGCCGACGAGCGCCTCGAGCTGGCGGTCCGTGAACGGCGCCGGCGCATCGCTGACCTGCCAGGGTTCCGCCGCATCGGCTTCCTGCTGCCGGGTCAGCGCGTCGAGCTGAGCCCGCACCCAGGCCGGATCGTCGATGGTCCGCAGCACGCCGCGCACATGCACGACCGCGTAGTTCCAGGTCGGCACCACCCTGCCGTGCGCGCGCTTCCCGGGGTACCAGGCCGGTGATATGTAGCCCTGTGGTCCCTGAAACACGGCGAGCGCCGCAATCCCACCGGCAGCCTGCTGCGAGACGGGATTGGCGCGGGGCAGGTGCCCTTCGAGTACGCCCAGCGGACCGGCCTCACGGTTCAGCACCAGGGGCAGATGGAAAGCGTCTGGAGCGGCGCCGCCGACGGTGATGACCGTTGCCAGCGGATGCTCGCGGATGAGCGACGCGTGCACGGCGGGGTCGCTCTCACCAAAGGCGGATGGCGTGTACATGGCGACTGAAGAACCTGCTGCAGAATTCGGTTGCGTGCAGCCTACCTCAGGGACGGGCCTGCGCGGGACGGCGCTCAGCGCACCGTATACCCACCGTCGACGGTAACCACGACACCGGTGACAAAATCAGAGGCAGGGGCGGCCAGATACACCGCCGTGCCGGCAAGGTCCTCGGGCGTGCCCCAGCGCCGGGCCGGCGTGCGCGCCAGCACTTCTTTCTCGAAGTCCGTACCCGGCACGTCGCGCGTCATTTCCGTCATGATCCAGCCCGGTGCAATTGCGTTGACCTGGATGTTGTGGCGAGCCAGCTCCACGGCCATGGATTTCGTGAGCTGCACGATGGCGCCTTTGGTCGCGCTGTAGGACGGCAGATCACCGCTGCCGAAGGTCGAGTACAGGCTTGCGATGTTGATGATCTTGCCGCCGCCCTGCTGCTTCATGTGGGCCGCCACGGCCCTGCTGAGCAGAAAGGTTGCCGTCGAATGCGTGGCAAAGGTCTGGTCCCACACCTCTGGGCTTTCCCGCAGGATGCCGCCGCTGAAGTGGGAGTTGCCGGCGTTGTTCACGAGCACATCGATACGCCCGTGCTGCGCGATCAGGGCCTCCGTCGTCGCCTCGAGCGCCTGCCGATCGGTCACGTCGAGCGCCAGCGCCTGCGCGTCCGGACGGAGGGCACGCAGCGTCTCGAGCACGGCCGCGGTCTTGCCCGCATCACGACCGGTGATGACCACCGTCGCGCCGGCTGCTGCGAATCCATGCGCAATACCGGCGCCGATGCCGCTGTTGCCACCGGTCACCAGGGCCACCCGGCCAGTCAGATCAAAGGCATTCATCCGTCAGCGCGCCTCCCGGGGCTCAGTCTGGGGGCCAGATGGAAACACAGCTCGAGAGACCCGCTCAAGCGGGTGCTGGGGGACGGCAGAAGCCGCGCAGCGGCGCCCGGTCAGCGTTCGGAACGGAGCCCGAAGATGCCGAGGAGCAGCCAACCGGCCAGCAATGCCAGGCCACCCAGCGGGGTCACCGGGCCCAGCCAACGGGGTCCATCCAGTACCAGCACATAGAGGCTGCCGGAAAACAGGACCACCCCGAGCACAAAGAGCCTGCCGCTCCAACGCAGCAACGCCGCAGCCGAGCGGGCTTCGAGCGCAGCGATACCAAGCAACGCGACCGCATGGATAAGCTGATACTGCACGGCCGTTTTCCAGGTCGGCAAAGATTCGGCGCCGATGGTGTCGGCGAGCGCGTGAGCCCCGAAGGCGCCAAGCGCCACGCCCGTAAATCCGAGCGTGGCCGCTACCGCGAGGGTGGGACGGAATGAGGTCACCGGCAGCGGATCCGCCGATGAACTGCGAGCTCAGGCAACCAGCTGCGCCTTCAGCTTCTTCATCGCGTTCTTTTCGAGCTGGCGGATCCGTTCTGCAGAAACCCCATACTCGGTCGCAAGCTCCTGCAGCGTGCTCTTGTCATCCTTCAGCCAGCGCCGGCTCAGGATGTCGCGGCTGCGCTCATCAAGTCCTTTCAAGGCCTGTGCGAGCGCATTGGTACTTTCTTCGCGCCAGTCCTCTTCGACCACCAGGTCCTCGGGATTAACACCTTCCTGCTCTAGAAAGTGTGCCGGCGCGCTGCTCGGTGCATCATCGTGGTCGGTCGCGAAACCGTCGAAGGCCATGTCGCTGGCGGCCATCCGGCCTTCCATCCGCGTGACTTCCTGCTCTGATACACCCAGCTCCCGGGCCATGGCCGCGGTCTCATCCTTCGTCAGCCACGCCAGCCGGCGCTTGTTGCTGCGCAGGTTGAAGAACAGTTTGCGCTGTGCCTTGGTGGTTGCCACCTTGACGATGCGCCAGTTGCGGAGGATGAACTCGTGCATCTCCGCCTTAATCCAGTGCACGGCAAAGGACACAAGCCGGACGCCAACGTTCGGATCAAAGCGCTTTACAGCCTTCATGAGCCCGACGTTACCTTCCTGAATCAGGTCCGCCTGCGACAGGCCGTACCCCTGGTAAGAGCGCGCGAGGTGCACGACAAACCGCAGATGGCACAGCACCAGCTGGCGGGCCGCCTCGAGATCCTGGTCGTAAAAGAAGCGACGCGCCAGCGCCTGCTCCTCCTCAGCGCTGAGGATCGGGAACGACGATACTGTGCTGAGGTACCCCTCGATGCTGCCACCGGGGGCCAATGTCGGCAAAACCATCAATTCTTTTGACTGATTCTCTGTGGGCTTGGTTTCTTTCGTCACCGGCTGACCCGCTACCCGTTGCACCGCTTGAGTCATGTGCGCTACCTCTCCGTCCTGATGCAGGTGTAAAGGCCGTATCACGATCGATCAAGGCTGCCGGACAGAGCCTTTCCGGCACTGCAAGTTTAGCACTGTCGAACGTGAAATTAGCACTCGCTAGGTAGGACTGCTAACGCCCATAGAAGTTCCAGGGCACTGACCGCCGTCAGAGAATGTCCAGTTTCCGCAGCCGCGCTCGGGCGGCGAGCAACGCCCCGAGGATCCCGAGCACCATCCCCGAGCCGAGCATGCTTAGGAGGAAGATCAGGTCGAAGCCCCGGGTTTTCAAGGGTTGATCATAACTGGCCAGGAGTTGTGTGAGCGGCGTCTCAATGTAGATCAACACCGCGCTCAGCAGCATGGCCGCAACGATCGCACCGCCGATGCCGTAGTAAGCGCCAAAGTAGAGAAACGGCCGCCGTATCTGTCGATCGCTCGCCCCCACCAGCTTCATCACCCGGACCTCTTCCAGCCGCGCCTCGATCGCCAGGCGCACGGAGGAGGCGGTGACCAGGACGGCTCCGAGCCCAAACAGCCCTGCCAGCATCAGCCCCAGCCGCCGAACCAGCTGCGAGATCTGATTGAGCCGTTCCAACCAGGTTTTCTCGATCAGCGCCTCGTCGACGCCAGCCGCGCGCTCTGCGAGCCGCTGCAGGCTGACCAGCTGATCCGCAGCCACGGCCTGTCGCAGCACGACCCGCAGCGAGGGCGGCAGCGGATTTTCGCCAACCAGTGCCAGAGCATCCTTGAGTCCGCCAAAGCGCTCGAACTCGGCCAGCGCCTGGTCTCGGGTGATCACCTCTACGGCGGCCACCAGCTCCGTCTGCGCCTGCATCTGCTCGGCCAGCGTTGCGACCTGCGAGTCGGTTGCCGTCACCAGGAAGTAGACGCTCAGCCCCGGGCGCCCCTCCCAGTCATCGCTCAGCGCGCTCAAATTGATCTGCAGCAGGTACAGCCCTGCCGGTAGCGCCAGCGCGATGCCGACCAGCAACCAGACCAGCAGGCTGGTCGCGAGCCGGTGGCTGACGAAGCCGATGGTTTCGCGCGCCGTTCGCCGGTGATCGCGCAGCCAGGCCCGAGGGCCCGTTCTCTGGGTCGGCCAGGGGCCGCGGCGGCTACGCGCCCCGAACAGGCTCATCGCCCCTCCGCGATCGATCCTCGCCGGCTGGGACGGCCGGATGCTCAGCCGAGTCCCAGCTTGCGCTCGGCGCTGGCACGACACCGCCGCGCGGATCGTGATCGCTGATCACCGCGCCCGCAGAGAGCTCGACGACCCGTTCCCCCATGCTGACGATCAGATCCCGTTCGTGGCTTGCGATGATCACCGTGGTGCCGACCTGGTTGAACTGCCGAAACAACTGCATGATGTCCCGCGACAGCTCGGGATCCAGGTTGCCGGTCGGCTCGTCGGCAATCAGCACCTTGGGACGCGTCACCACAGCGCGTGCGATGCCCACCCGCTGCTGCTCTCCCGTCGACAGGTGCGCGGGATAGCGCCGTTCCTTTTCCAGCAACCCGACGCGGGTCAGCGCGGCGCGCACCCGGCGCCCGATATCCCGCTCCTGCATTCCGGCAACGCGCAGCGGAATGGCCACGTTGTCGAACACCGTGCGCTCCGCCAGCAGGTGATGATCCTGAAACACCGCACCCACGTGTTTCCGATAGTTTGGCAGCCGGGCGCGGTTGAGCTGCGAGATGTTGACGTCGTTGACGAGAATCTGACCGCGGGTCGGGCGGTCGAGACAGAGCAGCAGACGCAGGAACGTACTCTTGCCGGCGCCGGAGTGCCCGGTCAGAAACGTCATCGAACCCGCCTCGAAATTCAGGTTCAGATTGCGCAGCGCTTCCTGCCCGTTGTCGAAACGCTTGCTGACCTGCTGAAACTGGATTGCCCCCACGGAATGGACCCGAGCCGCCGCTCAGGCGTCGTCCTCGCTCGCCAGCAGCGCATCGACGAACGGTTGTGCGGCAAAGGGCTGCAGGTCATCGAGCTGCTCACCGATACCAATGAAATACACGGGTTTCGGCTGCTGTTTCGCCAGCGCAAAAAGCACGCCGGCTTTAGCAGAGCCATCCAGCTTGGTCACCACGTAGCCCGTCACGCCAACCGCCGCATCAAATTCCCGCGCCTGGCTCAGCGCGTTCTGGCCCACGGTGCCATCAAGAATCAGCAGCACCTCGTGCGGTGCCTTGTCATCAAGCCGCCGGACGACCCGTTTGATTTTCGACAGCTCATCCATGAGGTTGGATTTCGCCTGCAGCCGTCCCGCCGTGTCCGCCAGCAGGACATCGACGCCGCGAGCCTGCGCGGACTGCACCGCATCAAACACTACCGATGCGCTGTCGGAACCCTGCGATTGCGCCACGACCGGCACCCCATTGCGCTCCCCCCAGGTCGTCAGCTGTTCGACGGCTGCGGCACGGAACGTGTCGCCTGCAGCCAGCATGACGCTGGCACCCCGCCGCTTCAGCCACTGCGCCAGTTTGCCGAGCGTCGTGGTCTTGCCAGCACCGTTGACCCCAACGAAGAACACGACCTGCGGTTTGACCGCGGGGTCCAGCGCAAACTCAGCTTCGAGCGGCTTGAGTACCTGGACCAGCAGATCCCCCAGTGCCCGGTGCAGGGCCGTGGTGTTGTTGAGCTCCTTACGGCTGACCCGACCCCGAAGGTCGTCCATGATTGCGGTCGTGGTTTCAACGCCCACGTCGGTGATCAGCAGCGCCGTTTCCAGCTCCTCGAGGACATCTTCGCTGATCTCCCGCTCGCCGAGGATCAGGTTGCCAACACCCTCCGCAAGCTGCGTGCGCGTTTTGCCGAGGCCGCGTTTGAACCGGCGCCAGAGCCCGCCCCGCGGGTCGTCCGGCGACGTCGCCGCCTCTGCATCTGGCTGTGAAGGCTCGGTGTCTGTCATGCTTGGTGTATCGCTAAGTCCGGTCTGTACGCGCTGTCTTCTTGTTCATCGCTCGAGCCCACGTCGTGTGTGTCCCGCTGCGGCGTTCTGCGCAGTGGGACCGAGCTGCGTCCTCGAGACGAAGGTGAGCCAACCGTCCAACCGCCACGTTCAAGGTCGGGTTTTGCGCACGATCCTCGTCTCAGCCACCGCACCCCAAGGCGCGCAAGCGCTGCCGAAGTAACGCTGCAGTGAACCGATGAACGAAGTCCGCATTATCAGCGGTATGTACCGTGGACGAAAGCTACGCTTCGATGCCGTAGCGGACCTGCGCCCGACCCTCGGCCGGGTCCGGGAAACACTGTTCAGCTGGCTTGACGGGGACATCGCCAAGGCGCGGGTGCTGGACCTGTATGCAGGC
This sequence comes from Pseudomonadota bacterium, assembly GCA_038757945.1. Lineage (GTDB taxonomy): Bacteria > Pseudomonadota > Gammaproteobacteria > Pseudomonadales > Azotimanducaceae > CALHVX01. The sequence goes on from JBCDGJ010000096.1 coordinate 13,403, forward strand.
ACCGGCGCGCTCGCCTTCGAAGCCCTCTCCCGCGGCGCAGCCAGCGCCACCCTGATCGAAAGCAACCCAACGGCCGTGCGCAGCCTGCGCAGAAACGCGGCGCTGCTCGATCTGCCCCCGGACCGGTGCCGCATTCAGCAGCTCAGCGTCGAGCGCTACCTGCGCCGCGCGGTGCACGGGCGCTTCGACCTCATCTTCGTCGATCCGCCCTTCGCGCTCGCGGGGGCGGGCGCGCCGGCACTGCTCCGGCGGCTCAACCGCGACTGGCTCGCAGAGCAGGGGCTGATCTACCTGGAGCTGCCGCGTCATCACGCCGAGGAGGTCCGGGACGCGCTCGCGAGCGCGGGGGTCGTCGTTCACCGGGACAAGGTTTTCGGGGACTGCCGGGTTCTGCTGCTGCGCGCGGCAGCCGGAGCATCGCCGCCCGGGTAGCCAGACAGCGGCTGAACGCCGCTTGTTGCGACGGGCACCGGGGCACCGATACCATCGGCGGCCAGCGCTTGAAGCGGGAGGGCGAGTGCGCACCGTCATTTATCCAGGATCGTTCAATCCGATTACCAACGGCCACACCGATCTCGTGGAACGCGCCCTGGGACTCTTCGAGCATGTGGTGCTTGCCATCGGCACCAGCGCGCAGAAGGATCCGAGCACCTACCTCGCCGATCGCATCACGCTGTGCCAGGAAGTTCTCGCACCGTTTGGCGATCGGGTTACCGTGGAGGGCTTCAATTCGCTGCTGGTCGATTACGTACGCAGCAAGGGCTCACGCTTCGTGCTGCGCGGCCTGCGCACCGTGACGGACTTTGATTACGAGTTTCAGATGGCGGAGATGAACCGATCGCTCGATCCGACGATCGAGTATGTGTTTCTGCCGACCTCACCCGACTGCTCGTTTATCTCCTCGACGCTCGTGCGGGAGATCGCAGCGTTGGATGGCGATATCTCCAACTTCGTGCATCCAGCGGTCGTCGCCGCCTACAAGAATTAGCCTGCCCGTGCCTGACGGTCGCGGCGGGCGGCGCTCCGGGCTCTGGTATCGAGGGTATCGAGCCGCCCCGGATCAGTCTTTCGGCTGACGGTATCGGCCGGTGTTGCGGCACCCGAGGCAGCGGACGAACGTTTCCCGAGCGGGATCGACGACCAGCTTCTCAGCGGCCTGACCGATGTTCCCGCCCGCAGCGCTCAACGGCAGGCTGACCACAAAAGCCACGACGCCGACGGCGGTCATCGCAGCGCCGACCGGTCGGGCAATCAGAACGTCACCGACCATTTCGACACCGGAAGGCTCATCCGCCGGGTTCGCCAGCGCCGGTTGCGCGGTCAGTCCCAGCATCATGCAGAGTGCCAGCAACGATCCTGAGAGACGTCTGAACATACGATTGTGTGCCCTGCGGTTGCCGCTCATGCCGGTGACCCTCATGTCTTTGACGCTGATGCCCTTGCTGCTCGTGTTCCTGCAGTGCTCGTCGCTGCAGCCCGTGTCTTTGAAGCTCATTGGGGAAGATCCATGTACCCACGACTCTCTTGAGACTATCACCGAATGGCCACAAATCCTTGGGCACGTTGGCAATTTGGGCAGTAGACACTCGCGCGCTGGCCGATACGCACGCCTTTGAGGATTGCCTCACAGCGACGGCACGGCTCACCTTCGCGGCCGTAGACGTTGAGCTGCTGCTTGAAGTAACCGGGCTCACCCTGGGTGCCGACGAAATCCCGCAGCGTCGTGCCACCCACATCGATGGCCTGTCTCAGCACGTAGCGGATATTGTCAGCCAGGCTGTCATAGGCAGCCCGGGTCACCCTTGAGGCCTGCACGGTCGGGCGAATTCCAGACAGAAACAGCGCCTCGTTGGCGTAGATGTTCCCCACGCCAACGACGACGCGGCCATCCATGATGAAATTCTTCACCGCCTGCCGCCGACGCCGTGCCAGCGCCTTCAGGTAAGCGCCGGAGAACTCGCTCCCAAGCGGTTCCGGTCCCAGGTTGCGCAACAGCCACTGCGGCCCGGAGTGCGCTTCGGCTTCGTGGCTGTGCCAGTGCACGCTGCCGAAGCGTCTCGGATCGTTGTAGCGCAGCACCACCCCATCTTCGAGTTCGAGATCCAGGTGGTCGTGGGTTCCCGGTGCAGTTCCTCGAGCCACCAGCCGCAGGCTGCCGGACATGCCGAGATGGACGACGAGCATGCCGGAATCGAGCTCGAGCAGCAGGTACTTTGCGCGGCGGCGGGCATCTCGGAAGGTTTGCCCCCGGAGCACAGCCGGGAGCTCGACCGGCCAGCGCAGCGATGTGTTGCGCAGGGTCCAGGACTCAAGGCGGCGGCCGACGAGATGCGGGCGAACGCCGCGCAACGTGGTTTCGACCTCAGGGAGTTCAGGCATCGGCTGGGAACCGGCTCGGTGGCCGAGCGCTGCGACTGGAGGGTAGGCCGCTCACCACCGACCGGTGGTTGGCGGATGAGTCATTACATCGAAGGCGGGCTGGCGCCAGCAGACTGGCGTTCTTCGGAGAACGGATCCAGAGGTCAGCGGCGACCGTTCTGAACGCCGATTGCCCAGCGAAGTGTTGGTCTACTTGATCTTCGCTTCGTTGTAGATCACGTGCTTGCGAACCACGGGGTCAAACTTCTTCATCTCGAGCTTGTCCGGCGTCGTCCGCTTGTTCTTGGTCGTGGTGTAGTAGTGACCAGTTCCAGCACTGGAAACGAGCTTGATTTTGTCGCGCATCGGGAAATCCTCCTGGTAGTGCCTCAGCTCCCGCTGACAGTGCTGCCGCCCGGCTGCCGATCGGGCTCCTCTGCGGCGCGCGGGAGACGCGTCAGTTCGAAGCCACCTTCGAACCGTAGCAGAGCGGTTGCGCTCGCGGGATCAGATCTTCTCGCCGCGGCCCCGCATTTCAGCGAGGACAGCGTCTATGCCTTTCTTGTCGATGATCCGCATACCCTTCGCGGAAACGCGCAGCCGGACGAAACGGTTCTCGCTTTCGACCCAGAACCGATGATGGTGGAGATTGGGCAGAAAGCGCCGACGCGTACGGTTGTTCGCGTGGCTGACATTATTGCCCGAAATCGGACGCTTACCGGTGACCTGGCAGACCTGAGACATGACGGCTGGCTCTGGCTTGAGAAAAAAGGAGCGCGTTTATACACCAAGGCCAACGGCCACTCAACCGGCTTCTTGCGCCGGCTCTTCAATGCGCGCTCACCGAACGACGCTGGTGCTGCCAAGCCAGTGCATCATCTTAGGGCAACATCAGCCGGAGGCCGGCATGAGACCGCGCTCCGCAAAGGAGAAGTAGTCGTTTCCGGCCACAACGATATGATCCAGCACGCGGACGTCCACCTCGCCGAGCAGGACCACGAGACGCTCCGTCAGCCGCTGATCGCTGACACTCGGCTCGCAGACTCCTGACGGGTGATTGTGCGCCAGGATGACTGATGCCGCATTGTAAGTAAGCGCTGACTTCAGCACCTCTCGCGGACTGACCGCTGCACGATCGACGGACCCCGAGAACAGGACCTCGAAGCCCAACGACCGATGCCTGACATCGAGCATCAGGCAGCCGAACAGTTCCCGCGGTCGATGACCGAGCACAGCGGCCAGGAAAGTAGCCGCCGCCCGGACGTCGGTCAGTGCACTGGTGTGCGCAAGCGCTTCGGTTGCCCGCCGCTCGGCCAGTGCGACCGAAGCGTGCAACGCCGCCACCTTTGCCGGACCAAGGCCGGCCAGGGTCAGGAGCCGGGCAGGCGGCAGCTCGAGCAGCGGCCCCAGGCCACCGAACTCCCATAGCAGCGCCTGCGCCAGCTGAAGTGCAGGCACGCCCGGTGCACCAGTGCGGAGACACACGCTCAACAGCTCGGCGGTGGACAGCGCCTGGGCGCCCCGAGAGAGCAGCCGTTCCCTGGGATCCATCGCGCTGTGTGCGTCATGCACCGATCGGCGTCACAAGGCCGGCGGCGCGCGCAGCAGGCTGCCCGGACGGTGCACCGCACCCCTCTGTTCCAAGGCTCTCGGGCCTACGCCTGTTAATGGTCCGGTCCGTGCTCCTGTCCATGGCTCTATCCATACGCCCTCCCGAAGCCCACCCACCGAAGCGCTCCGACAGAAGCTCTCCAACCGAAGACCTCCAACCGAAGACCTCCTACCGAAGACCTCCCGGCCATCAAAAGCACAGCACCCCTGCCCGGGACGCGCTGTGCTACCGTCGCGCCGTGATGGCTAAGCAACCCAAGAACATTCTGCTCGGCATCAGTGGCGGAATCGCTGCGTACAAGACGCCACAGCTTGTACGAGATCTGACGGCCCAGGGCGCAACCGTACAGCCGGTGCTGACCCGCGCTGCACGGGAATTCGTGACCGCGACCAGCCTGCAGGCGGTCAGCGGGCGGCCGGTGCGGGACTCGCTGTGGGATCCGGCCGCCGAGGCGGCCATGGGCCACATCGAGCTCGCGCGATGGGCTGACGCGCTGCTCATCGCCCCGGCCACGGCGCAGTGCCTTGCGCAGTTGGCGAACGGGCTGGCGCCAGACCTCATCACCACCCTCTATCTCGCCAACACCGCACCAGTCTTCGTTGCCCCGGCCATGAATCAGGCGATGTGGTCGCACCCGGCGACACAGCGCAACGTCGAATGCCTGCGAGCGGACGGCGTGCAGCTGCTCGGGCCGGGCGAGGGAGATCAGGCCTGCGGGGATGTCGGCCCAGGCCGCATGCTGGAGCCGGCAGAAATTGCGGCCGCCGTGCTCGGGGACGGTACGGCGGGCCACACGCCGGACACCGGCGAAGACAACATCGGCAGCGAGCAGCCGCTCGCTGGCGTGCGCTGCCTGATAACCGCGGGACCGACCCGCGAAGCGTTGGATCCGGTCCGCTATCTCAGCAACCGCAGCTCCGGCAAGCAGGGCTTCGCGCTGGCAGAAGCGGCCCGACAGGCGGGCGCTGCGGTCACTCTGGTCTGCGGGCCGACCCGCGTCGAACCGCCAGCAGGCATCCGGCGGATCGACGTGATCAGCGCGGTCGAGATGCACGATGCGGTGCAGGCCGAAGTGGCGAACCACGATGTCTTCATCGGCGTTGCCGCCGTCGCCGACTACCGCCCGGCCACCGTTGCCGAACAGAAGATCAAGAAGACGGCTGCCACCACGGAAAGAGCAGGCGGCCTGACGCTCGAGCTGGTGGAAAACCCGGACATCATCGCCGCCGTTGCGCGGCGCCCGAAGCCACCGCTGGTGGTGGGTTTTGCCGCCGAAACGGAGCGCACGATCGAGCACGCGCGCGCAAAGCTCGAACGCAAGAAGCTGGACCTCATCGTGGTCAATGACGTGTCGCAGCCCGGTATCGGCTTTGCTGGCGACGACAACGCCGCAACGCTGATCACGCGCGATTCCGAAGAGGCGCTCTCCAGGCAGTCGAAAACGCTGCTCGCTGCTGCGGTCGTGCGCCGCGTTGCTGCGCTACTGGCCGAGAGGGGATAGTTCGGAACGCCCAGTCCAGCACCTGCGACCGTAGCGCACAGCCCGTCACACTTCGGCACATCACCGGCGGCCGGTCCGGGTTCGCTATGGTCACAG
>JBCDGJ010000097.1:0-18816 GCA_038757945.1 Pseudomonadota bacterium
GTCGAGACGGCACGAGTCAGATTGGCCCTTCGGGCGCACGATGGCCTTGTTCCGTGCAAGGGCGACCGCGGCCTCCGACAGGCGGTTCTTCTTGTCGGTATTCAGCTCGCCGTTGTGCGCCATGAGGCGGAACGGCTGCGCCATGGACGGGTGAGGATCGGTGTTCGTTGAGAATCGCGTATGGAAGTAGAGCGTGTGGACCTGATGTGCTGGGTCGCTAAAGTCCTTGAAGTAGGGAATGATCTCCCAGGCATTCAGCCGGCCCTTCAACACCTGGGTGCGCGCCGACAGGGACAGGGGGTACAGCCCGAGCAGCGCGGGATCGGCGTAGGCCTGCGACTCAATGTTGAGCAGTGTCTGATGCACAAGCGCGTCCGTGGCCGCGTCCGTCACCGAGTCCGGAATCGCAAAGATCCACTGCATGATCGGGAGCTGGGCGGTCACGCCGCGCGGCTCGATGACGCTGTCATCCACCGGCACCGGTCGGCGCAACAGGACGGTCAGGTTCGCGTCGTGCAGGGCTGCCTCGATCAGCGCCAGTGCCTGCCCCTGAGATGCCGCTGCCTCCGGCAGAAAGAAATTGCCCACTCCAAAGCGGCCGGGCGCGAGCACTTTGCCGGTGAGCTGACTGAAGAGCGCGAGAGACAGATCGACGCAGACACCAGCGCCGTCACCGATGCCGGCCGAGCTCATGCCACCGCGGTGGGGGACTGCACAGAGCGCTTCGTGTCCTTTGCGGAGAATTTCGTGGGTTTGCTGGCTATCCTTGCGGGTGACGAAGCCGACGCCGCAGGCGCTGTGCTCGGCGCGGGAGTCGTAGAGGGTTCCTGCTGGCATGCGGGCGCCATCGAGAATCTCTGTCAAGCTGTCTCCGATGAAGTGATCACCGTCAGGCGGCGTCTCGCCTCTTGGTGATTTTCTGGCTTAAAACATAAATAATAATCATTCTCATTATTGCTTATCTTCACAGAAAGTGCCAGTACGGACGAATCTCATTCGAGATCTGGATCCTTCAGATCCCGCGCCGTCGGGGCAGCACGTAAAACACAGGATGGGATGCTTGACACAAATGAAAAAAACACTCGCAGACAGCATGGGCGCGGTCGAACTGCCCGCCGATGCACTCTGGGGCGCTCAGACACAGCGCGCGGTCAATAATTTTCCGATCAGTGGTCGTGGCATGCCCCGCCCCTTCATCGAGGCGCTGCTGCTGATCAAGCAGATTGCCGCACAGGCCAATGCCGACCTCGGGTTGCTCGAGGCCGAACAGGCAGAGGCCATCGCTGCGAGCGCGCGGGCGCTGCGGGACGATCCGGAGCTGCTGCGACACTTCCCGGTGGACGTGTTCCAGACCGGCTCCGGTACCAGCTCGAACATGAATGCCAACGAAGTGATCGCAACGCTCGCCAGCGAGCGCCTGGGCGCGGCGGTTAACGCGAATGATCACGTGAACTTCGGGCAGAGCAGCAACGATGTCATCCCGACCACGATCCACGTGAGCGCGGCTCTGCAGGTTCACGAGATGCTGCTACCAGCCCTCGATCACCTGATCGCCGCCATCGATGCCAAGGCGCAGCAGGTGGCCGGGCATCACAAGACCGGACGCACGCACCTGATGGACGCCATGCCCGTCCAGCTCAGCCAGAGCCTTCAGGGCTGGGGCGATCAGGTGCGCAATGCCCGCACCGGCCTCGAGGCGGTGCTGCCCGGGGTGCAGACCCTGGCGCTCGGAGGTACGGCGGTCGGTACCGGCATCAATACGCATCCGGAATTCGCGAGCCGCTTTGCCGACTCACTGAGTCAGGCCACCGGGATCGCGTTTGCGCGACCGGCTAACTTTTTCCCGCTGATCGGCAGCCAGGATGCGGCGGTGGCGCTGTCCGGGCAGCTCAAGACGCTCGCTGTCACGGTCATGAAAATCGCCAATGATCTGCGCTGGATGAACTCTGGACCCCTGGCCGGGCTCGGTGAGATCAGCCTGGAGGCGCTGCAGCCCGGCTCTTCCATCATGCCCGGCAAGGTCAACCCCGTGATTCCGGAAGCGGCGGCCATGGTGGCCGCGCAGGTGATCGGCAACGATGCAACGATCACCATCGGCGGTCAGTCCGGCAACTTCGAGCTGAACGTCATGCTGCCGGTCATCGCGGCCAACCTGCTCGACAGCATCGCGCTGCTGGCGAACAGCACCCGGCTGCTCGCGGATCGGGCCATTGCCACCTTTACGGTGAACGAGGCGAATCTTGCGGAGCCGCTGCATCGCAACCCGATTCTGGTGACGGCGCTGAATCCGGTCATCGGCTACGCCAAGGCGGCAGAGATTGCAAAGCAGGCCTACAAAGATGGGCGGCCCATCGTCGACGTCGCAGTGGAGCAGACAGACCTGTCGCGGGAGGAACTGACCCGCCTGCTCGATCCCGTGAAACTGACAGAGGGCGGATTGCAGTAACGCTTGGACACGTCTCCCGCGGGCTATTCCCTGGCTGGATGCGATCAGACGGCGTGTACTTCAGCGCCGGAAGGCGTCCAGCTTTGGCGACGGATCGGCCCGACGAGAACGGAAACGTCTTCAAGCTCGGGTTGGATCCGGGCAAGATCGGGACGATGACGGAGCCCGAGAACGTGACGACCATCGCGCCGCAGGGCGCCAGAACCCGCAGCGAGGTCGGGGAATTATTGAAAATGATTCTCAATTGCATTAGCGTAAGACCGGTAACGGTCGGGAACTCCTCGGTCATAAATAGCAGGAGTGGACCATGAGCGACGCCACCATCACTGTTGCGGAAGACGGCAAACCCGTGCCGGAGCCCGGGCTGTGGTCGATCATTGCGCCGGTGAATCGCGAGATCTACGGCGGCATGGCGCTGTCGCTGCTGGGCTTCATCGCCTGGTTGGGCTCGATCATGCTGTTCCTGCCCATTGGCCGTGAGCTCGCGCTGGCTGCGCCGCAGGCAGAGACGCTGTGGATGTTGCTCGGCGCGAGCGTCGGGCTCGTTGCGCTCTCGTTCGTGTGTCGCGTCCTTTCGTTCCGTGTCTCACACCTCGGCGCATTCCGCCTTGAGCAGCTCCTGCGTACGGAACTGACCACGCGGCTGGCTCAGGTCCCGCTGGGCTACGTGGTCAATGCCGGTTCCGGCGCCCTGAAGAAAATCGTGCTCGATGACGTGCGATCTTTGCACGCGTTCGTGGCCGACAGCACCCCGCTCTTTGCCAAGACCTTCGCTGCGCCTTTTCTGGGGATCGCCCTGATGCTGTTTCTGGACTGGCGCCTGGCGCTGGTTTCGCTGGCGCTGTTCCCTGTCGGTTTGATCGGAATGATGTTCGCGTTCCGGGACTACGACCAGGCACGGGTCAAGGTCGACGATGCCACGGAGAAGATCAATGGCGTGATCAACGAGTACGTGCAGGGGATGCACGTGGTGCGCACCTTCGACGACGGCTCTGCCTCCTTTGCCCGCTACCGGCGCGCGCTGAATGCGGCCACTGTCACCATGCGCGAGTGGACCGAGAAGTCCCAGTACGGCGCCTTTGTCGCGCGCACGCTGTTTGCGGCGTTGCCGACGGTACTGGTGCTGCTCGCCGTCGGTCTGCCCATGGTCCGTGCAGGCACCCTGGAGCTGCCGGTGCTCATGATGTTCCTGCTGCTGGGACCCACGGTCACCGAGTCGATCACACCGATCGTATGGCTGCAGCAGCTGCTCACCAACGCCAGCGCGGCCGTGAAGCGCATTGGCCGCCTCCGCGCCGTCCCGCTGCTCCCGGAAACGACCGCGGAACGAATGCCTGTGGACGCTTCCATCGAGCTTGAAGAGGTGAGCTTCAGATACACAGGGCGTGATGACAACGCCCTGACCGACGTGAGCCTGACGGTGCCGGAGGGCACGGTGACGGCCCTGGTCGGCGCTTCCGGTGCGGGCAAGAGCACCATCGCGCAACTGATTCCGCGGTTCTGGGACGTGACCGGTGGCGCCATCCGAATCGGTGGCGTGGATGTGCGCGAAATGAGCACCGATACGCTGATGCGCATGGTCGCCTTCGTGTTTCAGTCGCCCTTTCTGTTGAACGATTCAGTACGCAACAACATTCGACTGGCGAAGCCGGACGCCACAGATGATGAAGTGATCGCCGCGGCGAAGGCCGCCCAGGCGCACGACTTCATCATGTCGGAGCTGCCCGACGGCTATGACAGCTTGGTCGGCGAACGCGGCACCACCCTTTCCGGCGGGCAACGCCAGCGCATTACCATCGCCCGGGCGATTCTGCAGGACAGTCCCATTATTGTGCTTGACGAGGCGACGGCCTTTGCAGACCCCGATAACGAAGCGAAGATTCATGAGGCGCTTGCGGCATTGGCACAGGGCAAAACGCTCATCGTCGTGGCGCACCGGCTGTCGACGATCGCCGACGTGGACCAGATTGTGATGCTGCATCGGGGGCGCGTGGCCGAACGCGGCACGCACTCGGAGCTGCTGGCGGCCAAGGGTCGCTATGCGGGCCTATGGTCGCACTATGAGCGCGCGCAGGAGTGGGGTCTGCGGACCGATCGGGCCGTGGACGACGCCCCTGCCGATGGACAGGGGATCGTGGATACGCGCGCGCAGCAGGGGGGCGTCTGATGCTGACTACCTTTCGCAATATGATCCACGCCTGTGGCAGCAAAGCCGGGCTCATGCAGCAGTCGCTGCTCTTTGCGGTGCTGTCCGCCGCCTGTCAGGGGCTCGCTTACGCGCTGCTGTTCCCGCTCGTGGCGGCACTCGTTGGGCAATCCGAGACGCTGTGGTGGTACCTCGGCGGTATCGTCGCGCTGATTCTGCTCGATGCGCTGTTCCGTCTGGGCGAGTCGAAGAGCGGTTGGCGCGTGTACATCGAGGTCGCTGACGAAACGCGCTCGACGCTGGGTGAACAGCTCAAGCGCATGCCGCTGGAAACGCTCGCGCAGCGCCAGACCGGCGATCTGAATAGTGTGCTGACCGGCAATGTCAACGATGTGGTCTCGATCGCCGGCGGGCTGTTCGGCATGGTGGTCAATACCTTCGTCGCGCCAACGGTCACGGTGATTGCGACCTTCTTCATCGACTGGCGCCTGGCGGTCGCGATGCTCGTGCTGTTCCCCGTGGCCATTCCCCTGTACCGGTCGATCCGTCGGGCCGCGGCTCGGGATACGCGAATCTCCGCAGATGCGCATGCAGATGCCGCGTCGCACATTGTGGAGTACACCCAGGGCCTCGCGGTCCTGCGCGCGACCCGGCAGGTCGGTTCGCAGTCGCAGCGCCTGCAGGGGTCACTGGCACGACTGCGGGAGGCGCAGGTTAAGGGCACGAAGCTCGTGACCACGCCCAGCATTCTCATGTCGGCGCTCGTACAGCTCGGCATTGTGGGCATCACGGCGTTGGCCATCAGCTTCGTGCTCGATGCCTCGCTCAGCGCTGCGTACGTGTTTGTGCTGATCGTGATCGCTGTCCGCTTCAGCGAGCCGTTGGCGCTTTACGCCAACATGTCGGCCATGTTCGATTTCATGGAGGCGGCCATCGATCGGATCAGCGAGCTGCTCGAGATCAAACCGTTGCCGACGGCGGCAGCCGAGGGCGCAACGGACGGGTTCCGCGTTGAGTACGACAACGTTCGCTTCAGCTATGAAGGCAGCGAGGAGCCGGTGATTCGCGATCTGTCGTTCCAGCTCCCGGAGCGCAGCCTGACCGCGCTGGTCGGTACTTCCGGATCCGGCAAGACGACGGTGACGCGCCTGCTGACGCGCTTTGCGGACCCGCAGGCCGGCGCGATCCGGATTGGTGGCGTCAATATTCGCAGTATGAGTCAGGGTGAACTCATGCGGCATTTCTCGGTGGTCTTTCAGGATGTTTATCTGTTCGACGATACCGTGGGCGAGAACATTCGCATGGCCAAGCCCGATGCGACCGATGACGAGGTGGCCGCTGCCGCACGGGCGGCGAACTGCCATGACTTCATCACGGCGCTGCCGCGCGGCTACGAAACGCAGGTCGGAGAGATCGGCGGTGCATTGTCCGGCGGTGAGCGTCAGCGCATTTCCATCGCGCGGGCGATTCTGAAAGATGCCCCGATCGTGATCCTCGATGAGCCGACCTCAGCGCTCGATACGGAAAGCGAGGTCGCAGTGCAGCGGGCCATCGATACGCTGGTGCAGGACAAGACCGTGGTGGTCATCGCGCACAGGCTGTCGACCATCGTTGCGGCGGATCACATCATCGTTCTGGAAGGCGGGGAAATCGCTGAGCAGGGCGATCACCGCACACTGCTCGCGCAGGATGGCCGGTATGCGCAGATGTGGCAGGCGCAGCGCGCGCATCGCAACTGGCGGCTGGGGCCGGGTGCCGAGGAGCCGTTGCCCGCGCACTAGCGTTCCCGCGAGTTGCTCAAGGTGCCAGATTGTCGATCGCTACCGCCGGCAGATCCCCCGCCGGCGTAAAGCCGAGCACTCGGCCGTAAAAGTACAGCTCTGACTCCAGCGCGGTGATGTTGTTCTCCGCGCTGCGGAACCCGTGCTGCTCGCCCTCGAATGCGATGTAGGCGGTCGGTGTGCCATGGTCCTTGAGTGCCTGGTAAATCATCTCGGACTGCGCGGGCGGCACAACCTGATCTTCCAGACCCTGGAAGGTGATGAGCGGACGGTTGAATCCTTCCAGCGCGTTGATGGGTGAGCGCGCTGCGTACACGTCGGCCGCTTCCGGATAGGGCCCGACCATGGAGTCGAGGTATCTGGACTCAAACTTGTGCGTGTGCTTTGCGAGCGCCGTGAGGTCGCTGACCCCGTAGTAGTTGGCGCCGGCGGCGAAGACGTCCGTGAAGGCGAGCGCCGCCAGGGTGGTGTAGCCCCCGGCACTGCCGCCACGGATCAGCAGGCGCTCCGGGTCGGCCTTGTTTTCTGCCACCAGGTATTCCGTCGCTGCGACGGCGTCTTCCAGATCGACCACGCCCCACTGGCCGTTCAGGGCCTGCCGAAAGGCTCGGCCGTAGCCGGTGCTGCCGCGGTAGTTCACGTCCACTACGGCGAACCCGCGGGATGTCCAAAACTGTTTGGCCAGGCTGAAGGTGGGTGTGGTCGCACCCGTGGGCCCACCGTGCATGAGCACCATCAGCGGAGGTCGTTCGCCGTCCGGCGCGGTGTGGTTGGCGTTGGTTGGCGGATAGTAGTAGCCGTACGCTGTCTGCCCGCCCGCCGTTGGGAAAGCGATGGGCTCAGCGACGGACACATCGCCCGCCGCCACGATCCGCTCCCCGATCGCATGGATGACCCGGTGTTCGCCGGTCGCAAGTGTCAGGGCGATGACCGCTGCGGGCCCGTCGCTGGCGCCGGCCAGAAAGTAGATGTCCCCGCCGTGCACGGTGAGCGATCCGTAGCCGACGTAGGGAAGGTCGATCGGGCGCGTCTCGCCGCTGCCCAGGTCGAGTACTCCCATACGGGCACCTTGCGCGTCTGCGTACTCGATCAGGGCTTCCTGATCGGAGAGCAGCTCAAAGTACCGCGCGCCCAGTTGCCACAGGGGGCCGCCCAGTTCCGCTTGCATGGTGTGCACCGGCTCCAGGGCGCGCCCGTTAAAGCGGTGCAGGTTCCACCACCCGGAGCGATCGGTGAGCGCATACAGCGTGCCGTCGTCGGCCCAGGTCGGCTGCAGCACTGACTCGTTGATCCCTTCATTGACCCGCGTGGGAGTCCCGAGCTCGCCGGCCTCGTCGACCGGCGCCAGCCAGAGCGCCACGTTGTCCCAGGGCATGTTGGGGTGGTCCCAGCTGATCCACGCCAGCGCCCGGCCATCGGGACTGATGCGCGGATAACCGACGAAGTCGCTGCGCTGCCACAGCACGACGCCATCGTTGGCGTTACCGGCCAGATCGACGGCCACCAGGGCGTTTACCGGTTCGCCGCTGCCGCGGTGGTCTTCGCGGACGCACAGCAGCCGGCGGTGCGTCGCATCATGGGCACAGTCCGCGTAGCGCAGTCCGTCACTGACAGACCAGCGCTCCGGCGCCGCGCCGGGACGCTGTAGATAAAGCGCCTGGTCGGCGAAGTTCGAAAAATAAACCGTGCCATCGACCACCAGAAACGATGCGCCACCATATTCGTGCACGCGCGTACGCACGTTGAAACCCGCCGGGGTGATTTCAATGGGTCCTTGATCCGGATCGTACTTCATGACGACGTAGCGACCGCCTTCCAGGGGGCGCGACTCCCACCAGTACAGGGCGTCACCGTCCAGCTGCAGCGACAGGACGCCGTTGGTCGCGCCCGCGGTTTCCGCTGCGCTGATGGGGGAGGCCCAGGTTCCGTAGGGAGCGATGGTCATGGTGGCTTCCTTGTCAGATTCTGAACGGTTTGCGGTCGGCCCGACGGGCAGTTGGCAGCTGCACAAGAGGGTTGCTGCGGCGAGGCCGATGACGGTGCGCGAAAGGGTCATGGGCTCTACCCTGGCAGGCTAGGTCTGTGCCGGCCACGTTCGCACCGTCAGCCAGACTCCGCAAGTAACGCTGCCGCCATCGCTTCTGCCAGATACAGCACCGACATGGCGCCGCCGGTGGTCCAGGTTGGGGGCAGGGCGCGCACACGATCGGTCCGCACGGTCGGTAGCGTCTGCCACTGCGGTGTGGCGGCGATGGTGTTGAACACGTCCGCCGGCTCGAAATAGAAGAGATAGCCTTCATCGACTTCAGCCAGCCGCGCGAGTGGCAACTCCGCTTCGCCCCAGCGACTGCGCGGTAGCGGGAAATCGCTTTCCAGACCGAGCTGCTCAAGCGCGTAGTGGGGCAGGCTGTTGGTGCCGTAGATCAGCACGCGGTCCTCGCTCGAAAAGCGAATTGGGGTGACCTTTGGTGGGGTTGTACCAAAGCGGGCTGCGATCGCTGCGCGCAGCTCAGCGATGCGAGCATCCATGGTCGCCAGCTTCCGCTGCGCCAGCGCCCGCCGTTGAAACAGGTCCGCAAGCTCCAGGAAGCGCACGCGGGACTTCTTGCCGTTACCGCGGTAGCGATCGCTGAAGCTCTGGTAGTAGAGCACGCGCGTGATGCGCGAGAAGGGGCGCGCCAGGTCCTTCTGGCCGGTGCCGAGCAGGATGACATCGGCATCCAGAGTACGCAGCGTCTCAAGGGTCGGTGAGCGGCGCAGGCCGATATCGACGATCCGCGCCGGCAGCGCCGGTTGGCGGACTAGGCGCCTATAAGCGTCGAGCTCCGGTGCACCCACGGGCTCGATCCCCAGTTCCAGCAGCTGCTCAAGCAGCGCCCAATCGGTGACGACGACGCGCGCCGGTGGTCGCTCAAAGTAATGTTTACCGAAGGAGTCGGTGATCTGATAGCCGGCAGCCATGGCCGGCATCATTGCGCCGGTCGTAAGCGCTGCCAGCCACAGGGCGAGGGCCGCGGGCAGCGCTCGCACAACGCCGCTAGACCGTGGCCGGCACATCCGAGCCTGACGTTGAGCCTGAACCGGAACCCGTCCCAGCGCCGGGGCCACCGCCCGGCCGCTGCAGTTTCTGGCTTTCGTTGCGAATCATGAGCAGGCAGATCAACCCCACCACCATGATGCTGCTGGACACGGTCAGCGAGATGCCAAAGCCGCCGGTCATCTCGGCCACCGTGCCGGAGAAGATCGGTGAGAGGATCTGGGCGATGCAATAGCCCACGGTCAGCCGCGCCATGATCTGCGTCGCGCGCGGGCCGTAGTTGCGGGCCACGGTGCTGAGCGTCAGAGAGACGATGCCCATGAAGGTGAACCCGATCAGGATCGCCGCGATCAGCGTTGAGATGAAGGAGAAGGTCAGAGCCAGGGTGATGTTGCCCACCACCGCCAGTGCGAATGCGGCCTTCAGCATGTCCATACTGCCGTAACGGCGGGCGAAGCGATCCCAGATGAAGGGCGCCGGCGCCGCCGACAGACCCACCACCAGCCACATGAAGGACCCGAGTCCGGGCAGGGGCTGCAGCTCCGTAATCAGCGAGGTAAAGGTGACGTTGACCGTGTTGCTGAATCCGGCGCAGACGTAGGCGATCTGCATCAGCCACAGCCACCGGGCCGAGGGCTCATTGCCGGCAGCGACAACGGCCGATTCCCGAGACATTTCAATTTCTTTCTCTCCCGGTGCGGGCAGCAGGAACAGGGCCGGGACCGCCAGCAGGGCGCCAACGCCGGCGAGGGCCACCCACTGCCAGCGCCAGCCGACGGTAAGTGCAGAATCGAGACCGGTCGCGTCAACCACCAGCGCAGCACACACAATCCCGAGACCAATGCCCGAGAAGTGGATCCCGAGCTCGTCCTCGTGGCCATTGTGCAGCAGCCAGTTCAGCACCAGACCGGTGCCGAGCATGAATCCGCCCGCGCTCGCGACACCGGTGAAAAAGCGGCTTGCGTACCAGACGACGCGGTTTTCGTGCGCTGCCATCAGCGCAATGCCCAGGACGGCAACGATCATGCCGTAGCGATAAAAGAAATCCTTGGCCCGCAGGTCGCTGATCAGCCAGACGATGAACAGGCCCGCCATGTAGCCGATGTAGTTCCAGCCCGCGAGCCAGCCGGCGAGGCTCTCTGAAACACCCATCTCGTCGTGCATGATCGGGATCATGGGCGGGAAGGAGTAGCGTGCCAGACCCATGCTGAGCATGAGCGCGCACACGCCGGACAGCAGTACGGAGATTCGTGTGGGTTGCATCAACTCAGCGCTCCTTGCGCAGACTGACCCAGCACCTGCTGCAGTCGCGCCGTCAGCTCGTTGGCGGAGGTGCCGTGACGCATGGCATCCACCAGCTCGCCATTAGGGTTAATGATGTAGTAGCGGGAGCTGTGCCGAAAGTCGCTCTCGGCGGCGCCGGCGGTGGGCTCGATAAAGGACCCGTAGTCCGCGGCCACCGCGTCGAGCTCCGCCTGGGAGCCGGTCAAGCCGATGATCCGGGGATGGTAGCGCTGCGCGAACTGCGCTAGCACCTGCGGCGTGTCGCGCTCGGGATCCACGGTGATCAACAGCGCCTGGACCTTGGCTTGCTGAGCCGTGCTCAGCCGGTTGAAGCTGCGCTTGATCGTGCCCATGGAAGCCGGGCACACCTTCGGGCAGTTGGTAAAGCCGAAGTACACCACGACCGTCTGGCCCCGGAAATCACTCAGGGATACCGGTCCATCGGCCGAGGTGAGCGTGAACGCACCACCGAGCTTGCCGTCGCGCCCGCCGAGGTCTGCGGGATGAGGTTCGCTCAGCAGCAGGATCGATCCCAGCAGGGCCAGCAGCAGCGCGCCGGCGACGATTACCCAGCGGGTGAGCCGAGGTTGTTTCTGCGTATCCGGATAGGGGGTGACGTCACTCATTCAATGCCCCAGCAGCATGTTGTGGTTGAGGTGTTGCATGATCCAGATCGAGCCGACGATCAGTATCGCGACGAGCACAACGACGAACACCGCCGAGACCGTATTCCACAGCTGGCCGGAGGAGCCATTCATGTGCAGGAAGTAGATGAGCTGCACCAGCAGCTGGCCAACTGCGGTGACCAGGATGACGGCCATGGTCAGCCCTTCCGGAAACAGATCGAAGGCCACGGCGCCGAAGGCGATGGCCGTCAGGAGCAGAGATAGCCCCAGGCCCACCAGGTACTCGCGGAACGTGCCGTGCGCAGCCCCGCCGGCCTGATGGTGCGGGTCGTGCTCGTCCACGACCGGCGTCTTAAGCTGGCTCATCAAAGAACTCCCATCAGGTACACGACGCTGAACACGCAGATCCAGATGATGTCGAGAAAGTGCCAGAAGAGGCTCAGACAGGTCAGCCGGGTGCGATTTGCTGTCGACAACCCGTCCCGACGCAGCAGCCCGAACAGCACCAGCATCCAGAACATACCGGCGAGCACATGGAGTCCGTGCGTGCCGATCAGCGCGTAGAACGCAGACCAGGCTCCACTGTCCCAGGCCGCCGCGCCTTCGTGTGTGAAGTGCACGAACTCGTTGACCTCCATCACCAGGAAACCGAACCCCAGGCCCCAGGTGATCAGCAGCCACTGGAAGACTCCGCGCAGCCGGTCGCGATTGGCTTCCAGCATGGCAAGGCCAAAAGTAAAGCTGGACAGCAGCAGCAGCAGGGTTTCTGCCAGGATGTACTTCAGGTCGAACAGCTCCATCGCCTCGGTACTGCCGGCATAGTTGGTTCGCAGCACCGCGAACACTGCGAACAGCGTCGCGAACAGAATGCAGTCGCTCAGGATGTAGATCCAGAACCCGAAGACCGTGTCGCTCTCCATATCATGGTGCGGCTCATCTTCGATGTAGCCGGTGAATCCGGGTGGCGGTGCCGGCAGGGTAGTGCTCATGCTCGGTCCTCCTAGGCGCCGATGGCGATGGCCGCGCCAGCGCCCTCGTCGGTTTCTTCGGTAGTGGCAGCGCGGCCGCGCGCGAGGCGTCGGTAGCGGCGTGCTTCGATCGCTTCGATCTCTTCCACCTCGACGTAGTAGTCACGGTTGCGGACGAAGCCGTAAACAATCCAGGCGGCGAAGATGCCGATGGTGCTCAGAATGGCCGCCCACCAGATGTGCCAGACCATGGCCAGTCCCATCGCCATGCAGAAACCGCTGATGACCACCCCAGCCCAGGTATTCTTTGGCATGTGGATGCGCTGATAGCGCTCAGGCTGCTGCCAGGCCAGGCCCAGCTGCTTCATGTCGTGCCAGTGGTCGCGCTCCCGCACTGCTGGCAGCTTCGCGAAGTTGTAGAACGGTGGCGGTGATGAGGTGGCCCACTCGAGCGTACGGCCGCCCCAGGGATCGCCGGTCAGGTCCGCGTTCTTCCGCTGGTCACGAATGCTGGCGAAGATCTGATAGAACTGGACGAGGATGCCTGCGAGCACGATCAGCGCGCCGGCGCCCGCAACCAGCAGCCAGAAATTCCACTCCGGATTGTCGTAGTAGTTTAGGCGCCGCGTCATGCCCATGAAGCCGAGGATGTACAGGGGCATGAAGGCGAGGAAGAATCCGACGGTCCACAGCGCGCAGGCGATCTTGCCGAGGCGCTCATCGAGCGTGAATCCGGTCGCTTTCGGGAACCAGTAGGTCAGCCCGGCAAAGTACCCGAACAGCGCGCCGCCAATGATTACGTTGTGAAAATGCGCGACCAGGAACAGGCTGTTGTGCAGCACGTAGTTGGCAGCGGGAATGGCGAGCATGACGCCGGTCATCCCGCCAATGGTGAAGGTCAGGAAGAAAGCGACGGTCCACCACATGGGGGAGCTGTACTCCACCCGTCCCTTGTACATGGTGAACAGCCAGTTGAAGAGTTTCACTCCCGTAGGAATGGAGATGATCATGGTCGCGATGCCAAAGAAGGCATTGACGCTGGCACCGGCCCCCATGGTGAAGAAGTGGTGCAGCCAGACCACAAAGGCCAGGACCATGATGCAGGCGGTGGCCCAGATCAGAGAGGTATATCCAAACAGGCGCTTGCGCGAGAACGTGGCGGTCACCTCGGAAAAAATGCCGAACGCGGGCAGCATCAGGATGTAGACCTCCGGATGGCCCCAGGCCCAGATCAGATTGACATACATCATCTGATTGCCGCCCATATCGCCGGTAAAGAAGTGGGTCCCCAGGTAGCGGTCCATGGTCAGCAGAGTGATCGTGACTGTCAGGATCGGAAAGGACACGACGATCAGCACGTTTGCACACAGCGATGTCCAGGTAAATACAGGCATCTGCATGAGCTTCATACCGGGCGCCCGCATTCGCAGGATCGTTGCCACGAAGTTGACGCCCGTCAGCAGCGTGCCGATGCCCGAAATCTGCAGGCTCCACAGCCAGTAATCCACCCCGACCCAGGGACTGTATTCAAGCCCCGATAAGGGTGGATAGGCGAGCCAGCCGGTCGCCGCGAATTCCCCCAGAAACAGCGAGATGTTGAGCATCAGCGCACCGGCCACGAACAGCCAGAAGCTCAAGGAGTTTAGAAATGGAAAGGCGACGTCGCGTGCGCCGATCTGCAGCGGCACGATGATATTCATGAGGCCGATGATCAGCGGCATGGCCACGAAGAAGATCATGATCACGCCGTGGGCGGTGAAGATCTGATCGTAGTGCTCTGGTGGCAGGTAACCGGCACCGGAGGCGCTGGCCACGGCGATCGCCTGTTGCGAGCGCATCAGTAGCGCATCGGAGAAGCCGCGCATCAGCATGATCAGCGCGGTGATGATGTACATGATTCCAATGCGTTTGTGGTCCACGGAGGTAAACCACTCGTCCCACAGGTACTTCCACTTCTTGAAGTAGGTGACCGCGCCCAGGATGCCGATGGATCCGATCACCACCACGGCGAAGGTCGTGACCAGAATGGGGTCCTCGTACGGAATAGAATCAAAGGTCAGCTTGCCGAAGACCGGATGGGGATCGGTTACGACTGTGTGGTTAGTTGCCACCAAAACCTCCCGTGAACCGCTCAATGACGTTGTTGAAGAGCAGCGGATTGACTGAAGAGAAATACATGGGCGCTACGTCGCGCGACTTTTCCTGAAGCTGTGAGAACGCAGGGTCATCAAGCGAGGTGCCCTCGCGCTGCACCCGCAGGATCCAATCCTCAAAACCCTGTTGATCGGTCGCGATGGCGTTGAACTTCATGCCGGAAAAGCCGAAACCGCTGTAGTTCGCAGACATGCCAGGGTAGGTGCCCGCCTCTGTCGCCATGAGGTTGACGCGGTTTTCCATCCCCGACATGGCGTAGATCTGTGTACCCAGATGCGGAATGAAGAAGGAGTTCATGGCGGTATCCGAGGTCACCAGAAACTCCACCGGCGTATCCAGCGGCATCGCCATTTCATTGACGGAGGCGATCCCCAGCTCCGGATAGATAAACAGCCACTTCCAATCCATGGCGACGACCTGCACCACCATCGTTTCCTTGTCAGAGTCGATGGGCTTGCGCGGATCCAGTGAATAGCTCGTGACGTAAGTGATGTAACCGAGCACCAGAATGATCGCGATCGGTACGCCCCAGACCACAGCTTCGATGCGGTTGGAGTGTTCCCAATCGGGCTGATACTCAGCCTGGGTATTCGAGGCCCGGTATTTGTATGGAAAATAGAGACTCATCGCGAGCACCGGGATGACGACCACCAGCATGACCGCCGCTGAAAACCACAGCAGCCAGGTCTGCTCTTCGGCAACGGGCCCTCTCGGGTCGAACAGCACATAATCGCAGCCGCCGAGCAGCGCTGCCGAGGCGCTGAGCACCAGAATGCGGACGAGGGATGCCATCGTTGACTGCATCGTTGACTGCCTTGTGACCGTCCAGTTGCGTAGAGTGTAGGTGGTGGATTTCGTCATCGTGGTTGCTTTCACTCGCTGCGCGCACAGTGACCGTGCGCCGCTTCGCAATTGTCGTTATTTCTGCCTGCTGTCCTTCTTGGTTAAACGGTCCGTCATGTCCAGCACCTTATTGACTCCGGAGCCCAGCTTCATCAGCTTCTGCAGCCGCTGCGAAGGTAACGTCTGCATCTCGTTGGACCAGCTGACGGCGAGCTCGATGATGTCGTGCATCTCCTGCATGCGGCGCAGCGCGTAGGGCTCCGCGTCGCCTGGCTGCTTCTGCAGTAATACGTTGCGCAACATGGAAAGGGTCGGGTCGATTTCACGCTTGCGACGCTCTTCGATCAGAATCCGCGCCATTTCCCAGACGTCGTCCGGCGTGGTGAAGTAGTCCTTGCGGTCCCCGGGTAGGCTCACGGGACGCAGCAGGTTCCAGGAATGCAGCTCCTTGAGGCCCATGCTGACGTTGGAGCGGGACAGATTCAGGGTTTGACTGATCTGATCGGCGTTCAGGGGGTCTTCGGACAGCACCAGCAGGGCGCAGATCTGCCCGACCGTGCGGTTGATGCCCCAACGGCTGCCCATCTCACCGAAGTGCTGGACGAAAGAGAAGGTGAGGGGCGACAGTTCGTTCGTGCTCATGAGTGGTCCCGCAGGTCGATGGTTAGCATATAGCCCGTAATTTCAGAAAATCGTGAAAATCAAAGAATAACAGGAGATTCTGTGATTGGCTCGACAAATTTGTGGGTGCCGGGCGATCAGGGCCCGGCCGTAGAGGGCTTTGATACAAATGATTCCCATTCGTGATAAGCTTGAGGAACGCGTCAAGGATGGTCTGCGAGTGGTCGCGCGTCTCAGGGAGGTGTTATGAGATGGATCGGTCTGCTTGTCGCCGCAGCCCTGCTTGCGCTCTTGATCTGGCGACTGCCAGTGAATGGCTGGGGGTCGCTTCTGTGGTTCGCAGGGGTCGCGCTCATGGGCGTCATTCGCACCCCCTACGAGGCCACGTCTAAAGAGGTGTCGACGACGCAGAGCCTGCAGAACGGCCTGGAGAATGCCTTGCTTGCTGGGGTCGCCATCGGTTCCGGTGTGTTGCCGGCGCTGCACCTGGCCACGGGCCTGTTCAGCTTTGCAGACTATCCGGTGGTCGGGTGGTGGCCTTTTCTTGGGGTTCCGGTCGTTGCGATTGGCCTGTGGCTGTTCTGGCGGAGCCACGCCGATCTTGGCCGCAACTGGAGCGTCACTCTGGAACTGCGCGATGAGCATGGCCTCGTGACGTCCGGCGTGTACGAGCGCATCCGACATCCCATGTACACCGCCATCTTCATCGTCTACGCCGCTCAGGCCATCTTCATCCACAATTGGATCGCGGGCTTTTCCGGGCTGGCGGCGTTCGGACTCATGTATGTGCTACGCGTTCCCCGGGAAGAAGCGATGATGCACGAACAGTTCGGGGAGGCGTATGCGGCCTACTGCGAGCGGACCGGGCGGTTGCTGCCGGGACTCTAAGCTGATGCCCGGGCGTTTCGGTACCGCATCGACACCGGGAGCAGAGGTTGGTCTTCGGGCATCCCACCACTGCCCCTCCGGCCGAGCTTCGGTCGTTGTACCAGGAAGCGATTTACTTCGGACTGATCTACAGCGTGTGGCTGAGCGCCCTGATCCTGATGTCCTACCGACACGAACCACGGATCTGGCTGCATGACTTTCCGCAGGAGATGCAGGCCCTGGTGCCCCTGAAAACGTCAGCCGAGCAGCGTCTGAGCCGGCTCTGGGCTGTTCCGATCACGGGCAGCATGATTCTGGTGCCGCTTGTGGCAGCGCTGTGGCGTCACCGGGTTTTTGCGTTCAGCTACCTTGATGCGTTCCTGTATGCGGGCATCATGATGCTGGTTTTCTGCATTGTGGATCTGATCATTCTCGATGGCTTGATTACCGTTTGGTGGCGCCCCGCGTGGATGCAGCTGAGAGGCGCCGAACCCGCGGCGCATCATGATAATTTTCGTTTTCACCTGCGACGCTCTATTGCTGGCCTGGCGTTTCCTCTGATCGGGGCCGGACTCGTCGCTGTGCCCTTTCTGTGGCTATAGACCGGTCAGATCTGTGCGAACATTTGCGGATAGCTGCTGCGACTACCGGGAGAAAGCGCGATGAGTACCCGCAGGGTTCGTGTTAAGAACGGGAACTACGAAATTGCGACCACGATCCATGGTGCAGGTCCCGTCCTGCTCTGCATCCATGGTTGGCCGGAGCACGCCCATTCCTGGCGGCATCAGGTCCGCGAATTCACCGCGCGTGGCTATTGCGTCGTGACCATCGATGTACGGGGCTATGGTGACAGCGCCAAACCTGAAGCGATTGAGGCCTATACGCTGGAAGCGCTGGCATCGGACGTTGCTGCCGTTGCGCGTTTCGTCAGCGATGCTCCGGTCATTCTGTTCGGCCACGATTGGGGCGCACCCATCGTGTATGCCACGGCACTGCGCCACCCCGACTGCGTGACCGCCGTTGCCGGTCTGAGCGTGCCCTATGCGCCGGCATCGGAGCTATCGACGATCGATCTACTGCGACAGATTTATGCCGATCGCTTTTTCTACATCCTCTACTTTCAACAGCCTGGTCTGGTCGAGCAGGAAGTCGAGCCAGACCTGCGCACGGCCCTGCGCAAGATCTATCACTCGCTGTCTGGCGATGCTCCGGATCTGGACTGGTTGAAGGAAAAGCCGGCCGACGCCGGGCTCCTGGATGATCTGGTGCTACCGGCAGATCCGCCAGAGTGGTTGCCGGAAGCGGACTTCCAGCACTATCTGGCCGCGTTCGAAAAGTCTGGATTTCACGGGCCGATTGCCCGCTATCGGGCGATGCCGTTGGACGTAGAGCTTGACCGGCCCCTGCTCGGTGTAAAAATTCATCAGCCGGCGTGCTTCATTGGCGGGGCGAAAGATGCCATCCGCAATTATGTGCCCGGCATGGATGGTTACGCCGACGTTGGCGGTGGGTTTGAGGATTTTCGCGGGGCCACCATCATCCCCGGTGCAGGCCACTGGGTGCAGCAGGAGGCGCCTGCAGCGACCAACCAGGCGCTGGCCGAATTCCTGGCCAGCCTGTCCTGAGCGTCGGGCAGCCGCAGGGCGTGTCCGATCGGGCCCGGCCGTTTGCCGGGCACTGCCGGTACCTAGCTACGCCTCCGGAGCAGCATCAGCCCGTAAGCACCGACCGCGAGCAACACCAGACCGCACAGCACGTCTGCCCAGCCGTCGTAAATGAGTGCGATATAGAGCGCCAGTGCCGAGATCATCGCCAGTGCGATCGGTCCGGCCCACTGCTGTGCGCGCGTGGCTCGCTGATCAGTCACAGCTCAGGCGAACTCCGGCAGCGACTGCGTACGCGTCTGATTGGCGCGCTTGCGCTTGTAGAAGAGCACCAGGCCGCTCCACAGCAGCACGATGGCTCCCAGATCGAGCACTGCCCAGGCGATCTTGATCCACAGCCCGCCATAGTCGCCGAAGTGCAGTGGCTGCGATAACAGCA
>JBCDGJ010000098.1:0-18810 GCA_038757945.1 Pseudomonadota bacterium
GAGCTACGAAGGCAGTCGGCCACTGCGCTTCTGGACCACGCACGTCGATCCGGTCGCCGGTTCGCTGAATGCGATGGTCGATGGCAGTCCGTCCGGGACCTCGCGCGCCGATGCCGTCACGCAGACGGTGACCTTCACATCCGGTCAGGCCGCGGTATCGGCCGCGTACTTCGATGCTGGTGCCATCCGCCTTGAGGTTGATGCCGATGCGGGAACGCCGGGGGTGCTGGAAGGCGCAAGCAACGGATTCGTGGTGCGGCCCGCCGAACTTGTCGTCAGTGCTGTCGAAAGCCTGTCCGGCACGGCGAATCCAGCCGCAACGACCATGGCCGGGCCTGCCTTCCTGACTGCGGGAACACCGTTCCGGGTGCAGGTGATCGCCGTGGCCACGAACGGTGCCATCACGCCGGGCTTCGGGCTGGAAGCGGCGCCGGAAAACGTCCGGGTGTCCTCCGCTGCGCTGCTGGCGCCAGCCGGTGGTCGTAACGGCTCAACCGGTGATGTAGCGGGAGGAGCCACCTTCAGTCGCACGGGCCCCGGGACGTTTTCCAGCAGCAGCGTCAGCTTCGATGAGGTTGGCATCATCGCCCTGAATCCCGCGATCGCCGACGGCGACTATCTGGGGACCGGTAGTGTGCCGGGCCGCTTGAGCGATGGCATCGGCCGGTTTTATCCGGAGCGCTTCGTGCTCACCGACAGCACTGTCACCGCAGCCTGCGGTGACTTCACTTACCTGGGGCAGCCGCAACTGTCACTGTCCTACCGCATCGAGGCTCGTAACAGCCTCGGTGCCATCGTCGAGAACTACGACGCTTCACTGATCAGCGTTGCCAGCCTTGCTGCCGTCACCCGCGTTGCCGAGGACAGTGACAACGGCGTCGACTTAAGTGCCCGGCTCTCGACCAGCGTGCCGCTGTGGGCCCGCGGGGTGCTGAACGAATCGACGACGACAGTGAACCTTGCGCGGAGCTCAGGTGCGGATGGCCCCTTTGATCAGCTGCAGCTCGGTGTCCAGCTGATTGATACGCTCGATGGCGGGACACTCGCAGGACTCGACATGCATCCGGCAACCAGCGGCGACTGTAGTGCCGGAGCTGGTTGTGTTGCCCAGCGAATCGGCGCGCCGACGCGGGCGCGGTATGGTCGCCTGGCCGTGCTGCCTGGCGTGGCGCCAGAGTCCGAAGCCCTGTCGGTGCCGCTGCAGGCACAGTACTTCGATGGTGTTGGTTTCCGGGCGCATCGCGAAGATCGGTGCAGCCTTTACTCAGTGGCCAGCACTGCGCTCGGTGCGTTCACGGCTGAGCTGAATCCCGGCGAAACCTCGGTGACCGGCCCGGCGGCGCCGACGGCGCTCGTCGACGGTGAAGCGACCACAGCTGCGCCGCTGCAGCTCGCTGCGCCGGGGTTGGGCAATGCAGGCACCGTCGAGGTGACGCTCGATGTGCCGTCCTGGCTGGAGTTCGACTGGCGCGGTGCCGGGGTAGCAGACCCGAGCGGGCTGCAAACGTTCGGCACTTATCGCGGCAGCGATCGCGTGGTTTACTGGGAAGAAGTCGATCCCTGAGGAATGATCGCCATGGTCGTTGCTGGTGCCGGAGCGCCTGAAACCGCAGTTGTGCAGTCGCTGAACTGGCGCCCTTGCCGTACCGCCACCTCCGGTGCCACACCCGATGGCTGACTGGTGGCGCGGTGCCGTGATCTATCAGATCTACCCGCGCAGCTTCTGCGACAGCAGCGGCAACGGGATCGGCGATCTGCGGGGCATCACCGGCAAGCTCGACTACGTGGCGTCGCTTGGGGTCGATGCGATCTGGATCTCGCCGTTCTTTACATCGCCCATGAGCGACTTCGGCTACGACGTCAGCGACTATCGGGGGGTCGACCCTCTGTTCGGCGATCTGGACGATTTCCGGGCGCTGCTTCGGCGGGCGCACGAGCTGGGCCTCAAGGTGCTGATCGATCAGGTGCTGAGCCACTCTTCGGATCAGCACGCCTGGTTTCAGGAAAGCCGTCAGGACCGCAGCAACCGCAGGGCCGACTGGTACGTATGGGCGGATCCCAAGGCGGACGGCACACCACCCAACAACTGGCTGTCGGTGTTCGGCGGCGTGGCCTGGACCTGGGACAGCCGGCGCCGGCAGTACTATCTGCACAACTTCCTCAGCAGCCAGCCGGATCTCAACTTCCACCACCCCGATGTGCGCGCAGCGCAGCTGGACAACCTGCGATTCTGGCTCGATCTGGGCGTGGACGGGTTCCGCCTGGACGTCGTGAACTACTACTTTCACCATCGGGAGCTGCCTGACAACCCACCGGCTGCGGGACGCGGCGCTGCCGTGTCGCCGGGCAACCCCTACGGCTACCAGGAACACCGCTACGATGTTTCGCAGCCGGAGAACCTGGATTACCTGGAAGCGCTGCGTGGTCTGCTCGATGCCTACCCGCAGTCCACGTCCATCGGCGAGATCGGCTCCAGCGACTCGTTGGGCGACATGGCGCGCTACACGCAGGGCGGCAACCGGCTGCATATGGCCTATACCTTCGATCTGCTCGGCGGCCGCAGCGATGCCGCCTACCTGCGAACCGTGCTCGAACAGGTGTCTGTCGGGCTTGGCGACGGCTGGCCCTGCTGGTCGTTGTCCAACCACGATGTGATCCGGCTGGCGACCCGCTGGTCGCGGGGCCTGGCGCCGGAGCAGATCGTGCCTGCAGCGTTGACCTTCCTGCTCTGCCTGCGTGGCAGCGTCTGCCTGTATCAGGGCGACGAGCTGGCACTGCCGGAAGCAGCCGTTCCCTTCGATCGTCTGCAGGACCCTTTCGGCCGGACCTTCTGGCCGGACTTCAAGGGGCGCGACGGTTGCAGAACACCGATGCCCTGGACGGCGGATGAGACCGCGGGCTTCACCACCTCCGGCGTCGAGCCCTGGCTCCCGATCGGTGGTGAGCACCGCGCGCGGTGCGTGGCCGCGCAGACAGCGGCGCCAGACAGCGTGCTCAAGCAGGTGCAGGCGCTGCTGCGCTGGCGTCGGGAGCAGCCAGCACTCAGCGACGGTGCGCAGACGCTCATCGATAGTGGTGAGATCATCGCTTACCTGCGGGAAGGCGCCGGTCAGCGCCTTCTGGTGGCCTGCAACCTGACCGCCACCGCCCAGCTGCTACCGCTTCCGCAACCGCCGTCCCGTGTGCACGCACCGACCGCGGCCTGCGTCGACCAGGTGGTGGGTCCGGTCCGGCTGGCACCGGGGCAGGTGCTGCTTGCCGATCTGGCGTAAGGGCCCAGCAGCGGATCAGAGGAACGTGCTGATAGCCTCCAGCGGCTTCTTGACGGTGGCGGACCGGGGGATCGTTGCGTCATCGGCCGCGTGCCCCACAACCAGCAGCAGAAACGCCCGATCGCTTGCCGGGCGTCCCAGGATCTCGTTGAGAAACTTCATCGGATTGGGCGTGTGTGTCAGCGTTGCGAGCCCGGCAGTGTGCAGCGCGTTGATGAGGAAGCCGGTGGCGATGCCGACGGATTCCTTGACGTAGTAGTTCTTGCGCTCGGCGCCGGCTTCATCCGGCGATTTTGGCTGCGCGAAGATGGCGATGAGCCAGGGCGCAACTTCGAGGAACGGTTTGCTGGCGTCGGTACCCAGCGATTTCAGGTCGTCGAGCCAGCGGTCGCCGGCCTTGCCGTCGTAGAACGCACGCTCTTCGGCTTCCGCAGCGAGGCGAATCTTCCGCTTGACCGCCGGGTCGCCGATGCAGACGAAGTGCCAGGGCTGATGGTTCGCGCCGCTCGGGGCGGTGCCGGCTGCCCGCAGACAGTCCTCGATCACGGATCGCTCCACCGGCTCGGCCTTGAAATCCCTGACGGTGTGGCGCTGCCGGATCTCCTGGTAGTAATCCAGCGCGCGCTGTCGGCTTTCCGCCGCGCTGACGACGCGGCGCTCGGGTAGCGGAACGGGGTCGTAGTCTGTGGACGCCATGGTTGATCCTGCTGTTCTGCGCGGGCCCGGCGAGCGTGGCTTTGATGAGCCGCTCGCTGGCGCTCAGGGTACCGCAGGCGGCCAGCGGCTGCTCCCGCTGGTGCCAGCCCGCCGTAGTTTCAGCTTGCCCGTGACTGTCAGCCGTCGTACGGTTTTGCTCACTTTCCGTGCTGAGGTCGTTCTATGCAGCTCCTGCCTGTTTTCCCGCGTCCGGCGTTCGCCGCTTGGGTGGTCCTGCTGTTGCTGGCGGGCTGCACCGCAGTCCAGGGGCCCCAGCCCGAGCCGGCCGAGCCGAGCACTGCTGCCGACCGCGCACGCTGGGAGGCGCGCGCTGCGCGCGTCGAGATCATCCGGGACGACTGGGGCGTGCCGCACATCAGCGCCCCCACCGACGCCGACGCGGTGTTCGGATTGATGTATGCGCAGGCCGAGGACGACTTTCCACGCATTGAGCGCAACTACCTGCTGAGCCTCGGGCGGCTGGCGGAGGCGCAGGGTGAGTCTGCGCTGTGGCTGGACCTGCGGATGAAGCTGTTCATTGATCCGACCGAGCTGCAGCGCCTGTATGCAGAGAGCCCGCCCTACCTGCGTGCGCTCATGGACGCCTGGGCCGATGGCCTGAACTACTTTCTCGACCGCAACCGTCGGGTTAGACCGCAGGTCATCGAGCGGTTCGAGCCCTGGATGGCACTGAGCTTCAGCGAAGGCAGCATCGGCGGCGACATCGAACGCGTCAATCTCGAGGCGCTGGCCGCGTTTTATGACGAGCAGCGAACGGATGCAGCTGAGGTGCCGGCCTACGGCGCAATCCGGCCGGTGGCCAGTGCGGCCGAAGCGCTGGGCCTGCCCGGGGAGCCGGTAGGTTCCAACGGAATTGCCATCGCACCGGCCAAGTCGCGGAACGGCGCGGCGCTGTTGCTGATCAACCCGCACACGTCTTTCTACTTCCGGCATGAGGCCCACGTGGTCAGCGACGAGGGTCTGAACGCCTATGGGGCCCTGACCTGGGGTCAGTTCTTCATCTACCAGGGGTTTAACGAAACCGCGGGCTGGATGCACACGTCGAGCAGCGTCGACAACATCGACGAGTTCGTCGAAGAGATCGTGGAGACGGAAGACGGCCTCTTCTACCGCTACGGCGAGGAGCTGCGGCCGGTGACGGTGCGTGAGATCGTCGTGCCCTACCGAGCGGGTGGGGCGCTCGAAGAGCGGCGATTTACGACCTACCGTACGCACCACGGCCCGATCGTTCGCGCCGAAGACGGCCGGTGGGTGGCGGTGGCGCTGATGGAAGAACCGATGCGTGCGCTGGAACAGTCGTTCACTCGCACCAAGGCGCCGGACCTCGACGCTTATCTCGAGATCATGGAAGCCCACACCAACTCTTCGAACAACACGGTGTTCGCCGATGCGGAGGGCAATATCGCGTACCTGCACTCCAACTTCGTGCCGGTGCGTAACCCGGACCTCGACTACCGCAGACCGGTGGACGGCAGCGATCCGGCAGCGGATTGGCAAGGCGTTCACAGCATCGAGGAGAGCCCGAACAGCATCAATCCGCCGGTGGGATGGATACAGAACACCAACAACTGGCCTTACTCCGCAGCCGGGCCGGACAGCCCGGCGCAGGCGGCCTTTCCGCCCTACATGGACATCGGCGCGGAAAACGCGCGCGGTGTACACGCCCTCAGCCTGCTGGCGAACGCGGAGCAGCTTGATCTCGACACGCTCACGGCGCTGGCCTTCGACGAGGCACTGCCGGCTTTCGATGAGCTCCTGCCGCCGCTCTTTGCCGCATGGCAGGGCGACACCGCGGGCGTTGAACTGAAGTCGCTGCTGGCGCCCGCCGTTGCTGAGCTCAGTGCCTGGGACCGCCGATGGTCGAAGGACTCCGTTGCCACCTCGCTGGCGGTCTTTTACGGCACGGCGCTGCTCAACCGTGCGCGGGACGAGCTCGCTGACGATCAGCAGTTCCGCAACGTGATGCGTTACATGGCTGAGGCCATGGATCCCGAGGACTACCTGAGCGCGCTGAGCAATGCAGTCGGCCGGCTGCAGGCGGATTTCGGCACCTGGCGCAAGCCCTGGGGCCAGATCAACCGCTTCCAGCGTCTGAGCGGTGCCGTTGATCTCGCCTACGACGATGCGGAACCGAGCGCGGCGGTTGGCTTCACCTCCGGGCGCTGGGGATCGTTAGCCTCCTTCGGCGCGCGGCCCCGGGAGGGGACCAAGCGCTGGTATGGCTCCGGCGGCAACAGCTTCGTTGCGGTTGTCGAGTTCGGCGAGCGCGTCCGCGCGCGGGCGGTGACGGCGGGCGGGCTGTCCAACGATCCTGACAGCACTCACTTCGATGACCAGATCTATCGCTATATCGATGGCGGCCTGCGCCCCGTCTACTTCTATCCGGAGGAGCTTGCCGGACACGTCGAGCGCCGCTATCGGCCCGGTGAGTAACCGGGACCAGCGGTGACGGGACCGGTACCGACCCGCTGCCGCTGACTTCAGCCGGCCGTACGACGGAAGTGGCTGATCTGGATCTCCTCGCCCTGGTTGGCGTAGTCGCCGGCGGCTCGCGCGGTCCGGAACTCACCCCAGGATATGGGTTGGTAGCGCGGCGTACCCAGATGGCTGAGCGGAGCGTAGACCGCGCTGGCTGAGGGGTTGTAGAAGTAGGCCGCGCTGAAGCGTTCCCGGTTCGCATTCGCCAGCACCCGGTGCAGGGGCGCGTGATAGCGGTCATTGGACCAGACCTGAACGATATCGCCGATGTTGATGATGAGGGCATCGGCGAGCGGTTCGATCGTGTGCCAGCAGCCGTCCTTGTAGACCTGAAGGCCATCGACCGCATCCTGCATGAGCACGGTCAGCGCGCCGGCATCGGTATGGTGATTGATGCCGAGGTGACCCGTGCTTGCGGTCGCCAGCCCGGCTGGTGCCTCCGGCCGGCTGCACGGCGGGTAGTAGTTGAGCCGCAGAAAGCTCGTGTGTGCGGGTTCAAAAGCCTGCTCAAGCTCGGCCGGTCTGGCACTCAGGGTGCGTGCCAGGGCGGCCAGCAGCCGTTGCGCGATCTGCTCGCAGGTGATCGAGTGGTGGGTGATGGCCTCACGGAAGCCATCGAGCGAGGGCCACTGTGGCGTCGCGCCGGCGAGCCGGCCGTCGGGCACCGCCGGTCCGACATCGAAGATCTCCTTCCAGTCCCGCGTGTTCTTCGTAAGCTCCTGATCGTAGAAACCCCAGGGATTGTCAGCGCTACGTTCGATACCGCGCTTGATGGTCGTGGGTTGCTGAAAGAAACGGCTCATCGCCGTAAAGGTCTGCTGCCGACGGCTGCTGTTGATGTCGTGGCCGAGAAGCTGAAAGAAGCCCCAATCCCGGCAGGCCTGGTCGAGCCTGGACCGTTCCTCGGCCGATTCGAGCGCGTCGAGGTGAATGCTGGGAATGGACCCGAGCTCGGCGGTGCTGTCGTGTTCCTGCTGCGTGGCCATCTGCTGTTCCGAAAGGTAAAGCGTCTTCCGTGCCAGCGACACCGTCTCCGGCCAGCTGCTGACGTTGGGCTAATGATGCCGGACCGTGAGCCGGTTGCCGAGTCGGAAGGCGCGGTCCGCACGTCCTGCAGCAGGGCGTGTGCGTATTGCGACCGGCGACCGCCGGGGGCATGGTGCGCATCCAGGACTTATCAGCACCGCGCGGATCGCCATGTTGCTCCATGCCCAACAGCTCAGCTGCACGCTCGGGGGAAAGCGGCTGTTCGAAAATCTCGATCTGGTGGTGAACGAGCAGGCCAGGCTCGGGCTGGTGGGCCACAACGGTGCCGGGAAGTCGATGCTGCTCAAGCTGCTCGCTGGCAGTCTGGAGCCTGACGCTGGGGACATCACCGCGCGCCGGGGCCTTCGGATCGGCACCGTGGAGCAGTTCCTGCCCCCGGCGCTGGCGGCCGTCGATCTCCGTACGGCGGTCATGGATGCGCAGCACGAGCCGGCCGAGTGGGCCGCCGAGAAGCTGCTGGCCGCGCTGGCCTTTACCGCTGCGGAGTATGAGCAGCCCGTCGGCTCGCTGTCGGGCGGTCAGGTCAATCGCCTGCTGTTTGCGCGGGCGCTCGCGCAGGAGCCGGAGCTGCTGCTGCTTGATGAGCCCACTAACCATCTGGACATCGCAACGCTCGTCACCTTCGAGGCGCTGATTCACGAGTTCCCGGGCGCGGTGGTGCTGATCTCGCACGATCGCGCCTTTCTGGATCAGGTCACGACCGCAACGGCGTTCCTGCGCGATCAGCGCGTGTACCAGTTCGACCTGCCTTTCAGCGCCGCGCGGGATGCGCTGGCTGCTCGGGATGCCGCGGCAGCGGAGTTGGCCAGAGCGCAGGACCGGACGATCGCAGCCCTCGAAGCATCTGCCCGCAGGCTCAAGACCTGGGGCAAGGTCTATGACAACGAATCGCTGTCCAAACGGGCCCGCAGCATGGAGCGTCGGGTCGATCGGCTGAAGGAAGAGCGGGTTGAGGTCAGCCGGGGCTCCGGGCTCAGGCTCGACCTCACGCTTGGCAACAGTCGCAGCAAGCAGGTCTTCGCAATCGACCGGTATGAGGTGGCAGTGCCGGACCGGCCGCTGTTTCGGATTCAGGATCTGGTCGTGCGCCCGGGAGAGCGGATTGCCCTGCTGGGCCATAACGGTACGGGCAAGTCGACGTTCATCAGAACACTGATCGCTGCCTGTCGCGGCGGCGCGACCGACGCGATACGGATCAGCCCGCAGCTGACGCTCGGCTACTACGACCAGGAGCTGACCGAGGTCGCCAGCCCGCGCTCGCTGCTGCGGTTCTTTGCCGAGCGCGTCCCGTTGGACGATCAGGCCCTGCATCAGCGGCTGGTGCAGGCGGGCTTTCCCTTTGCCGAGCACGACAAGCCGGTCGATGTGCTGAGCGGCGGCGAGCGGGCGCGGCTGCTGTTTCTGATTCTCTCTATTGCGCAGCCCAATTTCCTGGTGCTGGATGAACCGACCAACCACATCGATATCGAAGGCAAGGAGCAGCTCGAGCGTCAGCTCATCGAGAGCGGCGCAACGGTCCTGTGCACCAGCCATGACCGACGGTTTCTTCAGCACATTGCCACCCGGTACCTGCTGATCGCTGATGGCCAACTGCGCTCGATCAACGGGCCAGAAGCCTTCTTTGCCGAACGACGCGCGGGCCGCGTGGCTGCAGCGGATGGACCGGAGGTGCCGGCTGCGGATGCCGCGGATGACCGTGTCGATAGCCAGAGTGAGGAAGCCCTGCTGGCGCGGTTGGTGGAACTGGAGGGGCTCCTGGCTGCGGATCTGAAGCGCAAGCCGAAGTTTCAGAAGCCGCGCCTGCAGTCAGCCTGGCGGCAGGAGATCGACCGCCTCGAGCAGCGGCTCGGCGTCGCGGATTCATGAGGAACGGTCCTGCTCAGGCCGCCTGGTTCACGTGCCCCTGCACGCAGCAGACGCCGAAGCGGGTATCATCGCGCGCCTCTGAAGCAACTGAACGACAGCAAGGGCAGAACGAAGCGCTGCGGTAGCCGTCCGTCCATTGGACCGCGACCCTGTGATCGGCTTCGTTGCTGATGCGCCATGACGCAGACGATTGACACCCCCACAGCACTCCAGCCGCAGGACAGCTCCAGGCCGCAGCCGGGTGGTGCGGAGCGTAAGGCCATCGTGCTGCTGAGCGGCGGCCTCGACTCGGCGACCGTGCTCGCGATGGCCCGCGCTGAGGGCTACGCCGTCTACGCGCTGTCCTTCGACTACGGCCAGCGACACAGCGTCGAGCTGGCGGCGTCGGTAGCCGTTGCCGAACAGCTCGGTGTCGTCGCGCACAAGGTCATCCGGCTCGATCTGCGGGCGATCGGCGGCTCGGCGCTCACCGATGAGATCGACGTGCCCAAGCACCGCAGCGATGCGGAGCTCGAGACGGGCATACCCATCACTTACGTGCCCGCCCGCAATACCGTGTTCTTGTCCTACGCGCTGGCCTGGGCGGAGGTGCTGGAGACGGGCGATCTCTTCATCGGTGTCAACGCGCTGGACTACAGCGGGTACCCGGACTGTCGGCCGGAATACATCGCTGCCTTCGAAACCATGGCGAACCTCGCCACCCGTGGCGGGGTGGAGGGAACGCGGCCGGTGACGATCCAAGCGCCGCTCCAGCATCTCACCAAGTCACAGATCATCGAGCGTGGGTTCGCCCTCGGGGTGGACTATGCCCTGACCACGAGCTGCTACGATCCGGCCCCGGACGGCGCTCCGTGTGGTGCCTGCGACTCCTGTGTGCTGCGCGCGCGGGGCTTCGCCCAGGTGGGTGCAGAAGATCCGCTCCTGCGCCGATTTGCGGTTGGCTGAGCGTGTCCTACGCCGTACAGGAAGTGTTTTACACGCTGCAGGGCGAGGGCGGGCAAGCCGGCCGGCCGGCGGTGTTCTGCCGCTTTACCGGCTGCAATCTGTGGTCCGGGCGCGAGCAGCACCGGCACCGCGCGGTTTGTCAGTTCTGCGATACGGAGTTCGTCGGCATGAACGGCGACCACGGTGGACGCTACGCCGACGCCCGGACGCTTGCCGACCGTATCGCCGCCGAGTGGCCAACGGCGGATACCGCGCAGCGCTATGTTGTGCTCACCGGGGGTGAACCGGCATTGCAGGTTGATGCTGCTCTCGTTCAGGCGCTGCGCTTGCACGGCTTTGAAACCGCCATCGAGACCAACGGCACGCTGCCGCTGAAGACGCCCATCGACTGGATCTGTGTCAGCCCGAAAGCCGGCGCGCCGCTCAAGGTGCGCGGCGGCAACGAGCTCAAGCTGGTGTATCCGCAGCCTGGTGCGGAGCCGGAACAGTTTCTCGAGCTGCCGTTTCAGCACTTCTTTCTGCAGCCGATGGACGGGCCTGATGCTGCGGCCAATACCGCGGCGGTGGTTGCTTACTGCAAGGCGCATCCGCAGTGGCGACTGAGCCTGCAGACCCACAAGATCCTCGCGATCCCCTGAGCCATCAGCGTTCTGCGTCAACGTCCACGGGCACCAGCGCATCGTGCCGGGGCAGGTACAGCGCGGTTTGCACCGGGCGGTCTTCCAGGGCTCGGAACAGCTCCCGGTAGCGTCGCAGCTGATCCCGGTAGCGCGCGCCCTCCTGCGCGAGAAAACCCGGCAGGTCACCACCGTCGTGGTAGCCGGACTTGTAATCGATGATCCACCGCGTGCCGTTCTCATCGACAAAGGTTCGATCAATGACGGCATTCACCACTTCGCCATCCACCAGGCCGGTCAGTGCCAGCTCACAGGCGGGGTCGGCATGTTGCCCGCTCAGCAGCCAACGCGCGGTCTCGGATTCAAACACCTGATCCAGCGCCGCGCCCACCAGCGCGGCGCTGTGCGCCAGCTGCTCGCGGCGCTCTCCCTGCTGGGTGAGCAGGGGGCCGATCCGCGCCAGCAGGCGTTGCCGCTCACCGGCGTCACATGCTTCGATCCCCAGGCGTCCCAGGCGTTCGAGGAGGCGGTGCAGCACGGTGCCGATACGGCGCGCCTGCGTACCCGCCCAGTTGAAGTCGATGTCGTCGCCGAGCTCTGCGGGGGTCGTCCGGATCTGCTGCTGGAAGTCGGGTGGCGTTGCATGGGACCAGGCTGCCGGTAGGCGCTGAGGTTGCGCGGGTGGAGCTGCAAGGGGAGCGGTGTCACCGGGCTGCGCGTCGCCGGGCGCGGCTGGAGCAGGCGCCGGTCCGGTGTCTCGATCCGGGCGGTTTGCGAACGTCGTAGCAAATTCCTCTGCCAGCGTGCGCCAGAGTTCGCCCAGCAGCGACGTCGCCGGTGGCGCCTTGGGCTGCGCCTGAGCGTCCGCAGCCGGCTCCAGCACGGCACTCAGCAGCAGCGTTTCGCGGGCCCGCGTAGCGGCCACGTACAGCAGACGCTGCCGCTCGAACCGATCCTGGTTGCGCTGTGCGCCTTCGATCAGTTGCGCCAGCGGACCGCGGCTGGGTTCGTCGGCGCGTTTCAGCGGCGCCAGCAGTACCTCCTGCTCAGCTCTCGCCGTGAGGTACGGCAGCCAGTGCAGGAGCGTCCGCTGGCTTGTTGATGGCTGCCGTTCCAGTGCCGGCAGCGCGACCCAGTCCCACTCGAGACCCTTGGCGCCGTGCATCGTCAGCAGATCGAGCCGGACCTCGGGGTCCGGCGGATCGCCTTCCGTGCGGGCCTCCGCGAGGCGGGTCATGAAGTCGTGCCAGTCATCGAGCACGCCCTGTGCCTCGGCACCGGCCAGGGTTTCCAGGTAACGGTCGACATCGCGCTCGTCGGTTGCTGCCCGGTGATAGGTCAGCGGGCCACCGAGCCGGAGCCAGACGCCTTCGACGAGCTCACGCAGCGGGCGCGTGCTGCGGCGGGCCCAGGCGTCGGCGAGCGCGCGCTGCACCCGTGCTGCGCGCTGTTGACCGTCGTGGCTGAGGTTGCCGAACGCAGTTGTGGTCAGCAGCGTGTCCTGTTCACTTGCAATCAGCAGGTCGTCCAGCTCGAGGCCGCAGAGCGGCGAGCGCAGGATCGCGAGCCAGGCCGTGCGATCGGCCGGCATGACGATGGCGCGGGTGAGACAGAGCAGATCCTGCACGACTGGCCGCTCCAGCAGCTGTTCGAGCTTTACCGCCCGGTAGCGGATGCCGGCCGCGTCGAGCGCAGGAATCAGCAGCTTCAGATGGCTGCGGGCGCGGACGATGATGGCGGCCCGAAAGTCCGGATCAGCCTCATGCCGAGCGAGCGTGGCCTGGAGCTCGCCCACCAGCGTAGCGGCCTCGGCTTCCGGTGTGGCGCTGGCCATGAGCTGCACCTGGCCGCCAGTGCCGCGGCTCGGGATCGCCTCCGTGTACTGCACGGCGCCGGCGGTTGCGTCTTCCCGCTCCGGGAAGATCGGCCGCAGCTTGTCGTTCAGCCAGTGCACGATCTCGTCGCGGGAGCGGAAGTTGGCACGCAGCTTCAGGGACTCGAGCGGGAGGTCCCCCACGCCCTGGTCCCGGTTGCGTAGAAACAGCCCAACCTCTGCCTCGCGGAACCGGTAGATCGACTGCATCGGATCGCCGACCAGGAACAGGGTGCGACCATCCCAGCCGGTCCAGCCCGCCGTGAGCTTTTCCAGCAGCCGTTGCTGGGTCTGGTTGGTGTCCTGGAACTCGTCGATCAGCAGGTGCCGGATGCGACTGTCCAGATACAGCCCGAGATCCGTGAAGCCGCTGTCTTCGTCCCCGAGTCCCCGCAGCGCGGCGTCCGCGAGGCCGGCGTAGTCGGTCTCACCGGCTTCGGCCGCAGCGAGCTCCAGTTCCAGCGCGCTGCGGATCAGCACTCGAATGAGCGCGTCGAGGACATCCCATTCCGCATCGCTGTACATGGGATCCGGCAGCTGGCGCGCCTGGTGCAGCGCTTCGGCGAGTGCGCCATCGTTCGCGATGGTTTCTGCGATCTCGCCGATTGCCGCCTTTTCTGCAGTCTGCTTGAGAAAACCGGTGCTGACCGTGTAGCCCTTCGGGGTTCGGAACTGCGCTTTATCCTTGGTCAGCAACAGATCTGCGAGTCCCTGCCACTTTGGTAGCGTCGCCGGATCGTGGTCGGGAAAGCGCGCGGGGTGCGCCAGCCGGATGACCTTGTGGTCCCGACCGTCGGCGAGACAGTTGGCTGCTGCATGAGCGGCGAGCGCACCGAGATCCTCGATCGCGATCGAATGCCGTGCCAGCGCGGCCCTGACCGTTGCATCGACAGTGGCCAGCCGCTGTTCGACGTACGCCCGCAGCAGGCTCTCCTGCCGCTGGCGATCGGGTCGTCCCGCCACGTCGAATGCCTGGCGCCACTGCTCGCGTTTGCTGAGCATGGCGACCAGCAGGTCCTCGACGTTGCGGACGCGATAGTCGTTCCAGTCCAGCAGCAGGCTGATCGCCGGCGCCAGCTCGTGGTCCTGGTCAGCCAGCAGCAGCACCCGCCGTGCGGCGTGCCGATACAGGGCCTGCGGATCATCCGCGGGCAACGGTACCGGCCCGAGCTGGCTCGCGACCGGCATGGTGCGCGTCAGGTAGTGATTGAAGCTGTCGATGGTACGGATCAGCAGCCGATGCGGGTTGGCGGTCAGCCGCCACTGTTCGGCCCGCACGCGGGCGCGCCGGGCGCTGCTGAGGACAGCCTGCTCGTGCGCGGCTTCAGAGCTGTAGTCCGGATCGAGGTACTTGAGGATACGCTCGCGCATCTCGGCCGCCGCTTTGCGGGTAAACGTTATGGCCAGAATTTCTTCCGGCACCTCCGCCCGGGCAAGAAGGGCCAGATAGCGTTCGACCAGCAGGGTGGTCTTTCCCGACCCGGCCGGTGCCTGCACGATCACCGATCGCGCGGGATCAACGGCGTCCCGCCGGGCTGTGGCGTCGACGGGGTCAATCATCGCTTGATTCGTCCAGCGGGCTGGCGTCCTCGTCGGCAGCGAAGCGGGTGTGTTCCCGGATGCGACACAGTGGCGTCAGCGTACAGCGGCTGCAGACTGCTGCGTCGCGCGGAGTGACCGCAGCCTGGCCGGCCGCAAAGTCCGCTGCCAGCGCCGCCAGCTGCGTCCGCCAGCTGTCGAGCCACTGTTGCCAGCGCTGTTCCGCCGCCTGCGGATCCGCCTTCAGTTCACTTTTCGTTGCGGTGAGCGCGATGCCTTTGATGCCCCAGCCGCTGCGGGCATAACCGGTTAATCCAAGCCGGCTGATGCCGAGGTTGCCGAAGGCGACGGCGTCGGCGGGCGGGTCGCTTGCCAGCGCGTAGGCCGGGAGCTGGGGTTCCCGGAGCCGCGGATCGGGCACCAGCGCGCTGCCCGCCGGTGCTGAGGACTTGTAGTCGATGATCAGCTGCGAGCCGTCCTCGTTGCGGTCGACCCGATCAATGGTGCCCGCCAGCGTCAACGGGCCGAGCGAGAGCGTGACCGATTGCTCCCGTGCGACGACGGTGAAGCCGTCGCGCGGCTGCTCCACGGTCTCGACCCAGCGCGCCAGCAGCTGCTTGAGCCGCCGGCGCTCGCCCGCGAGGCTGCTGGCCGTGAACCGCCAGCGGTACCGTGTACGCTGTTCGTCGAGCGTTCGCTGCACGCAATGCTCGATGAGGGACTCGAGTTCTTCGGTGCTGAGCCCGGCCAGTGTGCGGCTGTCGGCAACGCGCCTGAACAGAGCCTCCAGCGCACCGTGCGCCAGAATGCCGCGATCCGCCGGACTCAGGCCGGGACGCGGCAGCGGGGGCTCCAGCGCGCGCAGCCGATAGGTCGCAAAGGCCTGAAACGGACAGGCGGACTGGCTTTTCAGGATGCCGGTGCCGCCCGCAGTCGTGTGCTCGCGATCGGTTGCCAGCGGTGGTGCGCAAGTGTCGCCGTCGATTGGCTCCAGCGGGGTTGCGGGTCCGATGGTGAAAGAGGGTCCGGTCTCGACCGCCAACTCCGGCCACTGCGGTAGCAGGGCGCTGCGCGTGAGCGGTGCCTCGTCGGTGCCGCGCGCAAAACTCACCGTGCACATCGGTGCCGTAGCCAGCAGGCCGTCCAACTCCAGCCGGCTGCGATCCAGACAGCTGTCGGCCGTCGCCCGTGGCAACGGACCCTGGAATACCGAGGGCAACAGGGGATCGCGCTGACTCGGACCGGGCCAGCGTGTGCTGTCGAAGCTGGTGATCCAGAGCGCATCGAACCGCGCGCCAAGTGCCTCTTCGATACCCAGCACCTCAAGTGGCGTTCCGGTGTTGCGCTCCCGGAACACCGCGGCGGCGGCCTGGATGTCGAGCTCGGCCAGCGCCCGGGTGCGATCCAGCGGCGTCGCGAGCACTGCATCCAGTGCGGCGAAGCTCTCAAGCAGCTGGTGCCAGCGCATGAGCGTCTGGTACTCGCGCGAGTCGAGGGAACGGCCATGGCCGAATCCCAGCGCACTCAGCTCCTGCTGCAGCTGCCGAACCCAGTTCTGTGGCCACAGCAGTCCCGTCGCTTCGCCCCGCACGGCCAGCCAGCGGCGCAGGGCAGCACAGGTCTGCGGCGCCGCGTCGGCGTCGAGCTCGGTGAGCCACTCCTCCAGGGTGACGTCGTAGGGCGCGCGCCCTTGGAGCCGGTGCAGCGCGCGGAGCCGAACGGTCATTTCCTGCTCGCCTGCGAGAAAGGGCGACGTCGACAGGCGCAGCAGCTGCGGCTGGCTCAAGCGGCGCGGATCGAGGTGCAGCAGCAGCAACGCATCTGCAACCAGCGGCCAGTCCTTGAGGGGTTTGCCGAGGGAGATATGCCAGGGCTCGGGTGCGCCAGCTTCAAGCAGCGCGTTGGCAGGGCTGAACGTGCGCCGCAGGCAGGCATCTACAGCGTCGACCCGACTGCCGAGATCGGCGACGACGATGCCGACCTGCGCCCCGGGACGCGTTTCCAGCAGCGCCCGGGCCCAGTGCGCGGCTGCGTCCAGCTCTGCGGCCGCTGACGGGAAAGCCAGCACCTGCCCGGCGCCTGGATCGACCTCCTGCCGCTGGGGTCGGATGATCTGTACGCCGGCTTGCTCGCACGCGTCGAGGATCTGTTCCTGCAGCGGCGTGAGCGGCAGATCGAAGCCGTGCAGGCGAATGGTTGCCGGGAGCGCATGGGCATTCTGCGCCAGCCATTCCGGCAGCAGCGCGGCAAAGCGGGCTTCATCGATCAGCCCGGCGCGATCGCAACGCTCGAGGAAACGTGAGGACCAGTCGCGGAACTGCCGGCTGTCTTCCGACAGCGCGGCATCGGGCCATCGCGCAGGTGGCGGCAGACGGTAGTCGTGGATTGTCTGCCATGCGCGCTGTGCCAGCTCGGCGACCCGGGGCCGGCCGATGAACACATCCCGGTCGACCTCCGCCTGCCACAGGTAGGCCGACTGTGAGCGGTTGATCGGAACCCGTTCGTCGTCGGCGTACAGCAGCCAGTCCTGCTGCAGCGTTGTCAGCCAGGCGCTGAAGCTCAGAATACGCGGCGTTGCCCAGGCGGTGACTGCCTCGCTGTTGCGCTCCAGCACTGCGTTCTGGGCAAGCCGGCGGGCAAGACGGGCAGTGGGCGTCAGCGTCAGGGAGCTGGAAGTCATGGCTCCCGATGGTAGAGAGCGTGCTCACGGCTGCCCAGCGTTTTCCGCCCCCGCAGGCCGCAGGAGATAGTTGGCCTGGGACAGATCCTCAGGCATCGTCCGGGGCTTGGCACCAGGGAGGCGCAGTGCAGAAATGACGAACGCAAAGGCCTGGCGCCGATGGGCCGCGCTGCTGCTCCCTGGCTGTGCCTTTGGCGGTTGCATGGCGGCCGCAGAGCCGGCGCCGGTGATCGAACAGGTTGCACCACAGCCGCAGCTGCAATCGGAACAGTGCTGGACCCCCTCTGGAGCAGTGGTGGCGACCGCACCGGGCGTGCTGCGCATCGCGACCTTCAACGTTGCGCTGTTCCGGGACCGGGCCGGTGGCCTGGTGGCCGATCTTGCCTCTGCGGAGGATCAGCTCGAGGTCCGTGGATCCGATCGCCAGGTTCGCGCCATCGCCGAGATCCTGCAACGGGTGCGTCCGGACATCGTGCTGTTGAACGAATTCGATTTTGATGCGGAGGGTGAAGGACTGCGGCGCTTCCAGCGGCAGTTTCTGGACCAGTCGCAAGGTGACCAGCCGCCGCTCAGCTATCCGTACGTCTACAGTGCGCCTTCGAATACGGGCGTGCCGACGGGGCTCGATCTCGATGGAGACGGTCGCCGTGACGGGCCGGCGGACGCCATGGGGTATGGGCAGTTCCCGGGTCAGTACGGTATGGCCCTGCTGTCGCGTCATCCGATCGATTTCGATGCGGTCAGGACCTTCCAGAGCTTTCTCTGGCGGGACATGCCAGAGGCGGTGCTGCCTGTCGACTTCTACGGGCCTGCCGTGCAGCAAGTGCTGCGCCTGTCGTCCAAGAGTCACTGGGATGTGCCGATCGCGATCGGCGACCAGGTGCTGCATGTGCTTGCCGCACACCCGACCCCCACGGTGTTCGACGGCCCCGAAGATCGCAACGGGCGGCGCAATCATGACGAGATCAGGCTCTGGGCGGACTATGTGGCGGAGCCGGAACAGGCCCGGTACCTGTATGACGATACCGGCCGGCGTGGCGGTCTGGCGCCGGACTCACCGTTCGTCATCCTCGGCGACTACAACGCTGATCCCGTCGATGGGGACAGCCTGGAGCAGGCGATTCGACAGCTGCTCGAGAGTCCTGCGGTCGACGCAAGTGTCATCCCCGCATCTCTCGGCGGGGCCGAGGATGCAGCGCTCGAGGGCGGCTCGAACAGCGATCAGCGCGGCAATCCGGCCTATGACACAGCCGACTTCGGTCGTGCTGGTCCCGGCAACCTGCGCATCGACTACGTGCTGCCTTCGGCTGCGGGGCTGGAGCCGCTGTGTGGCGGCGTGTTCTGGCCAGCTCTGGATCGGCCTGGCCGCGAGCTGGTCGGCGACGGTAAACCGGTGGTGTCGTCTGATCACCGGCTGGTCTGGCTCGATGTCAGGCTCCGCGGCCAGGGACAGCGCCAGGACCAGGGCGCCGTCGCCGGGCGCTGATCGATCGGGCGCCTGCCCCAGGGTCGGCAGGGCGCCAGCGCCGCTCTGCCCGGCCAATGCCGTTCACTGCCGGCATACCCGTTTCGCCCGGGCGAAGCCGCTGTTGTCTATCAGCGCACCGGCACCGGCGACGCCTTCCAGCCGTCGCGCGCAGTGACCG
This sequence comes from Pseudomonadota bacterium, assembly GCA_038757945.1. Lineage (GTDB taxonomy): Bacteria > Pseudomonadota > Gammaproteobacteria > Pseudomonadales > Azotimanducaceae > CALHVX01. Next base: position 18,681 of record JBCDGJ010000098.1, read on the forward strand.
ATAACGGTGACCTGGCGTGCGTAAGCGCCGATCCGTATGCCGGCAGCGGTGGGGAGGCGGTTGGGTGCGGGGTAGACGGTCGCTGCGGTGCCCGCGGTCAGCCCACGCACGCGGCTGCCGATCAGCGTGA
>JBCDGJ010000099.1:0-18749 GCA_038757945.1 Pseudomonadota bacterium
ATGGGCAAAGAGAAATTTGAACGCACCAAGCCGCACGTAAACGTGGGGACGATCGGTCACGTAGACCATGGAAAGACGACGCTGACGGCGGCGTTGACGCGCGTATGTGCGGAAGCGTTTGGCGGTGATGTGAAGGATTTCGGTGAGATTGACAATGCGCCGGAAGAGCGCGAGCGCGGTATTACGATTGCGACGTCGCACGTGGAGTACGAGTCGCCGACGCGTCACTACGCGCACGTGGATTGCCCGGGACACGCGGACTACGTGAAGAACATGATCACGGGTGCGGCGCAGATGGACGGCGCGATTCTGGTGGTGAGTGCAGCGGACGGTCCGATGCCGCAGACGCGTGAGCACATTCTGCTGTCGCGCCAGGTAGGGGTGCCGAAGATTGTCGTGTTCATGAACAAGGCGGACATGGTTGACGACGAGGAACTCGTTGAGCTGGTGGAGATGGAAGTCCGCGAGCTGCTGGACAAGTACGAGTTTCCTGGTGATGACACGCCGATCATCATTGGCAGCGCGCTGAAGGCGCTGGAAGGTGATACGGGCGAGCTGGGTGCTGAGGCGGTGAAGAAGCTGGTTGAGGCACTGGACGAGTACATTCCGGAGCCGGAGCGTGCGGTAGACCAGCCGTTCCTGATGCCGATCGAGGACGTGTTTTCGATTTCCGGTCGGGGCACGGTAGTGACGGGTCGCGTCGAGCGCGGGATTGTGAAGGTTGGCGACGAGATCGAGATTGTCGGTATCAAGGATACGACGTCGACGACGTGCACGGGTGTAGAGATGTTCCGCAAGCTGCTGGACGAAGGTCGAGCGGGTGAGAACGTTGGTGTGCTGCTGCGGGGTACGAAGCGCGACGAGGTTGAGCGCGGCCAGGTACTGAGCAAGCCGGGTGCGATCACGCCGCACACGAAGTTTGAGGCGGAAGTTTACGTGCTGTCGAAGGACGAGGGTGGTCGTCACACGCCGTTCTTCAAGGGTTACCGTCCGCAGTTTTACTTCCGTACGACGGACGTGACGGGTGATGTACAGCTGCCGGCGGATGTTGAGATGGTGATGCCGGGCGACAATGTGAACATGATTGTCGAGCTGATCAACCCGATTGCGATGGATGAAGGGTTGCGGTTTGCGATTCGGGAAGGCGGCCGCACTGTGGGCGCTGGAGTCGTTACCAAGATTATGGAGTAATCAGGCGCCCACGGTGCGGCATAGAGTTTGTCCGAGCATAGCTCGGCCAAACTCTCAGGCCGATCTGCTATTCGAGGGTGTTGCCTGAGAAGAAGAATGGAGATTGGTCTGTCGAAGGTTCACTGATCGGGCGGCATTTGCCTGGTTGGTGATGGCAGTCAGGGCGGATTGCACTGATTGGTCCATCGAGTTTTCGGCGGCTTACCTTTGGACTGGTGGTGCTGCTTGAGTCGGCGCCGCTGACTCTAGGGCCCTGGCGCATAGCCGCGGTCATTAGTCTGCCCGGGCTTGTCCCGGGCTTTCTGTAACTGAGGAGTACTCATCATGCGCGATCGCCTGGTTTCCCTGATCCTCGCCGGTCTGGCGGCTGCTGCGCTGGGCGGATGCGGCACTGAGCCGCAGGCGGCCGGGTCGGAGGCGGCAGCGGAAGCCGCTTCCGCGGAGTCGAGCGCTGGCGGCATGACCATGCAGCACGGTAGCCACGGGTCTACGTCCGGCGGTCAGCTCCTGTCCGAAGAGCGCTTTGCGACGGCGCTGGCTACGGTTGTCGGGGTCAATTCCGAGGGTGCCGAGATCACGCTCGATCACGAGCCGCTCGAAGGGGTCGATATGGGCGCGATGACGATGGCCTTTGCGGTTGCCGACGATGTGGACCTTGGCGCGGTCGTTCCGGGCAACCGGGTCGCCATCCGCGTAAAGCAGCGCAGAAACTACACCTATGAGCTCGTTGCGCTGTGCGCGGCTGAGGACGAGTCGGTGGCCTGCCTCCCGTAGGCTCGATCCGGAAGACGTTCTTACGGCTGGCGCCTCCGGGGTCCCTCTTCTGACGGCCCCCGTGTGACGGCCACCGTGTGAGACCCCTTAGTTGGGCGCGGAACGCCCAACGCGCCGTTTTTACCCCGCCTGACTCATTTTCTGATCCTATCTGGCCGGACTCTATCGGGCCCGCAAAGGCTTCGCGTGGTCCTGCAGCTGCCATGGCTTGATGGCCCGTGGTCTCTGGAACCGCGGCGCGACCGGCCAACGGCCGCGCTGCGAAGATCAGCCTGAAAAGCGGTTGCCCTTCTGGGGGCACGTCTGTATATTTCGCCGTCCCGATTTCGGGGGCTCTTTAACAGAAGTTGTGAGTGGCGTCTGAGCGCTTCTGGTCCGGTCCGGTTTGGGCCATCGACCAATCGCGCCGGGCTCGATCGCGTCGGTGGAGCCATCAGCTTGTGAAAACTGCAGCTGGTGGAAAACGCTCGCCGGCCATGTTCTACACGCGGCGTGTAGGCGATTGAGCAGCTGACGTTTGTCGACCGGTTGAACCGGTCAGGCTGTCATCGGTGGTTGTTGGACAGACAGCCGCTCGGGAAAAGACGGCCGCTCGTAAATAGAAGAACAGGTGTGGAGTAGCATTGGTGCAGAATCAGAGGATTCGTATCCGGTTGAAAGCTTTCGATCACAAGCTGATCGATGTGTCTACGCAGGAGATCGTCGACACGGCCAAGCGCACCGGCGCGCAGATTCGCGGCCCTATTCCCCTGCCGACGCGGAAGGAGCGATTCACGATCCTCATTTCTCCGCACGTGAATAAAGATGCGCGCGATCAGTACGAGATCCGCACGCACAAACGACTTCTGGACATTATCGAGCCCACCGAAAAGACGGTCGACGCACTGATGAAGCTCGACCTGGCCGCGGGCGTCGAAGTACAAATCAGCTTGAATTGATTCGACGGCCCCACAGCCGGCGGCTGTGGGGCGCGCGCACGCGAGCCTGGCCCGCCGGTTCTCGTACGCACATCAGGGTTCCGATAGGGAACCAACGGGTTACGAATGCCGCTAGTCACCAGGTGGAGGCTGGCGGCCGCCCTGTAGAGAGCGTAGCTGAAAGCGCTGAGCTCGACGCAGGACCGGGTGCCCCGGTGTCATTGACGCCAGGGACCGCTGGCCTGGAGCCGCACAAGCGGTTGCTGAGCAATGGCCGCACAGGAAAGAGTAGGACAGTTCGCCATGGCGATTGGAATCATTGGTACGAAAGCAGGTATGACGCGCGTCTTCACAGACGACGGCGCATCTACGCCGGTGACCGTCATCGAAGTGGAACCGAACCGGATCACGCAGGTGAAGACGGCGGAGACCGATGGCTATCAGGCACTGCAGGTCACGACCGGCAGCCGGCGCGCGAACCGCGTGACCAAGCCGCTGGCAGGGCATTTCGCCAAGGCCGACGTGGCGGCTGGTCGCGGCCTCTGGGAATTCCGGGTCGACGAACTCGGCGAAGATCATCAGGTCGGCAGTGCGCTCACGCTGGAGCAGTTCGAGCCGGGTCAGAAGGTCGACGTCCAGGGCGTATCCAAAGGCAAGGGTTTCGCTGGTGCGATCAAGCGCTGGAACTTTCGCAGCCAGGATATGAGCCATGGCAACTCGATTTCACACCGCGCGCCCGGCTCCATCGGGCAGTGCCAGACGCCCGGACGGGTCTTTAAAGGCAAGAAAATGGCCGGTCATCTCGGCGCCGTCAAAACGACCACGCAGAATCTCACGGTGGTGCGCGTCGACAGCGAGCGTGGGCTGCTGCTGATCAAGGGGCCTGTACCGGGACCAGCTGGCGGCAGTGTCTGCGTTAAGCCGGCCGTCAAGGCAGGAGGCAAGTCATGAACCTGAGCCTCGCTCACGACTCCGGTCAGGTTGAAGTCTCGGAGACCGCGTTCGGTCGCGAATACAACGAAGCGCTCGTCCACCAGGTCGTCGTTGCCCACATGGCGGCGAGCCGCCAGGGCAGCAAGGCTCAGAAGACGCGATCAGAGGTCCGCGGCGGCGGCCGCAAGCCCTGGCGGCAGAAGGGTACGGGCCGGGCCCGGGCCGGTACCATCCGTAGCCCGATCTGGCGTGGGGGCGGCCGCGCATTCGCCGCCAAGCCGCGCGATTTTGAGCAGAAGGTCAATCGCAAGATGTACCGGGGCGCTATGCAGTGCATCGTCTCGGAGCTGATCCGCCAGGATCGCCTCGTGGTCTGCTCGACGCTCGACCTCGACGCGCCGAAGACCAAGGTGCTGCAGGCCCAGCTCAAGGACATGGGGCTCGATAACGTACTGATCGTCGCCGCCGAGGTCAGCGAGAACCTGCATCTGGCGTCCCGCAACCTCAAGCATGCCGATGCCATTGATGCAGAAACCGTCGATCCGGTGATCCTGCTGAGCTACGACAAAGTGCTGATGACCGTCGACGCCCTCAAGAAGCTCGAGGAGGCGCTGGCATGAGCACCCTGACCAATAAAGAGCGGCTCTACACGGTGCTGTTCGAACCGCACATTTCGGAAAAGGCGTCACGCCTCGGTGACATCGCTAATCAGTACGCCTTCAAAGTGGCTACGGACGCCACCAAGGCGGAGATCAAGGCCGCCGTTGAGGAGCTCTTCAAGGTGACCGTCGAGGGTGTGTCGACGGTCAACGTCAAAGGCAAGCTGAAGCGGACCGTGCGCGGTGCGCATCGGCGCAAAAACTGGAAGAAAGCGTACGTGCGTATTGCTGCCGGCCAGGAAATCGACTTCATGGTGGCAGACTGATCGATGGCCGTAATCAAAGCAAAACCGACTTCAGCCGGACGCCGCTTCGTCGTCAAGGTCGTTAACCCCGACCTGCACAAGGGCGCGCCCTACAAGCCGCTGCTCGAGCCGCAGCAGCGTACCGGAGGCCGCAACAACGCCGGGCGCATTACAACCCGGCATCGGGGTGGCGGACACAAGCAGCACTATCGGGTCATCGATTTCCGGCGCAACAAGGACAGCATCCCTGCGACCGTGGAGCGGCTGGAATACGACCCGAACCGCTCTGCAGACATCGCCCTGCTCAAGTATCTGGATGGTGAACGCCGCTACATCATCGCTCCCGCCGGCGTGCGGGCCGGCGACGAGCTCATGAGCGGAACCTCGGCGCCGATCCGGCCCGGGAACGCCATGCCGCTGCGCAATGTGCCCCTCGGATCCGTCGTGCACTGCGTAGAGCTGAAGCCGGGCAAGGGCGCCCAGATGGCGCGCAGTGCCGGTACTTCCGCGCAGCTCGTGGCGCGCGAAGGCACCTACGCCACGCTGCGCCTGCGCAGCGGCGAGATGCGGCGCGTGCTTGCAGAGTGCCGCGCAACGCTCGGCACGGTGGGCAAATCGGAGCACAACCTGCGGTCGCTTGGCAAAGCCGGTGCCCAGCGCTGGCGCGGCGTCAAGCCGACCGTCCGCGGTGTGGCAATGAACCCGGTCGACCATCCGCATGGGGGTGGTGAAGGCAAGACCTCCGGGGGCCGGCATCCGGTCACGCCGTGGGGCGTGCCCACCAAGGGATACAAGACACGCAAGAACAAGCGCACCAACAAACTGATCGTGCGTCGTCGAGGGAAGAGGTAAGCGCAGTGCCGAGATCGCTCTATAAAGGCCCGTTCGTCGATCTTCATCTGATGAAGAAGATCGAGAAAGCTGTGGCAAACAACGAACGTCGCCCGATCAAGACCTGGTCGCGGCGCTCCATGGTGCTGCCAGACATGGTCGGCCTCACCATCGCCGTGCACAACGGCCGGCAGCATGTGCCCGTGCTCATCAACGAAGACATGGTTGGCCACAAGCTCGGCGAGTTTGCACCAACCCGTACGTACCGTGGTCATGCCGCGGACAAGAAATCGAAGCGCTGAGTGAGGACGTCATGCAGGTAAGTGCACACGCCAGACGGCTCAGAATCTCACCGCAGAAAGCGCGGCTCGTCGCCGACCAGGTGCGCGGCAAACCGGTTGCTCAGGCGCTCGACATTCTGAACTTCAGCACCAACAAGGGCGCCACGCTGGTGCGCAAGGTGGTGGAGAGCGCCATTGCGAATGCAGAGAACAACGAAGGCGCCGATGTTGATGAGTTGAAGGTTCAGACCATCTTCGTCAACGAAGGCATGACGATGAAGCGGATCCGGCCCCGGGCTAAAGGGCGGGCGGATCGGATCTTCAAACGCACCAGCCACATCACCGTGACGGTTTCGGACGAGTAACTATGGGTCAGAAAATACATCCCACCGGCATCCGGCTCGGTATTGTCAAAGATCACACCTCAGTGTGGTACGCCGACAAGGGGCAGTACGCCGAGTACCTGCTGAACGATCTTCAGGTGCGCGAGTTCCTCCGCAACCGTCTGGCGCAGGCTTCGGTCAGCCGCATCGACATCGAGCGTCCGGCGCAGACCGCCCGCATCACCATCCACACGGCGCGGCCCGGCATTGTGATCGGCAAGAAGGGCGAGGACGTCGAGCGTCTGCGCGGTGAGGTCTCGCGGATGATGGGCGTGCCCGTGCACATCAACATTGAAGAGATCCGCAAGCCCGAGCTCGATGCGCTGCTGGTTGCACAGAACGTCGCGCAGCAGCTCGAGCGTCGCGTGCAGTTCCGGCGGGCCATGCGCCGCGTTATGCAGAACGCGACGCGCCTCGGCGCTCAGGGTATCAAGGTGCGCGTCGCGGGTCGCCTCGGCGGTGCCGAGATTGCTCGCTCAGAGGTGTACCACGAGGGCCGTGTTCCGCTGCACACGCTGCGCGCGGACATCGATTACGCCACCTGGGAAGCCAAGACGACCTACGGGATCATCGGCATCAAGGTCTGGATCTTCAAGGGCGAGATCATCGGCAATCAAAACGAAGCCGCAGCTGCGACCGCAGCGACGGCGCCGGGCGCCTGAGCGGCCGCAAGCTAGAGAAAGAGGTTCGTCGTGCTACAGCCGAAACGTACTAAGTTCCGCAAGCTGCAGAAGGGCCGCAACCGCGGGCTGGCGCTGCGGGGCAGCAAGGTCAGCTTTGGGGAGTTCGGCCTCAAAGCAGTTGGTCGCGGACGCCTGACGGCGCGCCAGATCGAGGCCGGACGACGGGCCATGACCCGGCGAATCAAGCGCGGTGGGAAGATCTGGATTCGGGTGTTCCCGGACAAGCCGATCACGAAGAAGCCGCTGGAAGTCCGGCAGGGCAAAGGTAAAGGGGCCGTTGAGTACTGGGTTGCGCAGATCCAGCCAGGCAAGGTCCTGTTTGAGATGGAAGGGGTCGGCGAAGACGTCGCGCGCGAGGCATTTCGCCTGGCCGCTGCGAAGCTCCCGTTCCAGACCGAGTTTGTGAAACGGGTGACGATGTAATGAAAGCCGCGGAACTGAAGGAAAAGACCGAGGCGGAGCTGACCGAGGAGCTGCTGCGCTTGCGCAAGGAGCAGTTCGGGCTGCGCATGCAGCGCGCCAGCGGGCAGCTCGGGCAGCCCCACCTGCTGCAGCAGACGCGGCGCGATATCGCCCGGATCAAGACGGTACTGACGGAGAAGAAGCGCAATGGCTGAAGAGACGAATTCCGGGCAGAAGCTTGCGCGTACCGTCAGCGGTACGGTCGTCAGCAACAAGATGGACAAGAGCATCACGGTGCTCGTCGAACGGAAAGTGCAGCACCCGGTTTACGGCAAGATCATCCGCCGTTCCAGCCGGCTGCACGCGCACGACGAAGACAACAGCTGCCGGATTGGTGACGTGGTCACCGTGTCCGAGTGTCGGCCGCTGTCGAAAACGAAGACCTGGATGCTCGAGACCATCGTCGAGCGGGCAAAAGAGATTTAGGCGCAGCGGTTCCAGTAGAGATCTAGACAATGATTCAGACCGAAACCATGTTGGATATCGCTGATAACAGCGGTGCTCGGAAGGTGCAGTGCATCAAAGTGCTCGGCGGCTCGCACCGACGTTATGCCGGTATCGGCGACATCATCAAGGTCACGGTGAAAGAAGCCATTCCCCGCGGCCGGGTCAAGAAGGGCCAGGTGATGAACGCGGTCGTGGTTCGCACCCGCAAGGGCGTACGGCGCCCGGACGGTTCGATCATCCGCTTCGATCAGAATGCGGCGGTCCTGCTGAACCAGCAGAACCAGCCGTTGGGGACCCGCATCTTTGGGCCGGTCACCCGGGAGCTGCGGACGGAAAATTTCATGCGGATCATTTCGCTGGCGCCGGAAGTGCTCTAGCAGGTTCAGGAGCGGGTTCTCGATGTTGAAAATCAAGAAAGAAGACGAAGTCGTCGTGATTGCCGGGAAAGACAAGGGCAAGCGCGGCGAGGTTCTGAAGGTGATGAAAGATGGTCGCCTGCTCGTGGGCGGTGTGAACATGATGAAGAAGCACGAGCGGCCGAATCCGAACGTCGGCAAGCAGGGCGGCATCATCGAGCGCGAAGCGCCGATCGAGGTGTCGAACGTGGCGATCTGGAACGATGCGACCGGTAAGGCCGACCGCGTCGGGTTCCGCGAGGAAGACGGCCGCAAGGTGCGGTTCTTCAAATCCGACAGTCGAACGATCGACGTCTGAGCAAACGATTATGAGCAATCTGTACCAGACTTACCTGAACGAAATCGTGCCGAAGCTGCGCGAGGAACTGGACGTGAAGAACGTCATGCAGGTTCCCCGGCTCGAGAAGATCACTCTGAACATGGGTGTCGGCGAAGCCGCCTCCGACAAAAAGGTGATGGACGCGGCGGTCGCCGACATGACGCTGATCAGCGGCCAGAAGCCAGTCGTGACCAACGCCCGCAAATCCGAGGCAGGGTTCAAGATCCGGACCGGCTGGCCGATCGGCTGCAAGGTCACGCTGCGCCGCGCCCGGATGTACGAGTTCATGGACCGTTTGATCGGCATCACGATCCCGCGGATCCGCGATTTCCGGGGACTCAACCCGAAAGCGTTCGATGGTCGCGGCAACTATTCAATGGGGCTGACGGAGCAGATCGTGTTCCCGGAGATCGATTACGACAAGATCGACAAGATCCGCGGCCTGAACATCACCATTACGACGTCGGCGGAATCGAACGAGCAGGGCCTGGCGCTGCTCAAGGCGTTCAATTTTCCGTTTCGCACTTAAGCAGGGGTAGCACCGAACCGATGGCAAAAGTATCCATGGTTGAGCGCGAAAAGAAACGTGCTCGGACCGCTGACAAGTTCGCCGCCAAGCGCGTGGCGCTGAAGGCGATCATCAATAATCGTGAAACCAGCGATGAAGAGCGCTGGGAAGCCCAGCAGCAGCTGCAGAAGCTGCCGCGCAACGCTTCCCCGGTTCGCGGCCAACGGCGTTGTGGCCTGACTGGCCGCCCGCACGGCGTGTATCGCAAATTTGGTCTGGCGCGCAACAAGCTGCGTGAAGCCGCCATGCGCGGCGACGTGCCTGGCCTCGTCAAGGCGAGCTGGTAGGAGCTAGATCATGACCATGCAGGATCCCATCGCCGACATGCTGACGCGCATCCGCAATGCGCAGATGGCGCGGCACGAAACGGTCGAGATGCCGGCGTCCAAGGCCAAGCAGAACATCTGCAAGGTGCTGCGCTCCGAGGGGTACATCGGTGAGTACCGGGTGAGCGGCGACAAGCAGCCGACACTCATGATCGAGCTGAAGTATCACAACGGCAATCCGGTGATCGAGGAGCTCGCGCGGATCAGCCGGCCAGGCCTGCGCAACTATGCGGGCAGCGAAGATCTGCCTTCCGTTCGCGGTGGCCTTGGCGTCGCAATCGTCAGCACCAACAAAGGTGTGATGACCGATCGTCAGGCGCGGGCCGAAGGTGTTGGCGGAGAGGTGCTCTGCACCGTTTTCTGAGCGGAGAAGGTTTATGTCACGCGTAGCCAAAAGTCCCGTCGCCGTTCCTTCGGGAGTGGAAGTCACCCTGAGCGGCCAGGCCGTGAAGGTGAAGGGCAGCAAGGGAACGCTGGAGCTCAACGTGCACGACGACGTGCAGGTGGCCCAGGAAGACGGCCAGATCAAGGTTGCCACGCGCGCCTCCGGGCAGAAGGCGGTTGCCCTTGCGGGGACGACGCGGGCGCTGGTCAGCAATATGGTGCAGGGCGTGTCCCAGGGCTTCGAGCGCAAGCTGCTGCTCCAGGGGGTTGGCTACCGGGCTCAGGCTCAGGGCAAGAAACTGACCATGCAGCTCGGTTTCTCGCATCCGGTGGAGTACCAGATGCCGGACGGTGTCGACGTCGCCACGCCGAGCCAGACGGAGATCGTCGTTTCTGGCGTCGACAAGCAGCGAATCGGCCAGGTATGCGCCGAGCTGCGCGCGTTCCGCCCGCCGGAACCGTACAAAGGCAAAGGCGTTCGCTATGCGGAAGAGTACGTGCGTAGAAAAGAAGCCAAGAAGAAGAAATAGGCAGCAAGCAAATGAGCGACAAGAAGACAGCTCGCCTGCGTCGGGCCAAGAAAATTCGACGCCGCATGCGCGAACAGGGCTCCGTGCGTCTGGCCGTGCATCGCACGCCCCGGCACATCTATGCACAGGTGATTTCCGCGGCGGGCGATCAGGTGCTGGCTGCGGCTTCAACGCTGGAGCAGGACCTGCGCTCCGGCACGACCGGCAACGTGTCGGCGGCTGAGCAGGTGGGCACGCGGATTGCGGAGCGCGCGAAGGAGAAAGGCCTGAGCAAGGTTGCCTTCGATCGCTCCGGTTTCAAATATCACGGCAGGGTTAAAGCCCTGGCAGACGCGGCCCGGGCGGCCGGACTGGAGTTCTGATCCATGGCGTATACGGAAGAGATTCGGGAAGAAGGCCTGATCGAGAAGCTCGTTCAGGTCAACCGCGTGGCCAAGGTCGTCAAAGGCGGCCGTATCTTCGCCTTCACGGCCCTGACCGTGGTCGGTGACGGTGAAGGGCGGGTCGGATTCGGTCGTGGCAAAGCGCGAGAAGTCCCAACGGCCATTCAGAAGGCTATGGAATCGGCGCGACGCAACATGATCGATATCGAGCTGAACCACGGCACGGTCTGGTACCCGATCACGTCGCGGCATGGATCCTCAAAGATCTACATGCAGCCCGCCTCTGAGGGTACGGGCGTCATCGCCGGCGGTGCCATGCGTGCAGTCCTCGAAGCTGCTGGCGTGCACAACGTGCTGGCGAAGTGCTACGGCTCGACGAACCCGGTCAATGTCGTCCAGGCGACCTACAAAGCGCTGGCGAACATGCGATCGCCGCGCATGGTTGCCGCGAAGCGCGGGCTGACCGAGGAAGAACTGAAGGCCGTCGCCGGCTGAGTGTTTCCTTAAGGAAGCAGGCGGGGGATGACGAGAAGCTTTCCGAAGATTTAGCGGAAACTTGAAGCGGAACAAACGATGAGCGAAGCAACCGGCAAAAAGATGATTCAGGTCAGCCTGGTGAAGAGCACCGCTGGCCGGTTGAAGAGCCATAAGGCCTGCGTCGCCGGACTGGGCCTGCGCCGCATCGGCCATACGGTATCGGTCGAAGACACGCCAGCAGTGCGCGGGATGATCAACCGCGTCAATTACATGGTGAAGGTGGTAGACGAATGAGCCTCGAACTGAATGACATGAAGCCGGGCGCCGGCAGCCGGCGCGCCAAGCGACGGGTGGGTCGCGGTCCGGGCTCTGGTTGGGGCAAGACCAGCGCACGCGGGCAGAAAGGGCAGAAAGCGCGTTCCGGCGGCCGCGTGCGACGCGGCTTCGAAGGCGGTCAGCTGCCGCTGCAGATGCGGCTGCCAAAGTTCGGCTTCCGGTCCCGGGTTGGCCTCGTCACCGGCGAAGTCCGCTTGTCCGAGCTGGCCAAGGTCGAAGGCAATGAGATCACGCTGGATAGCCTGATCGCAGCGAACGTTCTGAGCCGCAATATGCAGCGCGCGCGGATCATGCTGTCCGGGACCATCGATCGTCCGGTGACGGTAAAAGGACTGAAAGTGACCAAGGGTGCGCGAGCGGCAATCGAAGCCGCCGGCGGTACCGTAGCGGAAGAAGAGGCATAAGCGGCTGATGGCCACGAACGCAGGACAACTTGCCGGCATGCAGGCAGGGCTCTCAGAGCTCCGCAACCGCCTGCTGTTCGTGCTGTTTGCGCTGCTGGTCTACCGGGTCGGCACGCACATTCCGTTGCCGGGTATCAATCCGGAGCAGCTGCGTGCGCTCTTCGAGCAGAACCAGGGCGGTATCCTGGACCTGTTCAACATGTTTTCCGGCGGTGCGCTGGAACGGATGAGCATCCTGGCGTTGGGCGTCATGCCGTACATTACCTCCAGCATCATCATGAACCTGCTGTCAGTGATGGATCCGCGCATGCAGCAGCTGCGTAAGGAAGGCGAGGCGGGTCGGCGCAAAATCACCCAGTACACCCGCTATGGCACGGTGCTGCTGGCCCTGGTGCAGGGCATGAGCCTGTCCGTGACGCTCGCGAATCAGGGGCTGGCCTTCGATCCGGGGCCGTTTTTCTACTTCGTCGCCACGGTGACGCTGGTCACCGGGGCCTGCTTTGCCATGTGGCTCGGCGAGCAGATCACCGAGCGGGGCGTCGGCAACGGCATTTCGTTGCTGATCTTTGTTGGCATCGTCTCCGGCTTCCCGGCCGCGATCGGGCAGTCCTTTGAGGCGGCGCGCCAGGGGGATATCAACATCATCGCGCTGCTGGCGATCGCCGCGATTGCTGTCGGCCTGATCGCGTTCATCGTGTACATCGAGCGCGGCCAGCGGCGGATCACCGTGAACTACGCGAAGAAGCAGCAGGGGCGCCGCATGGTTCAGGGGCAGTCCACGCACCTGCCGCTGAAGATCAACATGTCCGGCGTGATCCCGGCCATTTTTGCGTCCAGCCTGCTGCTGGCCCCGGCGTCCATCGCGCAGTGGTTCGGCTCGGCTGAAGGATTTGGCTGGCTGCAGGAGGTGGCGCTGGTGCTGTCCCCCGGACAGCCGCTGTACATCCTCATGTTCGCGGCCGGGATCGTATTCTTCTGTTTTTTCTATACGGCGCTGCAGTTCGATTCGAAGGACATCGCCGACAACCTGAAGCGCCAGGGCGCATTTGTACCGGGTATTCGCCCGGGACAGCAGACAGCCAAGTATCTCGACGACGTGCTGACCCGCCTTACGGTGTTCGGCGCGCTGTACCTGACGCTGGTGTGCCTGCTGCCGGAATTCATGATTGTTGCGTTCAATGTGACCTATCAGCTTGGTGGCACGGCGATCCTGATCGTCGTGGTGGTGGCCATGGACTTCATGTCTCAGGTGCAGGCGCACCTGATGTCCAGCCAGTACGCCAAGCTCATGGAGAAGTCGAACCTGCAGGGGTATCGCCGGCGCTGAGGCGCTGCTGCCGATGAAAGGGCAGCTGGTGCGGGTGTTGGTATAAGAGGAAAGAAGACGATGAAAGTCAGGGCATCGGTCAAGAAGATCTGCCGACAGTGCAAGATCGTTAAACGGAAAGGCGTGGTGCGCGTCATCTGCGCGGCAGAGCCGCGGCATAAGCAGCGACAGGGTTAATCAATGGCACGTATTGCAGGCATCAACGTTCCCGATAACAAGCAGGCGCGAATTTCGCTGACCTACATCTACGGTGTTGGCCGCACCACGGCAATGAAGCTGTGTGAAGGCGCCGGGGTAAATCCGAACGAAAAAGTCCGGGAGCTGTCCGAGGCCGACCTCGACGCGCTGCGGAGCGAGGTCAGCAAGTTGACCGTTGAAGGTGACCTGCGACGCGAAGTGTCGATGAGCATCAAGCGCCTGATGGATCTCGGTTGCTATCGGGGTATGCGGCACCGGCGCTCGCTGCCTGTCCACGGGCAACGAACTAAAACCAATGCGCGTACCCGGAAGGGACCGCGTCGACCCATCCGCAAGTAAACGCACGCGTACGGGACAGGTAAGAGATGGCTGAAAAGAAAAAGATCAAGCGCGTGGTAACCGATGGGCAGGCCCACATCCATGCGTCTTTCAACAACACGATCGTGACGATCACTGACCGTCAGGGCAACGCGCTGTGCTGGGCCACCTCTGGCGGCTCAGGCTTCCGTGGGTCGCGCAAGAGCACACCCTTTGCAGCCCAGGTGGCGTCCGAGCGGGCCTGCCAGACGGCGCTCGAGTACGGCATGAAGACCGTGGACGTCTTCGTCAAGGGCCCCGGTCCGGGCCGCGAATCAGCTGTCCGTGCGTTGAACGCTGCGGGGCTGAAGATCAACAGCATTTCCGATGTAACTCCGATCCCGCACAACGGCTGCCGGCCGCCGAAGCGGCGCCGCGTGTAAGGGCAGGAACAAGACTATGGCACGATATCTGGGACCGAAACTGAAGCTTGCCCGGCGCGAAGGCACCGACCTTTTTCACAAGAGCGGCGTCCGCCCGATCGATTCGAAGTGCAAGTTCGAGCAGCCCCCGGGCCAGCATGGCGCCCGTCGCGGCCGGCTGTCCGATTACGCGCTGCAGCTGCGCGAGAAGCAGAAGGTACGCCGCATCTACGGCGTGCTCGAGAAGCAGTTCCGGAACTACTACAAAAAGGCGGACCGTCAGAAGGGCGCTACCGGCGAAAACCTGCTGCGCCTGCTGGAAAGCCGCCTCGACAACGTGGTGTACCGGATGGGCTTCGGCTCGACCCGGAACGAAGCCCGTCAGCTCGTGAGCCACAAAGCCATTCTGGTTAACGGAATGAAAGTGAACATTGCGTCTTATCAGGTCCGTCCGGAAGACGTTGTGGCCGTGAACGAAGCAGCGAAGAAACAGCTGCGGATTCAGGGTGCACTGCAGCTGGCAGCCCAACGGGCTTCCGTGGAGTGGGTGGACGTCGATGCGACCAAAATGGAGGGTGTCTTCAAGCGCCATCCGGATCGCGCCGAGCTGCCGCAGGAGATCAACGAAAACCTCATCGTTGAGCTCTACTCCAAGTAATTAGCGATTCAGGAGAATCATATGTCGCAACCGGTAGGCGAATTTCTGACCCCGCGAAACATCGATATTCAGATGTCCAGCCCGACGCGGGCGAAGGTTACGCTCGAGCCTCTGGAGCGGGGCTTCGGCCATACGCTGGGCAATACGCTGCGGCGCATCCTGCTGTCGTCCATGCCTGGCTGCGCGGTGACGGAGGTCCAGATCGACGGCGTGCTGCACGAATACAGCACGCTGGAGGGGGTTCAGGAAGACGTTCTCGACATCCTGCTCAACCTCAAAGGTATTGCGCTGTCCCTCGAGGGCACCAGCGATGAGGCGGTCATTTCCCTCAGCAAAGAGGGCGCGGGCGAAGTCACTGCCGGTGACTTCAAGCTGCCGCAGGACGTCAGCATCGCGAATCCGGATCACGTGGTCTGCACGCTGAACGATGCTGGCGCGATCCGCATGGAAGCACGGGTCACGCGCGGTCGCGGCTATGTGCCCGCTGACAGCGTGCAGGAAGAAGAGGAAAGCCGCCCGATCGGCGTGCTGCGTCTCGATGCGACCTACAGCCCGATGCGCCGCGTCGCTTACAGCGTCGAGAACGCGCGGGTCGAGCAGCGCACCGATCTCGATAAGCTGATCCTCGATCTCGAAACCAACGGCACCGTTGATCCGGAAGAAGCCATCAAGCGTGCGGCGACCATTCTGCAGCAGCAGCTGGCCGTGTTCGTCGATTTCGAAAGCGAAGGCCCGGACGAAGCGCCGCAGCAGGAAGACGAGATCGATCCGATCCTGACGCGCCCGGTCGACGATCTGGAGCTGACGGTCCGGTCGGCAAACTGCCTGAAGGCAGAGAACATCTACTACATCGGCGACCTCATCCAGCGCACCGAGGTCGAGCTGCTGAAGACGCCGAACCTCGGCAAGAAGTCCCTGACAGAGATCAAGGACGTGCTGGCATCCCGGGGGCTGTCCCTCGGCATGCGCCTCGAGAACTGGCCGCCGGCAAGTCTGCGCGGCGATCACAAAGTAGCTTGAACCACGGGCTACGGGATATAGGTTAGGAAGCAGTCATGCGACATCGTAAAAGCGGGCGCCAGCTCAATCGCAACAGCTCTCATCGGCATGCCATGTTCCGCAACATGGCCGCGTCGCTGTTCGAGCACGAGGTGATCAAGACCACGCTGCCGAAGGCCAAGGAGCTGCGCAGGGTGGCTGAGCCGCTGATCACGCTGGCGAAGGAAGACTCTGTCGCCAACCGTCGCCTGGCGTTCTCACGCACCCGCAGCAAGGCCGCGGTGGGCAAGCTGTTCGCCGAGCTCGGTCCGCGCTATCAGGAGCGGGCCGGTGGCTACACGCGCATCCTGAAGTGCGGTTTCCGTGCAGGAGATTCGGCTCCCATGGCGTACATCGAGCTGGTGGATCGGCCACGGGTCGAGGAAGTGGATGACTTCGACGACGACGAGATCGACGAAGACGAGGATTGATGCACCGCGTTAACGCGATCCAAAAGCCGGGCGGAGCCCGGCTTTTTTGTGCGTCATTTTTCATGCGTCACTTTCTTTTCGTCATGGAGTGGCGCTGGCCTGCGCTTATCCACTCGGGTGGGCAGCCCCAGGGCGTGACGTCAGAGCTTGGTTGCCTGCAGCGTGTACATCAGCGGCAGCAGTGACCGCTGTTCCGGCGGCAGCATCCACTGCCGGCCCTCCAGCACCATGTGTGGCATGGCCTGCCACTCACAGCCCTGGTGTTCATCCAGCCGGTCCACGCGCATGCCGGCGTCAATTACCGCGGTGACGATTTCTCCGAGCCCGTGATTCCACTCGTAGTTGCGGGTTTCCGTCAGCACTTCTTCCGGGCCCGTATAGGTCACGGTGTCGTCCCAGACCATCGGCTCAGTGGTTTCGAAGTAGGGGTAGTGCACGCGCAGTTCACTATCTGCGCGGTCTTCCATCGCCCACAGCATGGGATGCCCTTCCCGCAGGTAGAGCCGGCCACCGGGCGCAAGCAGGGCGGCTGCCGTCTGTGCCCAGCGTCGGACGTCCGGCAGCCAATTGAGCGCGCCAACTCCGGAGTACACGAGGTCGTAGGTCTCGCCGAGCAGCGCCGGTGCGTCGTACACGTTGCCGATTTCGAAGCGGCCAGCTGTCGCGGTGTCCTGAAACAGCTGGCGGGCAATGCCGATCGATGCGGCGGACTGATCGACGCCGGCGACCTCGGCGCCCAGCCGCTGGAGCGACAAGGTGTCGGTGCCGATGTGGCACTGCAGGTGTACAGCGCGCTGTCCCGTGAGGGTGCCGAGGACCGGCGCGTCGAACCGGACGACGTCGCTCAGGTGCTCCGGATCCGCAGCAAAGGCTGCCAGATCGTACATCTGCGATGCCGCGTGAACAGGGGCACGCTGATCCCAGTGACGGCGGTTGGCGTCGAAGTAGCTGTCGTGGCTCACCGCGTGCGAGCTACTCCGGCAGCGGGTTGATGCTGAGCCGGCGGCGCAGGCGCATGGGGCTCCAGGCCCGTGGCCAGCGCAGGCCCGTGTGGCGCATGTTGCTGTCGCGGACCTGCCGGTCGAGGGTGCGAAGCGCACTGTCCAGGTCGGAAAAGGGGCCTTCGAGCCTGCTGGTCGTGCCGTGCCCGCGCCGGGACCAGAAGTACCAGTTGCCGTCTTCACCCGGGAAAATCCGGGCCGTGGGATCGCCGGTAGGGTTACTGTTCGATGAGACCGTGACGAGCCATCGTCTTGCGGTGTCCACAGCCAGGTCGACCTCGCCCCGGCTCGGCAGAGCGTTGACCAGCGCCTGCCGGGTCTGTTTCAGCATGAGGTCCAGGCCCTCGCGGCGCGCAGGCGCATCGACCAGCCAACGACGTACCCTTCCAATCACAGTGTTCGCAGAAACGCTCACGGCCTGACCCTTGCCTCCCTGCAGGAGTTTTCGAGACTCAACTAACTTTCTTGACACATTTGCCGAAAGGCCGACCTTTTGTCAATTCCTGTTGCTACATCTTGGTCGGTTATTTTTGCTTTGCGATGAACATCGAGCGCGTTGAGCCGGCTCATGGCTGAGCGGCGCCCACAAGTGGCCAGAAAAGACTATTTTAAAAGGGGGGGGGAGGAACTACTCCGGCTCACCTGAACCTGATGCCGCGGCTGCGGCCTCGGATGCCGCAGCGGCACCGGACGGCGCATCCCGGTAAGTCTCCTTCAGACGCCCGACGCGCTCTGCGGTGCACGTCTGGTTCAGAGCGACATCAAACCGCGAGCTGGCCGCAAAGGCCCGGTCTTCGCCGATGTTGTCCCTGATCGTTGCGGCTTCCTCGTCGCGCAACACCATTTCCAACCCGACATAGCGCGCAGCCGCTTCGCCGTGTCCTTCGACGACCGCGCCCAGGACACACCTGCAGCGATCGGGGTCGATCCCATGGGCCCCGCAAGCCGCTTCATACAGCGGCCAGAGCTCTGTTGCCTGGGCAGTGGCCGAAAGCAACAGCACGACCCAGGCTGCCGCACGAGCACGAAGGTCCTTCTGCAAGCGCATGTCGATCCTCCTTCCTGCTACCTGGCAACTCGAGCCAGGCGGCGAGTTGCCCAGGTGCTGCATGGATTGCGTTCGTTCTGTTCCGAGCATACACCCCCCTTCGCACCCGCAGCGCCCCGGGCTCCTGGATTGCTGAGTTGGCACAACTCGACCTATGCTCTCAGCGCAGCAAGAGGGCAAGAAGTCATGCGCTACCCCAGCGCCCCGTTCATCCTCGCCGTCTGCCTGTTGCCGGGCAGCCTCTGGGCACAGTTCACGATGACTGCACCGGTCGAGGTCCCGGCCGGCAGTACCGTCGTGATCGAGTATCAGGGGCAGCCGAACCGACGCGACTTCGTCACCATCGTGCCCGCGGATCAGCCCGAGGGGACCTACCAGTC
>JBCDGJ010000100.1:0-18676 GCA_038757945.1 Pseudomonadota bacterium
AATCGATCGTGTGGTTGCCGCGCTGCAGGCCTGGCGGGGTACCGACAACGCATGCTGAACGCGCTCTTCAACAGCTTGTCGGCCGCCACCGGGGCAGCGCCGGAGACCGACGTCCAGACCTTGCCGCCCGAGCCCGCCGGCGCCTTTGCCGAGCAGCTCGCGACGGCGCAGGTGGCTGCCGGGACGACCGGTCAGGTGGCAGGTAACCAGGCTGCTGATCAGCCTGCGGGGCCCGCTGTCCCAGCTGCGGATTCCGACCCAGAGCTGACAGCTGAAGAACCGGCGCTGGGGTCCACACCAGCGGCACTGTTTCCGGCGGCAACGATCCCGCCTGCGAGTGAGCGCCCGCAGGCCGCAGATCCTGCAGCCCGGGTTCCCGCCGCAGCGATTGCGGAACCGGTCAGCATGCGCGGTACCGAGGCAGACCCGACCGCCGAGCGGGCGCATCGAGCGCAAGCGGCGCCCGATGAGTCTCGCCTGATCGATCCTGGTCGTATCGATTCGTACGCGGCCGCAGATACTGACACCACAGAACCGGCTGTTGATCACGACCTGCGCTCGACCACGGTGCGCCCGGGATCGCCGCAGGCAGAACGATCGAGTGCGCCGCGGGTTCTGGCTGCTGAGCAGGCACCGGTGATCGATGCCGCCTTAGCCGTACGGTCGTCTGCGCCGACATCTTCGTCGGGCATTATGACGGAAACCGCTGCCGCAATTGAGCGTGCTGCGGTTCAGACGATCGCCACAACAACCGTCGATCCGCAGCGGCGTGCCGCGCTGATGTCAGGACAGCACGCCGTACCGACGCTTCCTGGCAACGCATCTCCTGCAGCTGAGCAGGCTACGGCCGCAGTGCCAGCGAACGCGCCGGCCACAGCGCTGCCGGGCGGCGGTCGTCAGGAGCCCGAGCCGCAGCAAATTGCGCCCGCTACGGTGGTGCCGGTTGGTCGTAGCCGTGGGCAGGTTGGCGCGGTACCGCAACAACGGCAGCATGTGGCCGTTGCGGCGAGTGACCGGGCGCCGCACTCTGCCGCGGATCCCGACGCAGGTAACACGCGCAGCGCGCAGACGTTGGAACGTTCGCTGGAGATGCTCGGCGCCCGGATTGCCACCACAGCGGCTGATAGCGCTTCGCGTACCCCAGCGGCGCCGGTCAACGATGCACAGAACGCTCTGCTGCAGGCCGCCTGGCGAGAACGATTGCAACCGCGAGCCGCCGACCTGCGTGCGGATTCGCCGGGGAGCGTCGAGTCCGCGCCGAACCGGCTTTCCCCATCCGCGGCACCGGGTGAACCGCTTCTGAGCCTGCCGCGTGCTGCTGCGGCAGCACCCCCGGCAGCTGTTGCCGAGCGACGGATGGCGACTGAGGGCCTGTCGGGCGTGAGGGTTCAGGCTGAGGTCGGCAGCACGCCGGCTATCACCGATAGCGTTGTGGAAGCGCTCCGGGCAGAGCGACAGGAGTCAGCGGCTGACTTAGGCCGGTTCGATCTGTCACGGCCGGCGCAGGCTGCGGACCGGCTCGTGCGAACCCTCTACGCCAACGCGGACGTGCCTCCTGGGGAGAGCCCGTCGCGCTCTCTGCGCCTGGTTCTCAATCCTGCGTCGCTCGGCGAGATGGATGTTCAGTTTGCCCGCAACGATAGAGGCGAGGTCTCGATCCAGATAACGACCACGTCCGGCGTCACGAGGGACGTCCTCGAGCCGCACCTGGCAAGGGTGCGCGCAAACCTCGAGGAACTCGGCGTTCGGCTCGGTTCGCTCGACGTGCAGGTGTCGCAGCAAGACGGGCGGGACGCTCGTCAGCAGTCCGATGCTCGGGAGCACCCAACACCCTCGACCGTCGCCAGCACCCCTGCAGCACTGCAGTCCGCAGAGTCTCCGCAGCCACAGGGTGAAGCGCCTCGACCAGCCGTTTTGAACCGGTTGCTGGATACCTTCGCCTGACCTGATCTCATCCGAGGGCCGCGGCCCTCCGTCAGTATCCGGCTGCTGCCCCCTGGGTAGCGGCCGCTTCCAGCAGGTTCTGAAATCCTGACTACACTTCAGTCGAACGGCGGAACTTTGACGCCAAGGACCGAATCACAGTCAGGAAATTGTCATGGCGGATGCAAGCGAAGCGGAAACCGAAGCGCCAGAGGGCGGCTCCAAGAAATCCCTGCTGATCATGATCGTCGTGGTGCTGCTGGCGGTCGGTGCCAGCGTCGCCGGCACCCTGTTCTTCATCTCCGGCAACACGCCTGAGGCGGCGCCGGTTGAGGTAGAACCCGCGGGCCCCGCTCCTGCGATATACCACCAGATGCGCCCGGCGTTCATCGTCAACTACGTGACTACCAACAAGCCCCGCTACCTGCAGGCGGAAATTGCGGTCATGTCGCGGGCACCGGCAACCATCGAAGCCGTCGTGGACCATATGCCGCTGGTTCGGAGCACGGTGCTCGAGGTGCTGAACAGTGCCGAGTTCGAAAGCCTGCGCACCCACCAGGGTAAGGAGTCGCTGCTGGAAGACCTGGGGCTGGCGCTGAACGAACGGCTGGCCGAGGAGTTCGGGCAGGGCCGCATCGAGTCGGTGCTGTTCAGCAACTTCGTGTTGCAGTAACCCGATGAGCGATTCAGATGTACTCACACAGCAGGAAATCGACGCCCTGCTGAGCCAGGAACCGGAACCGGCGGAAACCGAAGAAGCCGTTGCCGCAAGGCCGTACCGCCTCGGTCGTGAGGAAGGCTTGAGCAACGGGCGGCTGGCCGGGCTGAGCGTCGTTGCGGACCGATTCGCGCTGGCTGTTGCGGAGTCCCTGTGGGCCCTGTTCAAGTGCGAGGTCACGGTCGGCGGCATGGGAACAGAAACCCGGAGCTTTGGCGAAGTCGCTGCCGAAGCAGCGCCACCCAGCGCTGCCGTCGTCTTCCATCTTGCGCCATTTCACGGCCAGGGTATTCAGGTGCTGGACGTAGAGCTGATCCGCCGTCTGGTTGATCACTATTTTGCCGGGCCGGGGTGGGACGGCGAACCCGGACGGACCAGCTTTTCACCGTCCGAACGGCGGCTTGCGGAACGGCTCGGTGCGGATCTCCTGACCCGCTTTGCCAGTTGCTGGAACAACGTGCTGCCCGTTCAACCCGACAAGGTCGCTGATGGCGACAACCTGACGCTGCTGAATCACCACCCGAACGACGAGCGTCTGTTGTGGCTCACCTTTACGGTCAACCACGCCGACTGGCAGGCAAGCGTCCGAATTGGCTTACCGGAAAAGGGTATCGCGGAGTACCGCACCGTACTGCAGCAGACGGTACCGGCAGACGATCCTGACCGCAGTGCTCGCTGGCGGGCACGTCTCATGACGTCGCTATTGGATGCCGAGCTGCCCCTGCATTGCTGCATCGCGAGGACGGAGCTGCGGCTGCGCGAAGTTGTTGCACTTGGTGTTGGAGACGTACTCGACGCCGACATGCCCGAGGTTCACCGGGCTTACGCCGGACCCGTTCCGGTGCTGAAAGGCAGCCTGGGTGAGTCGCGAGGCCGACTGGCACTGGAAGTCACTGATATTGAAGTAGGGAGCAATGGATCGTGAGCGAAACGGACACCGCATCAGCAGAGACAGAAAACGCCGGGCAAGAGCACCGCGAGGCGCCGAATCTGGACGTCGTGATGAACATTCCCGTCGAGCTGTCGATGGAGGTAGGTCGGACCAACATCACGATCCGCAAGCTGCTGTCGATGACGGAAGGCTCGGTCGTGGAACTGACCCGTATGGCCGGTGAGCCGCTGGACGTGCTGGTCAACGGCACGCTGATCGCGAAGGGCGAGGTTGTGGTCGTTGACGACAAGTTCGGTATCAAGCTGGTGGACATCATCAGCCCGGAACAACGTCTGCACAGCCTCAACTGATCATGACGGAAGCGTTTGACCTACAGCGTCTGCTGCTCTCGCTTGGCGTTGTGCTGCTGCTGCTCGTGTTCCTGGCGCTCGCCGCCCGACAGTGGCGGCTGCGGAGCCCCCTTCAGGGCGGAACGGAGCTCGAGGTGCTGAGCAGCACCTATGTAGGCCCCAAGGAACGGGTCATCTTGCTGCGGGTGCGGGATCGGGAAGTGCTGCTCGGCGTATCTCCGCAACAGATCTCGACGCTCAGCGAACTTGCGGAGGCCAGCCATGCCGAAGCGCAATGATCACGGCTTGCGCAATCCGACTTACACCGGCCAGACGGGTCGGTTGCTGGCGGCCCGGACGGTGACCGCAGTCGCCTTGCGACGCGGCCTGATGCTGGCAGCGCTATTGCTGCTGCCGCTGGCTTCCGTGGCAGCGTTTGCTGCCCCGGAGGTACCCGCGTTTTCGATCGAAACCGCCGAGGACGGAGAGCAGAGCTACAGCGTGAGCCTGCAGATCCTGGCCATCATGACCTTCCTGACGCTGCTGCCGTCGGTGGTGATCATGATGACTGGCTTTACCCGGATCATTGTCGTGTTCGCGATCCTGCGCCAGGCCATTGGCCTGCAGCAGACGCCCTCGAACCAGATTCTGATCGGCCTGGCGATTTTCCTGACGATTTTTGTCATGTCGCCGGTGCTCCAGGTCGTTGATCAGGACGCCCTGCAACCCTACCTGACCGAGCAGATCGGCGCTGAAGATGCGTTGCGACGGGCTGCGGATACTTTCAAGGAGTTCATGCTGGCGCAGACGCGCGAAGCGGACCTGGCGCTGTTTGCGCGGCTTTCGGAAGCACCGCCCGTCGATCGTCCGGAGGAGCTCGATTTCTTCGTCGTCGTGCCGGCGTTCATGACGAGCGAGTTGAAAACGGCGTTCCAGATTGGCTTCATGCTGTTCGTACCCTTTCTGGTCATCGATATGGTTGTCGCCAGCATCCTGATGTCCATGGGCATGATGATGCTGTCGCCGCTGATCATCTCTCTGCCGTTCAAGATCATGCTGTTCGTGCTGGTCGACGGCTGGGTGCTCATTATGGGTACGCTAGCCGGCAGCTTCGGGTTGGGCGCATGAGTAGCATCGACGTCCTGAGCCTGTTCGGAGACGCGTTGTGGCTGGTCGTCATTATGGTCAGCGTTGTCGTCGTCCCGAGCCTGCTGGTTGGCCTGGTTGTATCCGTGTTTCAGGCAGCGACGCAGATCAACGAACAGACGCTGAGCTTTCTGCCGCGGCTGCTTGCAACGCTGGTGGCTGTGATGGCTGCCGGACCCTGGATGCTGTTCCAACTCACGGAGTTCTGTCACCGCGTCGTCGCTCTGATTCCGCTGGTACTCCAGTAATCATGGCTGCAGCGGGTTTGAACACACAGCTGATCGTTCCGGTGCTGGAACTCCAGAACTGGATCCTTGATCTGGTGCTCGTGCTTGTTCCAGTCAGCGCCTTCATCCTCGCTGCGCCGGTGTTTGGGAACGCGATGGTGCCAACCCGGGTCAAGGCCGCCGTTGCCGTTGGTATTGCCATCGCCCTGCAGCCGGTGCTGCCGGTGCCGGAACTGCTGACGCTGAGCGACCGCCTGCTGCTGACGCTGTGGCAGAGCATCGCCGGTCTCGGCCTCGGCTTTGCGACACTGATGTTCTTTCAGATTTTCGTGATTGCCGGGCAGTTTGTCGGCATGCAGATGGGGCTCGGCTTCGCCTCAATGGTGGATCCAGGAAATGGCCTGCAGGTGACGGTCTGGTCGCAGTTCTACCTGATGCTGGCGACGCTGTGCTTTCTGTCCATCGATGGCCATCTGTTGGCGCTCGAGGTGCTGGTCCGCGGTCTCAGCCTTACGCCAGCCCTGATGACGCTCGAGTTCGGAGATTTTGCCTGGCAGCTCGCGATCCTCGGCGGTTGGATGTTTGCCGGGGGTGCCAGCATCGCACTGCCTGCAGTGTTCGCCCTGCTGGTGGTCAACCTGGCCTTTGGCGTCATGAGCCGCAGCGCGCCGCAGCTCAATATCTTTTCCCTCGGTTTCCCCTTCAGCCTGCTGTTCGGGCTGTTGCTGATCTGGTGGACCTTGAGTACCTGGCTGCCGATTTTTGACAGCGAAAGCACGGAGCTGCTCGAACGGCTCGTGCAGCTGGTGGGCTGAACAATGGCAGAAGCTGAAAACGGCCAGGAAAAAACCGAGGAACCAACCCCGCGAAAGCTCGAGAAGGCGCGCGAAGAAGGGCAGACCGCGCGCAGCCGCGAGCTGGTGACCTGCCTGCTGGTCATGACCGGCGCGATTCTGCTTCTGTTCTGGGTTCCGCTGGTCATGGATGGCTTCATCGGCGCGACCAGAAATCAGTTTGCCGCCGCTGGTGAGCTGGTGTGGCACCACGGCGACGGTGCGGCGGAAGCAACGCTGCGCGTTGGGCTGGCTGCGCTGGCCATCGTCAGCGTGCCACTCCTGGGTTCTTTTGCGATCGGTATTCTCGGCAACATTGCGGTTGGTGGCGTCCTGTTCTCTGCCAAAGCAATGGCCCCGAAGCTGTCCCGGCTCAATCCGTTGAAGGGGCTGAAGCGCATGTTCTCTTCGCGGAGCCTGATCGAGCTGCTCAAGTCCATCGGCAAGATCCTGCTGATTGCCGGTATGGCGATCGCGTTTCTGCTTGGTGCGATGAACCGCTTTCTGTCGCTGTCCACCTTCGCGCCGATCGTCGGCTATCAGTCCGGCCTGGTGCTGGTTCTGACCGCGCTGTTGCTGTTCGGTGCTGTGCTGGTACTGATCGCGGCCATTGACATACCGCACCAGATTCACGAGCAGACCAAGCAGCTCAAGATGACGCTGCAGGAAGTCAAGGATGAGATGAAGGACACCGAAGGCCGGCCGGAAGTGAAGCAGCGCATCCGCCGGGCCCAGCAGGCGCTTGCCAGCAACCGCATGATGGCGGAGGTGCCAACGGCTGACGTGATCATTACCAACCCTGAGCACTTTGCCGTTGCGCTGCGCTACGAAGCCGGATCTTCCGCGCCGACGGTCGTCGCAGCCGGTGTCGACATGCTGGCCCTGAAACTCCGCGAGATTGCCAGCGAACACGCTGTGCCGCAGCTGCGCGTGCCGCCCCTCGCGCGGGCCCTGTACTTCAGCACTGCCGTTGGCGAAATGATTCCGGCAGATTTGTATGCCGCAGTCGCACAGGTGCTTGCCTACCTGCAGAACCTGGACAGCTACCGTCGTCACCGCAGCGGTCCCGTGCCGAAGTTGGGTCGCGTGGCCATTCCCTTGAACCGCCGACGGTCTGCTGACGGCCGTCCGGAGATCGATGATGCCTGATCTGCGTTCGTTGAACGTCGCTGTTCCGATACTGCTGCTGGCATTGCTGGCACTTATGACGTTGCGGGTGCCGGCCTTCGTTCTCGATGTAGCCTTCACCTTCAATATTGCGCTGGCCATCATCGTGCTGCTGGTGGCGGTCTACGCGCTGCGCCCGTTGGAATTTGCGGCGTTTCCAACCATCCTGCTGGTGGCGACGCTGTTGCGTCTGGCGCTGAACGTGGCCTCGACGCGGGTGGTGCTGCTCGAAGGTCACAACGGCGGCGCTGCCGCTGGCTACGTCATTCAGAGCTTCGGCGAAGTTGTCGTCGGCGGCAATTACGTGGTTGGCCTGGTCGTCTTCGTGATCCTGGTGATCATCAACTTCGTCGTCGTGACCAAGGGGGCCGGCCGTATCTCCGAAGTCAGCGCACGCTTTACCCTGGATGCGATGCCCGGCAAGCAGATGGCCATCGATGCGGATCTCAATGCCGGGCTCATCGATCAGGATCAGGCGCGCACCCGTCGTGAGGAAGTCGCTCAGGAAGCCGACTTCTACGGCTCGATGGATGGTGCCAGCAAGTTCGTTCGCGGTGATGCGGTCGCGGGCATTCTGATTCTGATCATCAACATCGTCGGTGGTCTGATCATCGGCATGGCACAGCACGGGCTCGACTTCAGCGCGGCGTTGGAACGTTACACCTTGCTCACCATCGGTGATGGACTGGTGGCGCAGATTCCGTCGCTGTTGCTCTCGACTGCGGCGGCAATGATCGTGACCCGGGTCAACGGGGAAGCCGACGTCAGCGATCAGGTGGTGGATCAGATGTTTACCGATCCCCGCGCGCTCTCGGTTTCCGCCGGGATTCTGGCCGTCCTCGGCCTGGTACCGGGGATGCCCCATCTGGTCTTTCTGTCGCTGGCGGCTGTGTGCGGCTTCGGGGCGCACCTGATCGCCCGGCAACCGGCGCGGCGGGCAGCAGACAGCGCAGCGACGGAAGCAGAGCAGGGCGCCGAGGAAGCCACGTCGGAGCTAGGCTGGCAGGACATCCAGCCGGTTGATGCGCTCGGACTGGAAGTGGGCTTTCGGCTCATTCCGCTGGTTGACGAGCAGCAGGACGGGGTCCTGTTGAACCGGATCCGCGCCGTTCGCAAGAAACTGTCTCAGGAATTCGGATTTCTAGTGCCGACCGTACATATCCGGGACAACCTCGATCTGCTGGCGACCAGCTATCGGATAGCGCTGCACGGGGTCACCGTCGCAGAGGCCGACATCCACCCGGACCGCATGCTTGCCATTGACCCGGGCGAGGTCTTCGGCCGTGTCGAAGGAATCGAGACCGTTGATCCGGCTTACGGGCTGAACGCTGTATGGATCGAGGAGTCCGAGCGGGATAACGCCCAGACTCTCGGCTACACGGTGGTCGACGCGAGCACCGTGGTGGCAACCCATCTGAACCAGGTGATGCTCGACAACGCGGCCGAGCTGCTGGGGCATGATGAAGTACAGCAGCTGATGGACAAGCTGGCCGCCGAATCGCCGAGGCTGGTCGAACAGCTGCTGCCGGAACCGTTTTCGATTGCGGAGCTGCACCGGATTATGCGCCTGCTCCTGACCGAAAAAGTCCCGTTGCGCGATGTCCGCAGTATTGCTGCTGCGCTGCTCGATGCCAGCGCTGACGGGCGGGATCCGGAACGTCTGCTCATGGCCGTGCGCCGAGCGCTCGGCAGACAGATCGTGCACAGCATCTGCGGCAACGATCCGCAGCTCGAGGTGGTCACCCTCGACGCCGAACTCGAGTCGCTGCTGCTGAAAGCGAAGGCCAGCGACGATCCGGCCCCGGCGCTGGAACCCGGCATGGCGGATCGTCTGCAGAAATCTTTTGTCGAGGTCGCCGATCAGCGGGAAGTGGCTGGCAAACCAACGATCGTGCTGGTCTCCGGTGCCATCCGACAACAGCTTGCGCGGTTTGTCCGATTCACCCAGCGGGCCATTCACGTGCTGGCTTTCGAGGAAGTACCCGACGGCAAACAGATTGCCGTTATCTCAACCATTGGCAGGAGTAGCCCATGAGTGTGCCCCAGCGGTTTCTCGCGAGCTCGGTTCGCGGTGCGATGTCTGAAGCCAAACGCGCGCTTGGACCAGAGGCGCTGATCATCGAACACCGGCTGGTGAACGGTCGGGTAGAGCTGCTGGCCATGGCCGGTGGCCAGGGTGACGCTCAGAGTACAGCGGCGGGCGAGCCGGTTGCGCGTCCCGCGGAACCGGTTCCCGAGGCGGAAGGCGAGCCCGCTGCGGCGGAGGAGGCTGGTGCCAGCCTGATCGAAGAAATCGAGCTTGCGTTGCCGACCGTACCGGAGAGCGCCGGTGCCCCGGCAGCGGAGCTGCGGGCCGTCGCTGGTGGCAGAGCCGACGAGCCGATGCCGCCGGCAGCAGCTGAGCGTTCAAGCGCGGAGGCACGCGGACCACAAGCGGCTGGGGAACCGACCCGGGGTGTCCGCTGGCGCCACGATCCCGGCAACGAGGTCGGCCAGGTCCTTGAAGGCATGGGCTTCAGCGCGGACATTCAAAGCCTCCTCAGCGACCAGGCGCTGACACCGCGACTGGCCATCAACGAACTGCTGACGCGCTGCCGGTACAGCAGCTGGCCGCAGGCCTCCGGCGTGCTGCCGGTCATCGGCGGCAACGGCGCAGGGGTGACGACGAGCCTGCTGCGCCTGGCACTGGAATTGCGGAATGTCCAACCGCGCCTGCGCTTGCACGGGGCAATCAGCGACACGCTCGCGGGCAGCGAAAAGCTGCTGCTCGGCGCACAGCTGCTGGCGCTGGAGGGCACCAGGCTCACTCCGGACGGTCTGCGTGCGGCCGTTGCCAACCAGGTGCCGGCCGAGCTTGCGCTGCTGGATCTGAGCTTATCGAGTTACCGGAGCTATGCCAGCAGCCTGCGCTTGTTGCAGCGGCAGGGTCTGTTGACCGACCTGGTACTGGTGGTGCCCTTGCACTGGCAGGCGACAGTTTACCTGCGTGAACTTGCCGACGTTGATCTGCTCTGGGACCACTCCTGCACCGTGCACCTGGTGTTTACCGGGGCTGACCGCAGCGCGGGCATTGCGCCCTGGCTGGAGCTTGCGCTGCGCAACGACTGGTCCCTGAGCCATCTCGGCGCCGCCGCGACGGTAGGTGCTGCCGCTGAGCAGGCGTCTCCGGCTGCGCTGCGGCGTCTGCTGCGGCCGCAGATTGACCGGCCTGAGGCCTCAACTATCTTTACTGAAGAACTTCCACGCGAGCGAGGAGCATAGCCATGCACGCTGTTCAGGTTGTCGCCATCTCCGGCGGAAAGGGCGGTATTGGCAAAACCAATGTCTCGGTCAACCTCGGCATTGCCATGGCGCGGCTCGGACGTCGGGTGACGCTGCTCGATGCAGATCTGGGCCTTGCCAACATCGATGTGCTGCTCGGTCTCAAGCCGCAGGCAACGCTGAAAGATGTCATTGATGGGAATGCGGAGCTGTCTGAGGTACTGATGACCGGACCAGGCGGCATGCGGGTCGTTCCGGCAGCATCCGGCATTCAGGAGATGGCCAATCTGACCGTTCAGCAGACCGCCGCCATCGTACAGGCATTCGATGCGCTGTCGCAGCAGATGGACGTTCTGCTGATCGACACCGCTGCCGGCATCTCGACAGATGTGATGCAGTTTCTCTGCGCGGCACAGGAGATCATCGTCGTCACCTGCGACGAACCGACGGCCATTACCGATGCCTACGCGCTGATCAAAGTGCTGGTACAGAACTATCAGATCAAACGCGTGCGCTTGGTGGCGAACATGGTCCGCGGTGAGGCAGAGGGACATCGCCTGTACGAGAAGCTCGAATCCGTCTGCAACCGATTCCTCGATGTGTCGCTGCTCTACGCAGGCGCCATTCCCTTCGACGAATCCGTTCGCAAGGCGGTCCAGAAGCAGCAGCCGGTGTCCGTACTCTATGAGTCAAGTCCGGCAGCACGCGCTTTCCATCGGCTGGCAACCACTGTCGACAGCTGGCCGATTCCAGCGACGCCGTCCGGCCACGTTCAGTTCTTCATGAATCAGCTGCTTCAATCAGCCTGAGTGATGGTACTGACCTACGATGCCAAAGCCGGCCTGTCGGCGTCGGCGTCCTCCGCCGAAGCACTGGTGCGTGAGCACGCGCCGCTGGTAAAGCGGATCGCGCTCCACCTGCGGGCCCGGCTGCCGGACTCGGTGTTGCTCGATGATCTGATGCAGGCGGGCATGATCGGCCTGCTCGAAGCGGCACGGAGCTTCGATCCGACCCAGGGCGCAAGCTTCAGCACCTTTGCCGGCATTCGCATCCGTGGTGCCATCATCGATGAGATTCGCCGCGGCGATTGGGCCCCGCGTTCCGTACACAAGGCCGGCCGCGAGATCGCACGGACGATTGCCGAGCTGGAAAATCGGTACGGCCGTGAAGTGGCGGACGGTGAAGTTGCCGCGGCTCTGAACCTGCCTGTCGAGGAGTACCACCGGCTGCTGCAGGACGTTGCGGATACCCGACTGTTCAGCCTCGAGGCCCTCGAGGTTGACGAAGGACGACCGGTCGCCGCCGATCAGGACCGCACGCTTGCGTTTGCCGAGCAGTCCGAGCTGCTGGAGAAGGTGACCCAGGCCATTAGTGAGCTGCCGGAGCGTGAGCGGCTGGTGCTGAACCTCTATTACACCGAGCTATTGAACCTCAAGGAAATCGGTGCCGTGCTGGAAGTCAGCGAGTCCCGCGTCAGCCAGATCATGTCCCAGGCGACGCTGCGCCTGCGCGCCCGCCTGGCGGTTCCGGAGATCGCACGATGAAGCTCGATCTGCTGGCCATCGGCGGCGTGATCGTCGGCCTTGCCACGATCGTGGCGGGCAACTCGCTCGAAGGTGGCTCGGTCAGTATGCTGCTCAACCTGCCGGCCGCACTGATCGTGATTGGCGGTACCGTCGGTGCTGTCATGCTGCAGACCCCTGGCAGCCAGCTGCGTCGGGCGCTGGGTCTGATCCGCCTGGCTTTCCTGTCCCCGGAGCGGTCCCGGGAAGCGGTACTGAAGAAGCTCGAGCAGTGTACCCGGCAGTATCGGAAACGCGGTGCGATCAGCCTCGAAGATCAGCTGCCCCGGGAGCCGGACGAGTTTGTGCGTAGCTCGCTCGAGCTGGTGGCGATGGAGCGGGGCAGCCAGCATATCCGCGCCGCCCTGACGCTCGATCTTGAACACCGCGTGGCGTCGGATCTGGCGGCGGCATCGGTGTTTCAGTCGATGGGTGGCTATGCGCCTACGATCGGCATCCTCGGTGCGGTCATTGGCCTCATTCAGGTTATGAGCAACCTTGCTGATCCATCAGAGCTCGGCCCGGGCATCGCAACGGCATTCGTGGCGACGATCTACGGCGTCGGGTTTGCCAACCTCATACTGCTGCCGCTGGCAGAGCGCCTGCGCCGCCGGGTGCAGGCCGAGGGGGATCTGAAACTGCTCTGGGTCGAAGGCCTGCTGGCGATGATCGAGGGTGAGCATCCCAGCACCCTGCGCCTGCGCGTTGGCGTGGGCAGGACCGTCGGCTGTGTCTGAGGTCACAGCGATCGTCGAACCCGTCGAACCGGCGGCGCAGCTGCCGGCGGTGCCGCGGCAGCTGCCTTCCTGGCATCAGCACGCTGGTGAGGATTTGATCCACAAGGATCGCTGGCTGGTGTCCTATGCAGATTTCATGACGCTGCTGTTTGCCTTCTTTGTCGTCATGTATGCGGTGTCCTCGGTCAACAACGAGAAGTACCGGGTGCTCGGGCAAACGCTCGAGGCGGTGTTCTCGGTGCCGTTGTCGCGGGCGCCAAAGAACGCCGGCGCGACCGTTGCGTCCACCGGTATCGCCGATGGCGGCGATACCGCAATTGAGATTCTCGATCACGCCAGCGAGGTTGATCCTGGCGACCGGTACCGGGCCACAGAGCCCAGCCTGGTGGAGCAGAACCTGGATGGTTTTATCGACGATACCCTGGTTGAGGTGGCAGCAAACCAGGAGTGGCTCGAGATCAGCTTGAATGGCTCTCTCGCGTTTACTTCCGGCAGCGCTCGCCTGACCAGCGCGGCCCGTCAGGCCCTGGATGCGATCGCAAGTTTCCTGGAGCCCATTCCGGCGGCGGTCACCGTTGAAGGGTTTGCAGACAGCGTCGTCTCCGAGCAGACACCAGGTAGCAACTGGGGCCTTTCCGGCGCACGGGCGGGTGGGGTTGCCGCCTACCTGGAAAGCCGTGGAGTTGACCGAGAGCGCCTGTCCGCGGTCGGCTACGGCGAAAACCACCCACGGCGTTCCAACGCTACTCCGGCAGGACGTGCAGCCAACCGTCGTGTCGTGATCGTTCTGGCTCGCCGGGGCAATCAGGCCCGTAACCTCAACAGCACCGGATTTCAGAGCACGCCCTTTGGCGCGGCACACGCATTCGTACGCCAGGCAGAGCCGCTGTCGGCACAACCGGCACCGGAAGCTCAGCGCACGGATGCCGGCGGACTCCTGTTTACCAATGAGGTCAGCACCGGCACCGAGCTGACCCCACCTACCGAGGAAGCTTCACCATGATTTACGCGATTGCACTGGCCGGGTTGTTGACCTGCTGCATTGCCCTGGGCTTGCACGCCTGGTTGAGCCATCGCCGTTTGCAGCACCTTGAACTGCTGCTGCTGCGTAACAGTCAGGATGTCGCCTGTTTCAGCGATGCCACCCTCGCCATCGGGCGCGCGATGGAAGAGCTGCTCAAGCGTCCGGAGCTTGGTGAGCTGCCAGCAGCCAGCAGTCGTCGGCTACTCATTGCGCAAGCGCAGCAGCGTCTTGCGGCCGGCGAGCCGCTGGCGGCCGTTGCCAGCCGTTATCATCTGAGTGGGGATGAGCAGGCGCTGTTGGCGCAGCTGCGGCCGGCCGCATGAAGGCGGAGAGCCTGTTGCTGCTACAGCCGTTGTTTGGCTTCCGCGCGGATGCGCTCGATCATGGCGCGCAACCCGTTGCCGCGGGACGGGCTCAGGTGGTTCAGCAGGCCGAGCTCGTCGAACAGTGCCAGCGGATTCTGCTCGAGAATGTTGGCCGCTGATCGCCCGTTGAGGGCTGCCAGCAGAATGCTGGCGAGCCCCTTGACGATGAAGGCATCGCTGTCGATCGCAAGGCTGAGATGGGTTTCGCCAGCAACGGTATGTTCGTCGATCTGCAGCCAGACCTGGCTCTGACAGCCGCGAACCAGGTTCTGCTCGGTGCGGCCGGTAGCCGGCAGTTCCGGTAGCTGCTGCCCGAGCTCGATCACGTAGCGATAGCGGTCTTCCCAGTCGTCGAAGAAGCTGAAGGTTTCGCGGATTTCTTCCAGCGATGGCTCGCCAGCCATCTCAGAACAACCCCAGCTCGAGCTGTGCTTCCTCGGTCATGCGCTCGCGCGACCAGGGCGGATCGAAGACCAGCTCTACAGTAACCTCACGCACGTTGGGGACCTGTCCAACGCGGAGCTTGACGTCGTCGACCAGCACCGGGCCCATGCCACAGCCTGGGGCCGTCAGGGTCATGGTGACTGCAACGGCGCCATCCGGGCCGAGGCCGGTGTCGTAGATGAGGCCAAGATCGAGAATGTTGACCGGAATTTCCGGATCGTAAACGCTGCTGAGCGCCTGCTGGACCTGCTCCGGGTCAACGCTGCCGTCAGGCCTGGGCTCAAATTCTAGGACGAAGGGCTCAAGGCCCAGCGCGTCGGCATCGGCGCCGTCAACCCGTGCCATATTGCCGTTCACGATGATCGTATGCGCCCCGCCCAGCGATTGCGTGAGCGTAACGAACGTCCCCGCCTTGACGGTGATCGGATCACCGGTGGGCACCAGCCGAGCGGCGCAGTCGCGCTGCACCGGAAGCAGTCGTCGTTCCATGGTCAGCTTGCAGTTGCGACCGAGAAACTCTCGCCACAGCCGCAATGGCTTTCAGCATTGGGGTTTCGGAACTTGAGGCTCCGGTTGAGGCCTGAGACTTCGAGAACAATCTCGGTACCCGCGACAAATGCCAGATCGGCACGTCGGACAAAGAGCTGCCAGGCTCCGTCTGCGCTGGTCTTCGCTGGCTGGTCGTCCGCTGCCGGGTCGTCGATGTAGTCGAGGGTGTACATGAATCCGTTGCAACCGCTCTCACGCACCCCAAGCCTGATGTTCCGACGTGCGGTGAGCTGAATCTGCTCGGCAATGTGCGCTTCCGCCTCTGGCGTCAGTGACACCGTAGCGAGCTTCGGATCGCTGGGATCAAAGGTTTCTGCAGTCATGACGCTGTTGCTCGGTTGTGGGTCGTGGATTTGGACGATTTTATTAGGTACGGATCTTTCAAAGCTGAATTGGAGAATAGCTGCTCGCGCGCGGCATGCTGCTGCAAGGCCCCCGCATTAGAGAAACGACAGTGCTTTCTTTAGAGCCGCCACAAACGCTTCTGCCTCCGCCTGGGTATTGTAGAGGCTGAAGGATACCCGAACCGTACCCGGGAGGTCCCAGCGCTCCATTAGCGGCATCGCGCAGTGATGACCAGTGCGCGTAGCTATACCCTGTTGGTCCAGCAGCGTCCCGATGTCGTCTGGTGCGCCGCTGGTCGGCAGAAAGGAAATCACGCTCTGTCGTTGGGCGGGATCTCCAATCAGGCGGATCTCCGGCATCTGCCGGAGCTGCGCCAGCGTCCACTGCAACACGCTGTGCTCGGCCTCGACGAGTGTTTCCAGGGGCAGCCCACGAATGAACTGCAGTGCCGTCCCGAGGCCCACGGCTCCGGCAATGTTCGGTGTGCCGGCTTCGAAGCGAAACGGCGGTCGGTTGTAGGTGGTACCACCGAAGCTGACGTGCTCGATCATCTCGCCGCCGCCTTGCCAGGGTGCCAGCGCATCCAGCGCTGCAGCGGTGCCATAGAGCGCGCCGATGCCGGTGGGACCGAAACACTTGTGACCGGAGAACGCGTAGAAATCGCAACCCAGGGCCTGGACATCGATCGCGATATGCGCGGTTGCCTGGGCGCCATCGATCAAGCAGAGAGCGCCCGCGGCGTGGGCGTCATGTACGATCTGCGCTACAGGATTGACTGTGCCGAGGGCGTTCGAAACGTGTCCAACCGCAACCAGCCGCGTGCGGCTGTTGAGCTTGCGGCGGTAGTCGTCCAGGTCGAGGTCGCCGTTGGCGTCGATTTCGATCACTTCAAGCCGCGCGCCGGTGCTTTCGCAGAGCATCTGCCAGGGCACGATGTTGGCATGGTGCTCGAGGTGGCTGACCAGAATCTCGTCACCCGCCGACAGCTGGTGGCGGATGCCGTTAGCGACCAGATTGATGGCTTCGGTGGTACCGCGAGTGAAGACGATCTGGCTGGCGTCAGCGGCATTCAGAAACCCGGCGACAGTGGCACGCGCCTGCTCCATCTGGGTTGTCGCCTGATCCGCCAGATAGTGAGCGGCGCGGTGGACGTTGGCGTTGGTCGTCTCGTAGTAGCGGGAGATTGCATCGATGACGCAGCGCGGTTTCTGCGTCGTTGCCGCATTGTCGAGGTAGATGAGCGGCTTCTGTCGCACCGTCTGCTCGAGGATTGGAAAGGCGACGCGCAGGGTCTCAGCGGTGTCGAGCGATGCGGCTGCTGCGGTTGCGGCTGCGGGTATGGGCTGCGTCATCACGAGGTTTCCCCATGGCCAGCGTTCAGATGGCGCTGCAGCGCAGCGCGCGCCGTATCGGCACCGGCACCGTCCAGACAACGTTCCAGAAACGCCGTGATCAACAGCTTGCGAGCCTGCGCGCCGGCGATGCCGCGTGACTTCAGATAGAAGAGCGCGTCATCGTCGAGCTGGCCGACGGTGCTGCCATGCGAACACTGGACGTCGTCGGTATAGATCTCGAGTTCCGGCTTGGCGTTGATTTCCGCTGACTCGGCGAGCATCAGGTTGCGATTCGTGAGGTCGGCTCGAGTGCCAGGCGCCTTCGGATGAATGAGGATCCGACCGTTAAAGGTGGAGCGGCAACTGGCATCGGCGACGCAGTGAAACCGCTGGTTGCTCGTCGCCTGCGGCGCTACGTGCTCCAGAGTCACCTGCTGATCGAATTGTCCGCCGGCAGCGGCGAGGCAGGCGCTGGTCAGCTCGGCGTGCGCCAGACTACCGGTCAGGCGTACACGGGACTCGACCCGGTGCTGCCCGCCACCGAACAGGTACCGATGGCTGTCGAGCCGGGCACCCTCGCCGAGATCGCAGCCGATGAAGCTGAAGCTCAAGTGCGGTTGGTCGATGATGGCTGATTCGATCCGCAGGCGGCTGTTGGCGCCGGCGCGGATGTAGATGCACTGGTGGCTCGGGCCGTCCGCGGCGAGGGACTGGTTGAGCTCCAGGACTGCGCCGGGGCCGACATCGAGGTACAGCACGTTTGCGCCCGCCGGCCGATCCAGCACCAGACAGGCATGGGTATCCCGTGCAACGGTGAGCCAGCTTGCACCCTGGGCAGCGTCATGGACGTCGGCCAGCAGCGGGTAAACCTGGGCCGGCGGATGCAGGCTCTCGACGACCTCTGCGGCGAACGGCTGGTTGTTCTGCTCGAGTCCCTTGGCGACAGCAATTGGGCTCGAACCGGCGGTCTGCTCGAGCGCCGAGCGGAACTGCTCGAGTCGGCTGTACTTCCAGCGCTCTCGGGCCTGCTGAGCCAGAGCGGGGGCAGTCGTAGCAGGCTGCGCCGAGGGGGTTGCGGGGGCTGCATTCATGCGTTCAGTGCTCTTCGTATGCTCGGTACGGACTACGCTCAGGCCGCCAGCCAGCCATAACCCTTTTCTTCAAGCATGTGCGCCAACTCCGGGCCGCCGCTGCGGACAATCTGTCCCCCGGCCAGAACATGCACGAAGTCGGGCTTGATATGGTCGAGAAGCCGCTGATAGTGCGTGATCATCAGTACTGCATTGCTGTCGCTGCGAAAGTCGTTGACGCCCTGGGCCACGATCTGCAGTGCATCGATGTCGAGCCCTGAGTCGGTTTCGTCGAGAATTGCGAGCTTTGGCGCGAGCAACCGCAGCTGCAGAATCTCGTTCCGTTTCTTTTCGCCGCCGGAGAAGCCTTCGTTGACCCCGCGCTTCAGAAACTCGGGATTCAGATCCAGAGCGCTCGCCAACGTCTTGACCCGCTTCAGGAACTCGCCGGTCGCTGGAGGTGCCATACCCTGTGCCTTCGCCTGCTGATCCAGCGCGGCTTTCAGAAACTCCATGTTGCTGACGCCCGGTATCTCGACCGGGTATTGAAAAGCGAGAAACAACCCGGCCTGGGCTCGTTCCTCCGGTTCGAGGTCGAGCAACGACTCGCCGTCGAACACCACCTCGCCGCCGGTAACCGTGTAGTCGTCCCGGCCAGCCAGAAGGTTAGCGAGCGTGCTTTTCCCGGAGCCGTTCGGCCCCATGATCGCGTGCACGTCGCCGGGATTGATCGTTAGGGACAACCCCTTG
>JBCDGJ010000101.1:0-18669 GCA_038757945.1 Pseudomonadota bacterium
GCATAGGCGATGAACGCGCCGAGCAGCACGATCAGGCTATCGAGAGCGGTAAACCACGGCATCGGAAGATCGAGCGCCCGTGCGCTACTGCTGCCGAGCGGCGCTGAGTGGCAACTCCTGGCGCTCGTGATAGACCGGGCTGGGCAGCTCGAAGTCCCGGTATTCGCCGGGGTTGCCAGACTTACCCTGCTCCGCTGCGCGGATGATGTTGTACATCTCCCGGGCGGTCACGTAGTGAAGCGCGAATCTCGAGCCATCGTTGTACTGATCTGCCAGGTGCTGATGCATCCGCCGCATGGTGTCGCCGAGCAATGCGTCCTCGTCGCGCTCGACGGTGCCATGGGTATGCAGCTTGATGAAGGTCCACTCGGGGCGGCCCACCACGCTGACCCCGGTCTTGACCCAAAGGTCCACTCGCTGCGGGTCGCCGGGATGCATGCCCGTTAGCTCACCATTTTCCAGTCGTGGTACCAGGCCCCACTTGCGACGCTTCAAGTTCCAGCCCAGCGGCCCCTGAACCAGTAGCATATCGCCGCTGCCCGGGCGTCCTGCCACGACGTCGATCCCCGTATCGTGTGACTTCGACTGGCCAGGTATGTCGTTTGCGTAGTAGATGCTGTTGATCTTGCGCGTTTGTGCATCGCACGGGGCGCTGGGCAGCGTGTAGTCGACAACACACCCCATCTCCTTCAGCAGCGGCAGTTCGGCGTCAATACCGCACCCTGTGCCATCACCGCGGGAATTGCACAGCGCCCAGTCGCCGTGCACGAATGCCCAGGCCGGCTTGCCGGTTTCGGGATGCACGGGAAACACGCCGTGCTCGCTGTGCATGCGTTCGACGAACGCCATCATTCGCGCCCGATACACCTCAACGTCGGTGTCTTCGTGGTGCGCGTGGAGCTCTATCTCGCCGAATCCGCGATTGCACAGACCCGCAATGCGCTCGACATGCTCGTAGCGGTACTCATCTTCGGGGTAGAAGAACGTGTGCTGCGGATGCCGTCCATCGGCATCGGTAAATTCCTGCGCCATTGCGGGGAATCCTTCACACCAGCGTGTCACCCGCTCATCGGCCAGCGTATCGTCAGTGTTGCGCCAATACGGCTCAAAGTGGTCGCAGATGCACAGCATGATGTGGCGTGTGGGCGGTGGCGTGGCGGCAGCGAAGGCCGCCTGCTGACGCCGCTGCCGGCGAAGATCGCGCAGGTACGGGAAAAACCAGTGGGTTGAATTCCGGGCCCGCAACAGCAGGTAGATCACGCCCGCAGCCGCGATGAGCGCCAGGGTCACCAGGGCGATGGTTAAAGCGATG
Source organism: Pseudomonadota bacterium (assembly GCA_038757945.1). GTDB lineage: Bacteria > Pseudomonadota > Gammaproteobacteria > Pseudomonadales > Azotimanducaceae > CALHVX01. The sequence goes on from JBCDGJ010000101.1 coordinate 1,313, forward strand.
ATCACTCGGCCGGTACCAGCAGTTGTGCTCGGGGCGACCATTATAGGGCGAAAGACCGGATCCAATCTTGCACAGCCTGTAAATCAGTCGCCTGGAATCGGGATTCTTGACGCGTGTCAGGTTTCTGGCAGGCGAGTCCCGGTGCGCACATCCGGGGTGCCGGATTGGAGTATATTGACCCGATGCAACCCATGTTCTGCTTCACGCTGGATACTGAGCCGGATGATCTGTGGTCCGAAGGCATTACCTTCGAACACTTCCGCAAGCTGACAGATTTCCATACACGGCTGTCCGATGCCGGGGCCCGTGTAACTCACTTGACGACCAGCGAGGTCGCCGAGGACCCGATGGCATCCTCGGTCATGCAGGGCCTGCTCGAGCGCGGCGACTGCGAGATCGGCGCACACTTTCATACCTGGACCCGGGACTGGCCCTTTCCCGTGCCCGATCTGGGCGCGGATCCGATCAAGGCACTCGCTCACAAGCTCGGCGACGATGTCGAGCGCAACATGCTGACCTACACCTGCCAGGCGCTGCAGAAGGCCTTCGGCGTCGCGCCGCGCTCCTTCCGCGGCGGGCGCTGGTCCTATGGGCCGGAAACAGCCCGCTCGCTGATCGCGAACGGGATCACCGTCGATTCCTCCATGACCCCGACGCTGAGCTGGCGCGATTCTTCGCACCCCTGGGTCGATGGCCCGGACTGGACCGACCTGCCCTGCCAGCCGTTCATCATCGACGAGCCCGTCGACGATCCGCAGGCCCGTCTCGTGGAGCTGCCCGTCGGCGCCAATGACGTGACGCCATCTTGGATTCGCAACACGCTACCCGGCGGTCTGCCGCAGCGCGTTGCCAACAAGATGTTGCGGACCGCAGGCAAGGTGACCGGCCCGGTCAGCCTGCGGCCGACCTACCTCAGCGTCCCGCAGATGGAAGCCTGCATGCGCCAGCTCATGGTGGACGAGTGTCCGGTGTGGGTGTTCATGATCCACTCGTCGGAAATCGCGCCTTGCGAGCCCCTGCCGACCGAGGATGAGGTCAGCCGCTTCATTGATCGCTGCGTGGAGTCGGTCGAGGTTGCGGTCTCCCTCGGCGCCCGCGGGGTGACCATGGCCGAGGCTGGCGACTGGGTCAGGGCGAACGAGGACTGACACCCTGCAGGTGCCGCGCCAGCGCCTGGCCGGCAGCGAGGTTGCCCGCACACTGGCTCGGCTCGAACCCTACGAACCGAATCGCCTCGCTGTGAACTCTGCCCGAGATCCGGTCTTTCAGCTGCTGCGCCATGACCTGGCGCCGATTTAGCGTGATCCGGTCTCCGACCTGATGCCACCACAGCAGGACCCGCTGCCGCGCGCTGCGGTCCTGACGCGCTTCCGTGCGCCAGTAGCGCACCGCGACCGCGTTGGGAAGCCCGACAGCGGTTTCGCGCCAGCCTTCGTCCCGTGAAAAGCGCTGATTGCCCCCGTTGAGCACCTCTGCGCCCTGCTCCGGGCGTGGGTAACGTAGTTCACCGGCCACGAGCTCGCAGTCGCCCTGGCGGTAGCTGGCCGTCGAGCGCTCGCCCACGTTCTCGTACACCGGTGTCCAGCTTGCTTCGCCGGCCAGCTGATACCCCGCCAGAGTGTCCGGGAGCGCAGCCGGTGCCGTTGGCGTCGGAGTGAGCGGGCGCAGGTACGCCGCCGCGGCCAGCAGCGGTGGCAGGAGCGCCAGTGCCTGCCAGTGGCGGGCGCTGGCCTGATCCGCCGCGCGGGACTCGCCTCCGAGCCAGCGTTGCAACCGCGGCTCGGTGGGGCGAGTCAAAAACTCGAACGCGAGCAGCGTCGCTCCAAAAATGATCCAGCCGAAGAAGTCGTGGCTGGCCAGCAACGGCGCGTCGACCCCGAACCAGTCGGCGTGCAGGATCAGATAGCTGACGCGGATCCAGTTGCACAGCATCGCCAGCAGCAGCGCGACCAGGTAGCGGTAGAGCTCGATGGGCCAGCGCACGGCACTGACGACGTTGAGCATGGCCACGAGCGCAAAGGCGCTCACGAAGTACTTGAGCCCGGAGCATCCTTCGGCGACTTCCACGATCCCGGTGCCGAGCTCGAAGTAGTTGGCCTGTACGTAGACCTGAACGTCCAGAAGCCGCATGAGGCCGGTGCTCACGATCACCGTTGCACCCTGCAGGAATGGCCCGATCAGATAGAACACCGGGAACGCCGAGGTGATGATGAGTGTCCCGCGCAACGTGACGGCAAACGCCTGCCGGCCGGCAATGAGCCCCACGAACAGCGGCACGCTGGCGGCGATCGCAAGCTGGGCCAGACCCTGCAGGGACAACCATAGGCTGAGCAGCAACACGCTCTGCGCTATGGCCAGCAGGAGCCAGAGCACGGCCGGCGGCACTGGGTAGGGATGCTGCTGTTCCCGGGGCAGGAACAGCGCCAGTACTGTGAAGACCAGCAACAGCAGACCCTGCTCGAGGTCCTGGCCCGGCAGCCAGCGTGACCACAGGTCGGCGAACAGGGCCGGATACAGAAGGATCTGGACCAGCACCGCGACCAGCCACAGCAGTGCCCAGCTGCTGCGCCGGGACAGGCTGGCGGCCGGCCCGGCCACGGTCAGGCCAGCACCTGGATCACCAGGTAGACCGCGAGCAGCGCCAGGATCGAGATCACCGGAATCATCAGGCTCATGTTAGCCAGGCGCTTCGGATCCACCCGCTGCTGATCGATCAGCCGCTGCAGCTCGGCGAGCGCGATGGCAGGAATGAAAAAGCTGGTGATCATGTGGGCGCGGTCGAGGAAGAACATGGGCACCAGCGCGCCCACGTAGGCGAGCGTGAGCCCCACGGGTCGGTTGAAGTCCCGCCAGGAGCGACGTTTATCGCCCGCGATGTAGTCCCAGGTGGCGGACAGGTACAGGAACGGCGCGAAGAGCGCTCGGCACCAGATCAGATAGCCGACGATTCCGAGCTCCGCGACGATTTCGATCCAGGAGTTGTGGGCGACGCGGACATAGCGAATCTTGAACTGCTCATAACCGATGCCCAGCACCGGGTTCTCGACGAACAGCCGCAACCCCGAGTACCAGGCGTAAACCCGGTCCTGGCTCGAGGTATCGACCAGGTTCGCCATTCGCTCCGGCTGGAAGATGGCGACAATGGGCAGCGCCGCAAAGGCGAGGATGGCAGATCGGGCCAGGCCGTAGCGCAGATAGAACAGCCCAGCGAAAATCACCATGAGCGCGATGAAGGAGCCCCGGGAGTTGGTCAGGGTAATCGTATAGGCCAGCGTGCCGGCGACGATCAGGTAAGCCAGACTGACCAGACGCGAGCTGCTCTTCTGCGCCAGGTACAGCGCCAGCGGCGTCGAGATGGCGAGAGACATGCCCATGTCGTTGGGGTCACCGAACAGGCCGACGTAGACGGGCTGGACGTATCCGGCCGAGGTCATGAAGGCGGCCTTACCACTCCAGCCGATATGCTCAGGGTCGTAGTACTGCAGAATGCAGTGCCAGGAGATGGCGAAGAACATCCATACGAACCAGGCGAGCAGCTTATCGACGTAGACTTCTTTACTGGCAACCTGGTAGATCAGATAGAAGATGATCGAGATGCCGAGCAGATGCGCGGAGCTGTACTCGATCGCCTCGCTCATGTTCACGAGCGCTGTGCTGAGGAAAATCCAGAGCGAGAGGAAGAACAGGCAGAAAAACTCCACCCGGAATTTCGGTTTGGGCGCGAGCAAAGCGCTGATAATCAGCAGCACCTCGACAACGGGTATCAGCGGCAGCTCGGAGAGATTGAGCGTTGTGTAGTCCTGGGGTCGAATGATGACCAGGAACAGGTACGCGCACAGCAGCAGGAAGGTCGGCTGATTCACAGGGCCCCGCCCTAGCCGGTCTGATAGGCCTGATCGTATCGATCTGCCATCACGGCTACGCTGAAGTGCGCACGGGCCGTGGTCAGCGCCCCTTCACACAGTCGCTGATACTGCGCCGGCTCCGCCAGCGCCTGCTCAATGCCGAGGTGCAACTCGGCCGCGTTGCCCGGCTCGGATAGGTACCCGTTGACGCCGGGCTCGATGAGATCCGGTAACCCGCCCACAGCGGTCGCGATCACGGGGCGCCCGGAGGCCATGGCCTCAAGAACGACCATCGGCGTACCTTCGCTGTGCGAGCTCATCACCATCGCATGACAGCCCGCCAGGAAGGGCAGCACGTCGAGCTGCTCACCATGAAAGTTGACCTGGGCATCGATTCCCAGGCCGCGGGCATGCTGCTGCAGCTTAGCGGACACGCTGCCGGAGCCGACGATATCCAGCTGCGCATCGGGCGCCTTCTGCAGCAGCGCCGCGAAGGCTTCGAGCAGCAGCGTCTGGTTCTTGACCGGCTCGAGACGGCCGACGTGCAGCAGCCTGGGAGCCTCGAGCGGCGGATACGCGTGCGCAACCTTCGCGAAACTCTCCACGTCGACGCCGTTCAGAATGACGCTGCATTTACTCGGCGCGATGCGCAGCGGCCCGCACAGGTGCTGGCGCAGCTCCTCGGAGACAGCGATGGCCTGCTGGCTCACCAACCCCGCGAGCCAGTTCCGGAAGCGATCGCGGGGTCGGTCCAGCTCGAAGCCGTGCACCGTGTGAACCAGATGGATGGAGGATTGTTTCAGTCGCAACAGTGCACCGTGGTACCAGGCACCACCGTTGTGGCTGTGGATGACCTCCACATCGTGCTCAAGGACGATCTCTGCCAGACGCCGCACGCGCTCACGATAGGTATTGATGCCGCCGAAGGAGAACACCTTGATGCCCTGGGCTTCCAGTTCCGGGCCCAGCACTCCGGGCTCGCGTAGACAGCAGACGCCCGCCAGATGTCCGCGCCGATGCTGCTCCGCTGCCAGGTTACAGATCATGCGCTCGGCACCACCCATCTCCAGAAACAGCGCCAGGTGCAGGACCCGGCGGCGGTCGCCAGCGCGTTGTTCCGTCGATGTGCTCAAGGCAACTGCAATCCCTTTGCGGCTGAACTCATGGGGTCAATCTGCGTGCCGTCAAGCGCTCGCGCGAATTAACAGGAAGGATGCGATGAACGCGTAGGCGAGGACGGAGACCGCAACGGGCACCACCAGCGCTCCGAAGCTGCGACTGCTCATGATGCCATGTTCCGCCCGGGTAAAGGTCACCGAGCCGAGCACGGGCAGGGAGATCGACTTGCCGAGCTCTTCCGAGGAGTAGAAGGTCGGCGACAGCATCTCCTTGAGAATGACGAAGCCGAGCACGGCGGCCCAGGCCAGCAGGAAGACCAGGGTAACGAGCACCAGGCGATCCGGGGCAACGGGATTCGGCAGCAGGTACGGCGCCTCGATGACCTGGAACTGGACCTTACTGTCACTGACCTCAGCATTGCGCGAGATGCGCGCCGATTCCCGACGCTGCAGCAGGGTCTCGTACTGGTTCTTGTAGACATCGTAGTCACGGGTCAGCTTGCGCAGGCGTGCCTCAATTTCCGGAATGGCCGCAGTCCTGGCCTTGAGCGCATCGCGGCGCCCTTCGAAGTCTTCGAGCCGTGCCTTCAGCGACGCGATCTCCGCATCGGAGCGGCTGATTTCGAGTCCGAGCTCCGTGATCAGCAGGTCGGTGCCGGTGGACCGGGTCGTTGTGGCTGGCGCTTTGGCGTAGGCACGGCGCAAGGTTTTGAGCTGCTCCCGGGCGGAGACCACATCCGGGTGGTTGTCCGTAAACCGCAGCAGGAGCTCATCGAGCTGCGTCTCGAGCTGGGCAATGCGGGAGGCAATCTGTCCAGCACTGGCATTGCTGGATTCGCTGCTGCCGATGTTGAGGCCGTCGTACTGTTTCTGCAGCCCTTCACGGGCCAACTGAGTTTCCCGCAGCTTCAGCCCGAGATCCTGGATTTCCGTGTTGAGCCGCTGCAGTTCACCGAAGAACGAGCGCCCCTCTTCCGGCATGATGTCAAAGTTCTCTTCCCGGAACTGCTTGAGGGCGTTCTCGGCAGCGTCAAGGCGCTCTTCATAGGTCGAAATCTGCGCGTCGATAAACTCGACACTGCGCTTCGAGTCCTCGCTGGTGCCGCCGAGTACGGACTCGATGAAACTGTTCAGCAACGAGTTGACGATGGACTTGGCCCGCTCCGGATCCCGGTGCTCGTAGGCCAGCGTGATCTCCTGGGCGGTACCGCGTACACGGGTCGTGTTGCGCGCCTGAACCTGCACGCGTGCGGCAATCTCGTCCAGACGGCGCTGGATGGCTTCTGGCCCCGACACGTCTAGCAACATGTCATTCTGCTCGGCGACCTTGCGGAGATTGCTGTTGGCCAGCAGACGGACCCGTGCGATTTCCAGAAGATCCGCTTCCATGTTGGTGTTGTCGATCGTAATGCCTTCGAGCAGGTAGTCGAGCATGGAGCGCGGATCGACGTACAGCTTGGCCTCGCTACGGTAGACGTTGGGCAGCAACAGCGCGATGGCCCAGCCGAGGACGCAGATGAGGAACAGGCCGAGCAGAACGGTCTTCTTCTGGTTCCCGATCTGGTAGACGTACTTATGGAGGATCGAGAGATATTCTGAAAGCATCCGGCTGTCGCCTGGTTAGTCCCTGTTCGGTCGGCATTATATCTCCGTGAAACCGACGCATACTGAGAGAGAGGCAATAGTTTGTATCGGTCATGCGTTGGCGCGGGAACTGCGTCCCGTCGCGGTGCGCGCTGTTAGAAAGTAAGTGGACAGCTACCCTGATGGCGTCAACGATTCATAACACCTGAGCATCTGCTCCGCCTTGCTGCGCGGGCTGTAGTTGGCGAGCACGGTCGCACGCGCTGCGCCTGCGAGCGCGCGGAACGGGTCCGGGTCATCAATGCGCTGCGCCATGGCTGTCTTGAGGGCAGCGGTGGACTCGGGCGGGACTAATCGACCAAGCCGGCCATGCTCGAGAAAGTCCGGGACGCCGCCGACCTCGGTGGCAATGATCGGTACGCCAGCCATCGCGGCCTCGAGCAGGACGTTCGGCAGTCCCTCCGAGCGCGAGGGCAGCACGAACGCATCGGCATCCGCGTAGATCCGGGCCACATCGCGACAGTAGCCGGGAAACTCGACCAGCTCGCCGAGGCCCAGCGTCTGCGCCCGCTGCCTGACACTCTCCAGATCCGGGCCTTCGCCGTACAGCGTCAGCCTCGCCGCTGAACCCCGTTCGGCGATCAGCTCGGCGAAGGCCTCGATCAGCAGATCCTGTGCTTTTTCGTCCGAGAAGCGCCCCGCTGTCACGAAGTGCAGAGGGCTCGGGTCCGGTGCTTCGAGCGCTCGAGGTGGCGTCTCCGGAATGGCATTGCGAATCACATGGATCCGTTCTGAGGGCACGCCCCAGCTGCGCAGGAACTCCGCCTGTTTCGGCGCGACGGCAACGACGGCAGCGCCAAGGCGCAGCAGCCGTCGATCAATCTGGTTGTACAGGGCCTGCTTGCGGTCGGTCCAGGTTTCGCCGTGAAACACAAAGACCGTGTTGCGCAGGGAACGCAGCCGGCTCCACTGGGCGGTCGTTACGAAGAACCGTGATTTGGTGTTGTCGACCTGAATGATGTCGGGTCGCTCCCGTTCCAACACTTGCCGCACCTTGAGCCAGGCCGCCGGATCGAAGCTGTGCCGTTCGGGGATCTGAATGATCTCGTAGCCGCGCTCCGTTAAGCCGCGTTCGAAGTCAGTGACCGGGTCGGCCGAGCGATAGAACTGAACGAAGCGCACACGGATGTGCGATTCCCGCAACAGGTCGAGCGCATAGACCAGGTTCACCAGCGGGCCGTTGAAGCGTGTCGCCTCGAGAAAGATCAGCACGTCCAGACGCCTTTGGTCGGCGGGATCAGCAACGGGGGCGGTGTCGGGAGGCGCCATAGAAGAAAGTCAAGTTAAGCAACAAATGGTCACAAGCGACTGTACGGTGCGCCCGGGGTTCCTGCGCGGACCCAGATCGCAGTTTCCGCGCCCACAGTGCGGCGCGTATGATGCCAGCCGCCTGTCGCGGGCGGAACTGCGAGGTCCGCCAAGGAATCCCGCGGCCCTGCAGCGCTAGACTGCATCGAACGGCCAGGTCGATTTTACCGGCCTGGCCGTTCGCAGCTGCAGCGATGCAGGCCCAACATGGCGTATGGAAACGGAATGCAGACTTCTCTAACGACCCTGCCGGACACGCTGATCTTGAGCGGTGGCAGGCAGCGCGTGCATCGCTACGATCTGGACGAGTGGACCGGTTACTCGGAAGCGGTCGCGCTACGCGTTGACCTGACCGGCAGCAAGCCCCGGGTCGTCGAGCGACTCGACTATGTCAGCCCCCCGGAAGTCGTTGCCGATGAGCCGGATGCCTCCATCACGTTCAAGTCCGGCATGCTCGAGAACAACGAGCTGTGGCTCACCACCCAGACCGAGGTCCTGCACTTCGACCCGGTCAGCTTCGAACTTCGGCAGCGGATCACCCTGCCCGTCTTCAATGACGTTCACCACGTGATGCGCAGCTCGGCGGGCACCTTCGTGGTGACGTCGACGGGACTGGATGCGATCTTCGAAGTGTCCCCAGCGGGCGAGCTGCTCTCCGAATGGTCCGCGCAGGAGAGCGCGATCTGGGACCGCTTCGATCGCGCCGTCGATTACCGGAAGGTCCTGACGACCAAACCTCATCAGGTGCACCCCAATTTCTGCCTCGAGCACGAAGGCCAGTACTGGGTCACGCGCCTGATTCAGCAGGACAGCTACTGCGTGCAGACCGGCGAGTCGATCGCCATGCCGGTGGGCAAACCCCACGACGGTAATGTGGATGGGAATCTGGGCCACTACACGCACGTCAATGGCCATATCTCCCGAGTGAACTTCGAAGAACGCCGTGTCCTGCAGGGCTTCGACCTGAACGAAGCGCACAAGGACACCCGGCATCTGGGCTGGTGCCGGGGCATCTGCGCCCTGCCGGAGGACCGCTTTCTGGTGGGCTTTACCCGGATCCGGCCGAGCAAGTACCGCCTGGGCGTCGAGTGGCTGAAGAATCGCGTCGGGGCGCCAGGCTGGCCCGGCAGCGCGCCGACCCGTATCGCGCTCTACAACGCCCGGGAAGCCAGCTTCGAGTGGACCTTCGACCTGGAAGACCACGGTATCAACGCGGTGTTCTCTATTCTGCCGGTGGCTGCCTGAACGAGCCCGGCAGGAGCGCCAGCACCTGGCGGCGCTCTGCGCCTGTGAGCAACAGGAAGAAGGCGGGCACGGCGAAGGCAAGCAGACAGGCGCTCACGGAGACCGCAAGGCTCAGATAGCTGTCCGGTGTCAGCCAGCGTCCCAGGTAGTGTGCCGTGGCCGGCAGTGTGAGGGCGACCAGGCCCGGCAACAGGTACACCTGCAGCAGATAGCGCGGCAGGCTGACGTCGAAGCGCCGGCAGGTGAAGACATTGATCATGGCCGACACGATCAGCAGCGGCACGGTCGTGCCCCAGGCCACGCCGGCGAATCCGTAGCGCTGCCCCCACCAGATGCTCAGGAGCACGTTCACGATGCCCGCCAGAAGAAACGACCAGGTCAGAAAGGTGACCGTCGAGGTGCCGAGCAGGATCGGAAAGCCCACGCCCCGCTGGACCAGAAAGAGGTAGTAACCGAGCACCATGATCGCGAGGATGCCCGAGGAGGTGCTGGCAAAGTCTTCGCCGATCCAGAGCAGGAAGAAAGGCTCGCTGTAGAGCACGAGCAGGACGCACACGGGGACCAGCAACCAGCTCACGTAGCGGCTCAGCGTCAGATAGCTATGGCCGATCCCGTCCAGATCGCCGGTCGCATGCTGGGACGACACCCTCGGCATGATCGTCTGGGCGATTCCGACCACCGCATCGGTCAGATAGATCAGCAGGCTTGCGGCGATACTGAAGTAGACCACTGCCGCGACCGACACCACAGCGCCCAGCACCATGGCGTCGGTATTGAAACTCAGGCGCGCGGCAAACTGCAGCAGCAGCACGTAGACCCCGAAGCCGAAGGTCTCGTTGAAGGTTTCCCGTGACACCAGGCGTCGCTGGACGCGGGCCTGCGGCGTGCGGCGAAAGGCGTAGATGAACATGACCACAGACTGGGCGATGGTTGTTACCAGCACGATCAGAGCCAGCCAGATGAGCCCTCGGTCGTACACCACCAGCACGATCATGGCCGCGGCCCGAAGGATCGTGAACGTGTTCTTGATCGCCGCCATGGCCACGAACTGCTGGCGAGCATGAAACAACCCGGAGACGGTCTCCGTCGCGAAGCGAATACCGACTTCCACAGCAACCAGCACCATGGCCGCCCGCGCATGCGGCAGATACTCCGCTGGGATATCGAACAGCCAGCCCAGCAGCGCGGCAAGCGCCACACCGGCCACCACGGTGAGCAGACCGATCAGCGAGAAAAACACCAGATTGGTGGACAGCACCCGGTTCAGGCCCGTCCAGTCATCGCGCGCGAGGTACGCGCTGAGAAAGCGGACGTTGGCCATCGGCACGCCCAGCTGCAGCATCAGGAAGTAGCCGGCGATGGACATGATCAGCAGCCAGGTCCCGTACTGAGCTTCGCCCAGCCGGTCGATCATGATGGGGTAGAGAATGAAGACGGTCAGCGCGGATAGAAGAATCTGCGACCAGTTGGCAAAGATGTTCTTGAGCAAACCGGTATCCCTGACCGACGAGTGACCGGGCGTTCGGGCGTTCGCCGTCGACCCGGGAGGGCCTGGTGCCCCACGTGCCCTGCCCGCTCACAGGCACCGTTCCTGCGAGCGGATGTCCTACCGTTTCAGCTCACTTGGAGCCCACGCTCCCGTTGAGCGTGCGCTCCAGCTGCAACAGCCGCTACAGGCCGAGGACCAGCTTGGACATGATGTTCCGCTGGATCTCGTTAGAACCCGCGTAGATGCTCACTTTGCGGGTATTGAAGTAGTGCTGTGAGACTCCGTTCGCGTCCTGGTTCCCGACAGTCTGAAAGTTGTCGCCAGGGACCGGCGTAGACTGGTCCAGCGGCAGGCTGTAGTTGCCGGTGACCTCCATGGCCAGCTCAGTGAGGGCCTGCTGCAGCTCCGTGCCGCGGGTCTTGAGCATCGAGGACTCGGGCCCGACATTCTGACCCGCTGCGAGCGAACCGAGAATCCGCAGTTCCGTGAACTCCATGGCCAGAATCTGCACCTCAAGGTCGCGAGCGCGAGCGGCAAAGCCCTCGTCCTGCGCATAGGGGCGCCCGTCGCTGGCGTGTTCAGCCGCTGCCATGGCCTTGACGTGAGCGAGAGAGTTTTTCAGGCCCGGGGAATACGCGTTACCGCGCTCGAACTCGAGCAGATACTTGGCGCAGGTCCAGCCTTTGCCCTCTTCACCAACCAGGTTTTCCTTCGGGACCTTAACGTCCTCGAGGTACACCATGTTGATTTCCTGATGCGGCGGCTGTGGCTGGTCGAGCGTGATGATGGGGTTCACGCTCACGCCAGGCGCTTTCATGTCGATGAGCAGGAAGCTGATGCCCTTCTGTCTGATTTCCTCGTTGCTCGTGCGCACCAGACAGAACATCCAGTCCGCATGTTGCGCGAGCGTGGTCCAGGTCTTTACACCGTTGACCAGGTAATGGTCGCCCTTGTCCTCTGCTTTGGTGTTCAGCGACGCCAGGTCCGATCCGCTGCCGGGCTCCGAATAGCCCTGGCACCACCAGACATTGGTGTTGAGGATGTCCGGCAGAAACCGGTCTTTCTGTTCCTGGGTGCCGAACTTCATGATCACCGGCGCCACCATGGTGATGCCAAAGGGCACCACATTCGGTGCTCCGATCCGGGCGCGCTCCAGATCAAAGATGTAGCTCTGGGTCGCCGTGAAGCCGGCGCCGCCATACTCCTTCGGCCAGTTGGTCGCCGCCCAGCCCTTATCCGCCAGGCGCTTCTGCCAGGTCACGTGGTCGTCCTTGGTGAGTCGGCCCAGCGCGCTGCGCGCTTTGCGATCCCGGACCTCCTGCGGCCAGGCCTCTTCCAGCCAGGTTCGCACTTCGGCCTGGAAGGCGCGATCTTCGTCGGAAAAATCAAAATTCACGGTCGCCCGCTCCTAAATAAATGGTGGCACCAGTTTACCACGCGGTCAGGGCGGCAGGCGTGAACGAAGGCCCCCTGCGGGACGGCGTGGAGCCCAGCGTGTATGGTGGCTGCGGGGTCGTTGGGGATGGGGACACTGCGGCTATGCCGGACCACATAGCGGGCGGAAGCGCCCACCAGGCCAGCGCCGGCGAACCCACCGGGGCCTTGCCGCCCGGCGCCTATCGAAGCTACGCACTGGGCCTGCTGGTGCTGGTCTACGTGTTCAATTTCATCGATCGCTCAATCCTCGGCATCCTGGTGCAGCCGATTAAGGAGGATCTGGGCGTTTCCGACACAGCCATGGGGTTCCTTGGCGGCATCGCCTTCGCCACCTTCTACACGGTGCTCGGGATTCCGCTGGCGCGTATTGCGGATCGGGGCAACCGGCGCAACCTGCTGGCCATTTGCCTCGCGGTCTGGAGTGGCGCGACAGCTCTGTGCGGACTGGCCGCGAATTTCTGGCAACTGTTGATTGCCCGGATCGGGGTCGCGATCGGCGAGGCTGGCGGCAGCCCGCCCTCCCACTCCATGATTTCCGATCTGTTTCCGGTATCCCAGCGCGCTACCGCTCTGGGCATTTATGCCCTGGGTATTCCCATTGGCACCATGCTCGGGAACCTCGGCGGCGGGTGGATCAATGAGAACATGGAGTGGCGCACCGCCTTTCTGATTGTTGGCCTGCCTGGGGTTGTGCTCGCACTGATCGTTCGACTGACGCTCAGGGAACCCGTTCGCGGCGCCGCAGACCGGGCCGCGGGGGCAGCTGCAGCCGCCGTCGAGTCGGACACACCGCCGCCACCGGTGCAGGAGGTCTTCGCCTACCTATGGCGCCGGCGAAGCTTTCGCTTCCTCGCGATCGGTGCTGCGCTGCACGCGTTCGTCGGCTACGGCGTCGGCTACTGGATTGCACCGATGTTCGCCCGTAGCCATGACCTGGGTACCGGATACATGGGCACGGCCCTGTTTTACATCGGTTTCGCCAGCATCGCCGGTACCTTCCTGGGCGGATATCTCGGCGACCGGTTGGGGCGTCGCGACCGACGGTGGTACGTCTGGCTACCGGGGCTCGCGACGCTAATCTCCGTGCCGTTCAGCGCGTTTGTGTACACCCACGACAACCCGGTGACGGCGCTGTGGGTCCTGTCCGTATCCTATTTTCTGGGCGCGTACTACCTGGGTCCGTCCTTCGCGCTGACGCAAAGCATGGTGGGCACCCGGATGCGGGCGCTGGCCTCGGCGATCCTGCTGTTCATCCTGAACATCATCGGCCTCGGGCTGGGCCCTCAGTTCGCGGGCATTCTCTCGGACGTGCTGGCGGCAGGGTTCGATCTGGGACAGGACTCCCTGCGCTGGGCGCTGGTCATCTGCCTAATCTTCAACGTGATCTCGGCGCTGTGCTATCTGATTGCGAGCCGGACCCTGCGTGAGGATCTGCCGGCCGTCACCGATCAGGTGTTGCCAGGCGGCAAGTCAAAGGCATCAGCCAGCAGTGCGTAGCTGCGCTCGCGCGTCCCGTAGTCTGGGGTAATGCTGATGATCATAAGCTCCTGCGCCTGGGTCTCGCGGGCAAGCTGGCGAAGATCATCGCGAACCTGTTCCGCTGTGCCCACCAACTGGTGCTGGGCCCGCTGCTCGAGTCGCTGCTGCTCGGCCGGCGAGAACCGGTAGGCCTGCGCCTCTTCCAGCGACGGGAACGGCAGGAATTCTCCGCGCTCCACACGCACTCGCCACAGGTCGCGACAGCGCGCGAGCGCGGCAGCCTCCTCGGCGGTTGGTGCACAGAGCATGAAGACGCCCAGGGTCAGGTAGGGGCGGCGTGTGCCCGTTCCCGGCGCCAGCGTCGAGTCCGGCTGGAACCCGTCGAGATATCGGTCAGCGGCGGCGTTGACGTGCTCAGGGCCGATGAAGTGCGCATGGCAATACGGCAACGCAAACTGAGCAGCGAGCGCGGCCCCATCAATGCTCGAGCCGAGCATCCACAAGGGGGGCGGTGTATCCACGGACGGGGCGCACCGCACGCTGGCAAGACCTTCCGAATGGGGGACGCGATCCTCTAAAAACGCGGCCAGGTCAGCCAGCTTCGCGCCAAAGTACTCGGGCCCGATGCGGGACCCGTAGGCAAGGGCCGCAGCGGTTAACCCATCACTCCCTGGCGCCCGGCCGATGCCCAGATCGATTCGTCCCGGGTACAGCGTCTGCAGCAGCTTGAAGGTCTCGGCAACCTTATAGGGACTGTAGTGCGTGAGCATGACGCCGCCCGCGCCAACGCGGATCCGCCGGGTTGCCGCCAGCGCCTGACCGATCATGACCTCCGGCGCACAGCCGGCAAACGCCGCGCTCGCATGGTGCTCTGCAAACCAGAACCGATGGTAGCCGCGCTCGTCCGCGAAGCGCGCCAGGCGCAACGACTCCGATAGTGCCTGGGCTGCGGTACCGCCCGTGAGGATTGGCGACTGATCGATGATGCCGAGTTTCATAGTGCCGCCATGCACGTTGATTTGCGGCGATGATAAGCTCCTTTAAAGCTCAGCTTAAGGGACTTCATGGCTGCGGATATTCAGGCGGCGCCGGTGCGCGAGTACTTTCTGGCTTTGCAGGCGCTGATCTGCGAGCGCCTGGAGGCGGTCGACGGCGAGGCCCGCTTCAGCCTGGAACCGCTGCCGACGCCGGGTGGCGGGCTTGCCCAGCCGCGGGTCCTCGCCGACGGCGCGCAGATCGAGAAAGCGGCTGTGCAGTTCACCCACAGCGTTGGAGACTCGCTGCCGCCGGCCGCAACGGAGCGGAATCCGCAGCTCGCCGGGCATCGGTTCGAAGCCGTGGCCATCTCCCTCATCGTGCATCCGCGCAACCCCTATGCGCCAACAACGCATATGAACCTGCGCTTTTTTCTCGTTCACGCGGCGCAGCCCGTCTGGTACTTCGGAGGCGGCTTCGATCTGACTCCGTACTACGGTTTTGAAGAGGATGCGCAGCATTGGCATCGCTGCGCCCAGGAGGCCTCCGGCGCGCACTACCCGGCGCTGAAGCAGGCGTGTGATGACTACTTCTTTCTCCCGCACCGAGATGAGCAGCGGGGGATCGGCGGCGTCTTTTTCGACGACTGGACCGAGGGTGGATTCCCCGAGGCCTTCGCGATGACGCAGCGGATCGGGGATGCCTTTCTCCCGGCCTACGTGCCGATCCTCGAGCGGCGGCTCGCAACGCCCTACGGTGATCGCGAGCGGCAGTGGCAGCTTTACCGGCGCGGTCGCTACGTCGAGTTCAATCTGGTGTGGGATCGAGGCACCAAGTACGGGTTGCAGTCCGGGCGACGCATCGAGTCCGTACTGGCCTCGCTGCCACCGTTGGTCACCTGGCACTATCAATACGAGCCCACGGCGGGCAGCGAAGAGGCGCGGTTGCTGACGGACTTCCTGCCACCTCGCGACTGGCTGGCGGCCGAAGTCGCCCCGCTCGCCTGAATCTGTGGATAAGTCTGGGGACAGGTCCGTGCGGGTGCGGGCCCTGCCGAGCGCATCCACAGATATTTCACAGAAGTGCAATATTCAAAGCGATTAATATCAATGGGTTATCGCCAGTATCGTTGTCCGACTATCAGATATTCGCGATCGCGCGAGCGCGCCTACGCTGTGCATAAAGGAACCAGAGCATGAGCCAGGCGTCCCCTTTGGAACTGACCACGCTCGCAGAGGGATTGCGGTTTCCTGAAGGGCCGATCGCCATGTCCGATGGCTCCGTCCTCCTGGTTGAAATTGCCCGCGGTACTCTGACCCGAGTCGGTGCAGACGGCGTTGTGACCGTTGTTGCCGAGGTTGGGGGTGGCCCCAATGGCGCAGCGATCGGGCCCGATGGCGCGTGTTACCTGTGCAACAACGGTGGTTTTCAGTGGCATGAGCGTCACGGCCGTCTGTACCCGGGCGAAGAGCCTGAAAACTATGGTGGTGGCCGGATTGAACGGGTAGATCTGGCCACTGGCGAAGTCACGGTGATCTATTCCAACTGCGCGGGGCAGCCGCTCCGGGGGCCGAACGATCTGGTCTTCGATGCCCACGGCGGATTCTGGTTCACCGACCACGGCAAGACCCGCGCCCGGGAGCGTGATGTGACCGGCGTGTTCTACGCCAAGGCGGACGGTTCCTATATCCGCGAAGTGATTTTCCCGATGGTCGGCCCCAACGGCGTTGGCCTGTCTCCGGACGGCACCGAACTCTACGTCGCCGAGACCCAGACCGGTCGGCTCTGGGCCTACGCACTGGAGGAGCCCGGCGTGCTGCGCGGCGACCGGCAGGACAAACCTGACGGTGGCCGGCTGCTGCCTGGTCCCGCTGGCTATTACCTCTACGATTCCCTCGCAGTCTGCGCAGACGGCACGGTCTGCGTCGCGACGCTGGTCAACGGCGGCATAACCCTCATCGATCCCTCGGGGGCGCGCGCACCGGCATTTCGCGCAACCCCCGACCCCTTGACCACCAATCTCTGTTTTGGCGGTCCACAGCGACGCACGGCCTACCTGACCCTGTCGTCCACCGGCGTACTCGCACGCGCCGACTGGGACCGCCCGGGCCTTGGCCTGGCGTATCCGTCCGAGTAGTCGCGCGAGGGGCTCCACGTGGAACACTAAGACTCTTTAACTGTTATTAATCAATATTTTATAAGATATATCTGATATTTTTTCGAATTCTTTGGGCGTTTCCTGGCCGCGATTGGAATGAGGCATTGGCGGCCAGCGAGCCTTTCCTGGCATCGCTCTCTAGGCACTTCGGATGTGTCGGGATACACTGTGCGGCCAATTGGTATGGGGGTAGGACGTGAGACGGATTTTTGGCCGCGGTAGAGATGAAGAAGCTGAAGAGCAGATCAATCTCACGCCGATGTTGGACGTTGTGTTCATCATGCTCATCTTCTTTATCGTCACGGCAACCTTCGTCAAAGAGGTCGGCCTGGACGTCAATCAGCCGGAAGATGACAAGCCGAAAACCATCGATCCCGACAAAAAGAGCATTGTGGTCCGGATAACCAATCGCGATCGGATCATCATTTCTCAGCGCGATGTCGATTGGCGGAATGTGCGGGCGAACATCGAACGACTGCACGCTGAAGTACCGGAAGCTCCGGTGATTATTCAGCCCCATGAAGACTCGAAAACGGAAACCATGATTCACGTCATGGACTCCGCGCGCTTGGCGGGCGTCGACGCCGTATCGCTGGCTGCCGCTAACTGAGCCGGTTTCGACCGGCGCAGCAGACGACTCGTCGCAGTGCCGATTGTTA
>JBCDGJ010000102.1:0-18574 GCA_038757945.1 Pseudomonadota bacterium
ATCGTGTCAGGACACGTGGCCTGCGCAGCGCCCGTCGTTCGCATCGAAGAAGCCGAAAACCAGCGCGACCTCTACTTCAGCGCACCGCCCCAGTGGCTTAAGTTCATCATGCTGAAAGGATATGCCGCGCTGGACGGCGCCAGCCTGACCGTGTCCGCTCTGGATCTCGACGCTGAAGAGTTCGGGGTCAGCTTGATCCCTGAGACCATTGAGCGAACCACGCTCGGCCGCCGGCGGATTGGCGACAGGGTAAATCTGGAAGTGGATTCGCAGACCCAGACGATTGTCGAAACCGTCGAGCGTCTCGCCGAGAGCGGGCGCTTCAGTAACCTGCTACCGCGCTGATCCCAACCCCGCTATCTGCGGACCCGCTATTGGTGGACACGCTTCTGGCGGCGCAGTCGCATAGGATCAGTGCACAGCCGGTGGTTGGTCTTCGCCCGGGCGCCGGTCCTTCTGCAGCTCCCGTAGATTGCCGACGACCGCTTGCAGTGCTCGGTCGAATACCTCGGACTCGTCAAGGAGAGCGAGGCGACCTTCTTCGAGCTGCTTGGCGAGTTCCATGCGCGTGTACTCAGCAATCTTCATACCGCGCCGGTTAACAAATACGTAGCGGTCACCCGGCTGGATGATCGTCGTCAGCTTACACCGCAGTGCGTTCGCGTTACTCCGCTTCAGCTCCACCCAACCACCTTCAACAAGATCATTGATCTGGGCGACGAAGGAGGGGGCTACCTGAATCTCAGGCTGCTCGAGGAACGTTACTTCCGCGAGCGTGATTTCTTCAACTGCCTCGTACTGCTCGGCAGGATCAGGAAGAACGGGCTCGTCGTCGTCCAGATACGCCTTGTCGTGCGTGATCGCCTGCGCAAGCTCAGCCCGAATGTCGTCGATGAGCGTATTGATCTGCGCTTCGTCATCAACGGTCTGCGCGATCATGCCCCGCAGCCGGGTAAGAAGATCGTCGAGTAACGCGTCACGCCGATCGATGTCTTCGACCGTATCCAGCGGTTGGCACGCCCACAGCAGATCGTCCAGGGTTTTCAGATTCATCTGCCAATCGCCGGACGCATCACCGTGCTTGATGCCAGTCATCACCATACCCCGGGCGAAGGTATCGCTGACAAACTGACCGATCTGGCTTGGCAAGCGCAGGCCGCTGGCCTTCTGATTGATGATCTGTTGTACCGTCAGCTTGATAGCCTGGGTGCGCGCCTTGCCGGTCTCCACGTCCTGCACGCGTTTCTCAACCTGTGAGTTGCGCTGCTTATCCTGCCGTACGAACGCACGCAGATCCTCAACGAGAACGTCGAAGATTCCTGGATCTTCTGTAAAGTTGTTGATGACGCTGACGACTGTCGACTCGATCTTGTCGTAGAGCGCATCGCGTTTGAGTTCAGCGGCGCTGCTCCAGCCAATACCGGCGCTGGCCAGCTCGTTGAGCAGCTGACGGGCCGGATGCCCGCTGCGCTCGAAGAAGCTCTTGTCCATCACCGCAAGCTTCACGAAAGGAATCTGCAGCCGTGAGATGAGAGCCTTCATCGGGATCGCCAGATTGCGATCGTTAAGGATGAAGTCGAAGAGCATGGCGACGATGTTCAGCGCGTCATCATCATTGCGATCAATTGTGGGCTGCGTGTCCGCATCGAGCGGTTCGCCGGCACCTTGGTCAGCACGTTGGAAAACGATATTGCGCAGATCGAGCAGCGGCGGCGGCGAATCGAGATCGATGGACTGTTCGCCATGGTCCTGCTGGAGCTCGTTCAGCAGCCCGACGAGCTGCGGCGTGCTGATGAGCAGGCTGTTCTGCGCATCGGTACCGGCACTGCCAGCGTAGCTGCCGCTGCTCGCCGTTGCTGCACCGCCGCCCATGCCGCTGAACGACGCATTACCGCCTGCCATCGGGCTGCCTGTGGCCCCGGCAACCGGCGCGCCATAGCCGGGACCACCCAGGACCGTGTACGGGTTGAAACCCTGCTGCGCGCCACCATAGCCGGGCAACATTCCCGGCTGCGGCGCCTGCGCGTTAGCCAGGAGCCGCTGGATGACTCCAAATTCGGCGCCCGGAAGGGTCGCAGCGCCGAGGGGACGCGTATCGATGATGGAGTGCATCGCCGGATCAGCCGGTGGCGGAGCTGCGCTAGCGGCCGGATTCGAACCCGGCGCGACCGGCTGCTGGACCGGCGCCTGGGGTTTCTGCGCTGCCGCAGGTGCACTCGGGCGTGCCTGAAGGTTCTGCTCCGGCAGAATGCCTGCCTCGATCAGCAGCTTGTTCGCTGCCTGATAGATGGGTCCAAGGCGTTCCATGACCAGCCGTTCGTACAGCTTCAGCAGGATAATGCTGACCCGGATATCGAGTCCCAGCATGGCGACAGCGTCGATAAACGACTGACAGAGGCTGGTCGGTCCCAGCGGGTTGGTCTGCTCAGTGATCGTCTGCGCTTTGCAGATGTAATCGATCCGCTTTGTCAGCTCAGCCAGCAGCGCTGAGTGTTGCGACGCAACCTTCGATACCATCCCGTTCATGGCAACGTTGATCTCTAGCTCGTCGTTGCCGAGCAGTGACAAATCCTCAACGGATTGCTGACTCGCTGGCAGAGTATTGGCTTCCGCATCCAGCGGACCCCGGGCAAAGAGCAGCTCAAAGCTGCGGTGATAACCTTTGAGGGTCTCGGCGATGACGTCGTCGCGGCGCAACCTGATCTGGCGCATCGATTCAAAAAACAGCGTTTGCTCGGTGTTGCTCTCGGAACGATCCGCAAGCTCGAATAGCGCATCGTCAGTGCTGTTGAACAGATCGCGACAGAGTTCGGCAAGCTGCCGGCGCGTATGCTGGCGCAGCGTGTGCACGATCGGCGGCAAGCGCACTGGCCTGCGGGCATCGTTGTTCAAAGTTACGACCGTCGGCGACGTCATGCGGCTTAGAGCTCCATCAGAATCCTTGTCTGGACAACTCAATTAGAGCATTCCAGCCTTCGGCTATCTGCGCGTCACGCACGACCAATCAGCGACCTGGTTCACATTCGCTGGTGCTGCCGGTTCACAGGCTGGATGCTGGCCGGGTCACGCGATCTGCGGTGGGAAAAGCGGTAACCGGTCCGCCACTCAGCGGGCGTACGCGTTGGCGTGATAGTCGCGCCAGTCGAGGATGTCCGTTGCCGCACCGGACTTGAGCTGCACGCCGACGAACCACTCCGGCATCCCGTCTTCGTCGACAGTAGGACGACACCAGCGGACTTCACCGGCCAGGAAGAACTTGCCGGGACGGGTGGCGACGTCAATCCACAGGTCCAGAAGGGAACCGGTTGGCACCTCGGCATCGGTTCGGAATTGTATCCCGCCGACTGACAGATTCACTGCCCGGCAGGAGAGAGTGGTGCCCACCATTTCCGGGTTATCCGCGCACAGCACGACCTGCGTGAACAGGCGATCTTCACTCTCGAGCCTCGGGTGCAGCCGCTGGTCGGCGGTACGCTGTTGGCGCGTCCGCGCGGCTTCAAACTGAACGACATTGTCCGTCATGGCAGATTCTCCGCTTGGAGTGAGCGATCGAGGGTGTTCCCTCGAAGCCCGTCACTTCATTGCTGTAGCTGTCTCGTTGTTGGGGATGCAGCGATATCCGTGCCAGTTTTTCTATGGGTTTAGATGAACCAATAATTGTATATTTTTCAATCTAATACGAGACTTTCTGAAAATACTTCGAGGTAATTGATGAGGACAGGGTGACCTTCAGCGTCACTCATCCTGCCGCTCTGTAGCACCTTGGCGGCGAGTTCGGTACCTTGCCTGCCCATGGCTCGAGAATTTGCAGACCTCCTCACTCGCCGCACTCGCGCGCTCAACACCTTCCTCTGTGTGGGGATCGATCCCATTCCGGCGGACCTTCCCAGACAGTTTCAGCGGTCAGCAACACAGACGCGCGCTGCCGGCGTGCTGGCCTATGCGCAGGCTCTGGTTGAAGCCACCGCCCCCCACGCCGTGGCCTTCAAACCGCAGATCGCGCACTTTGCCGCGATCGGTGCCGAGCGGGAGCTGGCGCAGCTGATCGAGACCATCCACGTCGAGCATCCCGAGATTCCAGTGCTCCTCGATGCCAAACGAGGCGATATCGGCTCGACGGCAGCACTCTACGCAGAGGAAGCCTACCAGCGCTACAACGCCGACGCGGTTACCGTCAGCCCATTTCTCGGGCAGGAAGGGATTGCGCCCTTTCTGGCCTGGGAAGGGCGCGGCGTAATCGTCCTGTGCCGAACCAGCAACCCGGACAGCGACTGGCTGCAACAGGGAGAGGGGCCCGCTGCGCCGTTCCGCAAAATCGCCAAGACCTTCGGCGAGCTTGGTGCAGATAATCCGAACATCGGGCTGGTCGTTGGTGCCACCCAGCCGCGGGAGCTCGAGGAAGTGCGCTCCCTGGCCCCGGATGTGCTGCTGCTGGTCCCTGGCATCGGAGCCCAGGGGGGCGACCCGGAAACCGTGCTGCGGGTAGGACAGCGCCCGTCCGGGGGCGGGCTGCTGCTGAATGTTTCACGTGGTATCTTCCGCGCCTGGCGGGAGCCTGAAGGCGCCGCTGCGCTTACCACTGCGGCCGCAACCTACGCGGAGCAGATGCGGCCCGGCTGAGCCGGCAACAAATGCTCAGAGCTTGAAGTCAGCCCAGATTGGGCAGTGATCCGACGGGCGCTCACCGCTGCGGATCTCATAGTCGATGCCGGTCCCGCTGAGATCTTTGGCCAGCGCCTTCGATGCCAGAATCAGATCGATCCGCAGCCCGCGGCGCGGCTCACGTTCGAACCCGCGGCTGCGGTAATCGAACCAGGAGTAAGCGCGCTCCGCTGGATTGTTTTTGGCGTAGGTATCGACTAACCCCCAGTCCATGAGCTGCTGAAGCCACTCACGTTCCTCCGGCAGGAAGCTCGCCTTGCCGGTTTTCAACCAGCGTTTGCGGTTGTCATCGCCGATACCGATATCGAGATCGTCCGGGGCCACGTTCATATCGCCCACTACCGCGAGCCGCTGGGACGGCTTGTGATGTTCTTGAAGGTACTTCAGAAGGTCTTTATAAAACTCTGCTTTTGCAGGGAATTTGACCGGATGGTCTCGCGACTCTCCCTGCGGGTAGTACCCGTTAATGATGAGCAGCTGCTTCCGTCCGACCTTCAGCCTGCCGCTGATGAAGCGCCGTTGCTGATCGTCGGCGCGCCAGGGAAACCCGTACTGCACGTCGGCCAGCGGCTGTCGGCTGAGAAGGGCGACCCCATAGTGCGTCTTCTGCCCGTACGCATAAGCGTGCGGATAGCCAAGCTCCGCGATGGCGTCGAAGGGAAAGTCCTCGTCCACGACCTTGGACTCCTGGATCGCGATGACCTCCGGGTTATGGGTCGCGGCAACCTGCTCGATCTGGTGCAGCCGTGCCCGGATTCCGTTGACGTTGAAACAGACTATGCGCATCTCGATCCTCCTGTGCCGGGCGAAGCATAGTGGCCTCGGGCGGCCGAGGAAATGCCCACAGCGCCCTCGGGTCCGGGATACGCGCAGGTCGAAATCGGTCGGGCTGCGGCTACAAAAAAAGTGCAATTGCGAGGGGACAAGTTCGCAGGATGGCCAGTAAACTGCGGGTTTAGGGGATCGTGCAGCCTGTACGGCCACCGTGGCGAGGGCGTCATGCCCACCCGAACCCCCATCAACAATACACCTGCAAACGGATCGGCAGACGTGGCACAGCAGTAGTTCCGGCCTGGAGCGCCGCCTGTGCGGTCGACAGAGTCGGAGCCTGTGTCGGAGAGGAGTGTGCCGGTGACACCGGATGCGGTGCTACATCGCTATTTGAGCCTGGTGAACAGCGAGGTCGTCGATCACCGGCAGTTCGTGCGGCTGGTCGGGCTCGACGCCGATCTGCTGGCGCGCTGGTTGCGCTTGAGCAACGTTCCGGTTCGACCTGCGGAGCTGCTCTCGGCGGTCGAGAACCTCGAACCCTGGACCTTCGTCGATCTCGCCCAGGCGCAGGCCTGGGCTGTGATGCCGCCTGGCGACGCGCTCCGGCTGAGCTTCCCGCAGTGGCGCCTGGTGCTGCGCAACGCCTGCGTCGGCCAGACCATCGCGACGCAGCAACACCTGCCCGACGATGCCGCGGAAGCGCTGCGCTGGCGCATTCTGCTGGCAACGTCCGGCGTCATGAATGTGGACGACGGCGTCCTCGCCAGCATGATCGAGTTCCGCGGATCGCGCCCGGAGCTCCTGGAAGACGCTTCCCTGGAGCAGCGTATTCTGGCACTCGTTGATGCGCTGGATGTCGAGGAGGACGCTCGCGTCCAGGCCATCGGCAAGCGACTTCTTGAGCTCGACGCCGACGCGCTGGCCCGCGCCATCGCCGATGCGGACAATCTCTGTGACAGCC
Source organism: Pseudomonadota bacterium (assembly GCA_038757945.1). GTDB lineage: Bacteria > Pseudomonadota > Gammaproteobacteria > Pseudomonadales > Azotimanducaceae > CALHVX01. The sequence goes on from JBCDGJ010000102.1 coordinate 6,395, forward strand.
TGATCCGGGACGCCGGCCTCGGTGAAACGCTGCGCGCCCACTGGAGCGAAGATCTGTGGCAGCTGCAGCAGGTCAACCTGCTCGCCGGCCTGTTTCTGCAGAGCGGCGATCCCGACGGCCTCTATCAGGCGCACTCGCTGGCCGCCAGAACACTGTTCCGAACGCCCCCGCAGCTCTTTCTGCTGGACCCGGCCAACGCCAACCTGGCGTCGGGATTCAGCGACGGTTTCTCCATCCCGCTGCGCTCCGAGAGCAGCGTCCTGGCGCGTGCTCTGCGCGAAGCCCGGGAAATCAGCGTCGCGGATGTCGAGTCTGCTGCCGTTGCCGACCGTCAGGTCCTGCGCAGCATTGGCGTCGAGCGCGGCATGGTCGTGCCCCTGATCGAAGGCGGAACGCAGCTCGGCGTGCTGCTGTTTCCGATCGATGAAGAAGTTGATCAGGACTATCTGGCCGTTGCTTACGGGCAGGCGCTGGCACGCTGGCTGTCGGCCTCACGGGACTCGGCAGCCGACGGCATGCGCCTGCTCACGCAGTTTCGCGAGCGCGAGGAAAAACGGCTGCGGGAAATCGTCCACGAGGCCAACAATCCGCTCAGCATCGTCAACAACTATCTGCATATCCTCGAGCTACGCCTGGCCGACGAGCCACAGACCCTTGAGCAGCTGCGTCTCATATCGCGCGAGATTCGTCGGGCGGCGGATGTCATGCAGTCGGTCCGCGAAGTCCCCCGTGCCATCGCGGCCGAAGCCCAGGGGGCGAAGCTCGCGCCGGTCGACTTCGACCTCAATCACTTGGTTCGGCAGGTTGCTGAAATCCATCGCGGCTTCGCTCACGAGCACAACACCAGCATTGGCGTGAACCTGGATCGCGGCGTTCTGATGGTCAACAGCGACGAGCAGCGTGTGACGCAGATTCTCAACAATCTGGTTCGCAACGCCATCGAGGCCACCAGCGACGGGGATGGGGTGCGGCTGACTACCCTCGGGGGCGTGTTCCGTGAGGGTAAGGAAGGGGTCGAGGTCATGGTCGAAGACACCGGCCCCGGGCTGACCCGCGCCGTGCTCGACCGGCTCTACGAGCCGAAGCAGTCGACCAAGGGGAGCGGTCACGCCGGGCTCGGCCTGCACATCGTGCACCGGCTGGTGCGGGAAATCGGCGGCAGTATCGACGTCCGTACGGCAAGCGGGCAGGGCACCGTGTTCACCGTCTTTCTGCCGAAACGCATCGACTGATCTGCCGGTCACCGGGCGCACACCGGGCTCCGATTCAGACCTCAACAACCGCACCAACGACTAAGCTGCAGCGCCCGCCCGGTACTTTGGCGACTCCCGCCACTTGTTGCTAGGCTGCGCGACCAGCGTTCAGGGAGTCCGCCATGGCCGAGATCAAAGCCGCATTCAACTGGGAAGATCCGCTGCTGCTCGATGCCGAGCTCACCGAGGAAGAGCGCATGGTGCGCGACAGCGCCCGCGCCTACGCCCAGTCGAAGCTGATGACGCGGGTGCTGGAGGCCAACCGCCACGAGCGCTTCGATCGCGAGATCATGAACGAATTCGGCGAGCTCGGCATGCTCGGCGCAACGCTGCCTGCCAAGTACGGCTGCTCCGAGGTCAATTACGTCTGCTACGGGCTGATGGCCCGCGAGGTCGAACGGGTCGACTCCGGCTACCGCAGCGCCATGAGCGTGCAGTCATCGCTGGTCATGCATCCGATCCACGCCTATGGCAACGAAGCGCAACGGGAGAAATACCTGCCGAAGCTGGCGACCGGCGAATGGGTCGGCTGTTTCGGACTGACGGAGCCGGATCACGGTTCCGATCCCAGCAGCATGGTGACCCGCGCCGAGCCGGTCGACGGCGGCTACGTTCTCAACGGGGCGAAGATGTGGATCACTAACTCGCCGATCGCCGATCTGGCGGTGGTCTGGGCAAAGCTTGACGGAAAGATTCGAGGTTTCGTCGTCGAGCGCGCTTTCGACGGCTTCAGCACCCCAAAGATCGAGGGGAAAATGAGCTTGCGGGCCTCCATCACCGGCCAGATTGTGTTGGAAGACGTTTTCGTCCCGGCAGAGAACCTGCTCCCCAACGTATCCGGCTTGAGCGGTCCCTTCGGTTGCCGCAACCGGGCCCGCTACGGGATCGCCTGGGGGGCGATGGGCGCCGCCGAGTTCTGCTGGCACGCGGCTCGTCAGTACACGCTGGACCGCGCCCAGTTCGGTCGACCGCTCGCCGCCAATCAGCTGGTTCAGAAGAAACTCGCCGACATGCAGACCGAGATTACCCTCGGGCTCTGCGCGGCCTTGCGCATGGGACGCCTGCTCGACGCCGGCGACCTGGCGGTCGAGACGATCTCCATGCTCAAGCGCAACAACTGTGGCAAAGCGCTCGATGTGGCCCGGCTGGCGCGGGACATGCACGGCGGCAACGGCATCGCTGACGAGTACCATGTCATCCGCCACTGCATGAACCTGGAAACGGTGAACACCTATGAGGGCACGCATGACATCCATGCGCTGATCCTCGGGCGCGCGCAGACAGGGCTGCAGGCGTTTACCGGATAGCTGGAACAGCCCCGGCACCACCGCGTCTGGGGTCCGGCGGGTGGCAAGCCAGGCGTCTGCTGGCTACGTCGTTGCAACGTGGCGTGAGTACTTCGTTCCCAGCGCACTACTCACCGGTTGCGTTTACGGACACAATAAAAACCTGTTGCTACCTCGTAGTCTGGCTCGCTGACCAAAGTGGAGTAGATCATGAAAACGTGTTGTGCCTTGCTCCAGGTGCTTCTGGCTTGTCTCAGCTGCGGTTGTGCAGCAACGCAACAGCGGGTCGACACCACCGTTGAGAGATTCCGCTTTGCCCCGGAGACGGAGCCGTACTTCCAATCAGCAGCGGGCTACGCCGTGTTTCCAACCATCGGCAAAGCAGGCGCCGGTATTGGCGGTGCGCATGGTAAGGGCGCCGTGTACCGCGGTGGCGCAAAGGTCGGCGAAGTCGAGTTGAACCAGCTGTCCGCCGGCTTCCAGCTTGGGGGCCAGACGTTCAGCGAAATCCTCTTCTTTGAAGACGAGCGCGCCCTTCGTGAGTTCTGTTCCGGCAACTTCGAGCTCGAGGCCAGCGCGTCCGCAGTCGCGCTGGCCATTGGCGCCTCAGCAAGCCTGGGTACGGCGGGCGCAAACGCGAGCCGCAGCCTCGATCAGGAGGCTGAGCTTGCGTCGAGCTACTACAAAGGTATGGCAATCTTCACCATCGCGAAGTCCGGCATCATGTACGAAGTCAGCCTTGCCGGTCAGGTTTTCAGTGGTGACTGCCAGCTCTAGGTAAGATGCAGTGGCGATCTGCGCCCCAGCGAACACTTGAAATTGCACGACTGCCGGTGGCAGAAGACCTGTGCACTGATTGGATCCTGAAATTTCAGAGCCGAGGCAAAGACCAGACAGCGTTCAGGTCATCGCGAGCTACGTCCTGCTTACGGTTCACTACTCCCGGTTCCGAACTTCCGCCGGGGACAATCGCCGAAGTGCTTCGAACAGAAACGCGGTGTTCAAGCTGAAGAGCACCAGACCGTTGGCAGCAATGAAGCCACTCAACAGGTTCCAGCGATCCGACAACAGCTGATCACCGTAGCCGAGCGTGGTTGCGGAAACGCTGGCAAAGTAGATCGCCTGACGCACCGAATCGAATTCGCCAAGCAGCACGAACAGGAGCGCCCAGAGCCAGAGTGCGGCCGAAATGCCGGCCAGCAGCCACAGCGTCAGCCCCCCGAGCACCAGAATCATGCGAATGAGGTTACCCCGTTGGCTGAGCCAACCGCCCGCGCGCGTCAGGGTCGATATCGCAATCGAGATGAACGTGCACTCGATGATGACGGTAGCCACGATGACCGCTGAGCCGATCAGTATCTCGGTAAGCATGAGGATTACGCTGTAAACAGGAGACCGATAACCTACCAGAGCGCAGCGTCACGCTCCCCCTGCAGCCTGGAGCATCAGTGAAAGAAGCACTCTCGATCCGAAGCTGTCGCTGGGCGGGCACTGGCACGCACGCTCGCACGACAACGCTCAAGGCTTCGGGGCGGGCCGTTGCTGCTGAGACGTCAGCTTCGATGGCATACTGCTGCCCATCGCAACCACGAGGCCTCTGCCTGCGAACATGCCGGAACTTCCAGATCAGTTCTTTCAGCGCCAGGACGAATCACCCGATGAAGCCTTCTATGAACAGGCTCGCCTGGTCACCCACATCGACGATGCAACGATCAGCAGCCTCACAGCGTTCTATGAGGCCGTCATCCCAGTGGATACCCGAATACTGGACCTGATGTCGTCCTGGATCTCGCACCTGCCGGCCGGCGCCAGCTACCGGCGGATTGCCGGTCTCGGCATGAACGCTGAAGAACTGAAAGCCAATCCCGCGCTCCAGGAATGGCGGGTGCAGAATCTCAACGAGCAGCCCGCGCTGCCCTGGGACGATACAGCGTTCGACGCCGTGCTGATTGCCGTAAGCGTGCAGTATCTGACCCGGCCCTTCGAGGTGTTCGCCGAGATTGCGCGGGTACTGGAACCCGGTGGCCAGTGCATCGTGGCCATGTCGCACCGGCTGTTTCCCACCAAAGCCATTCAGGCCTTCCGGATGCTGTCGCCCAATGACCGCTGTCGCCTGGTGGCGAGCTACATGGACCATGCCGGATTGGACGGGATCGAGGCCCTGGACCAGTCGCCGGCTGATGCCGATCCGCTGTGGATCGTCAGAGGACGGAAACCTGAGGCTGCCTGACTGGCCTGCGGCCCCGTTGGCGGGGCGTTAACAGGCAGCGTCCTACGCTCCAGACATCTACTCCGGCGAGGTCTCGTCATGGACACTCTGATCATCCTGTCGCTGCTGCTCAACATCGCAGTACTCGTACCGGTCTGCACCGGCATCATCGCCGATGCGGCCTGGGCGCAGGCCGGCTACGGCTCGGTGACGCCAGCGCGCAGTATCCTGCTGTCGATCTACCTCACCATCGGAGTGCTGTCGGTGGCGCTGCTCGTCGTTCGAGACTCCGAGTTCGTGGCCGCGCTGCTGCTGGTTCAGGTGATCTACAAGGTGACGACACCTGTCACTGTCGGCACTCTTAAGAATCCGGTCGTCATCAGCAATCTGCTGATCGCTGCCGTACACGGGGTGACTCTGGCATCCATCTGGCGGAGTATCTGACCCAACGAACGGAAGCAGCCGCCGAGGAACAACCACCGTGACGACATCACCACTCGCTGTTTTTGCCGAGGATCTGTTCCGGGAGCGCGTCGTCATGGTCACCGGGGGCGGGCGGGGCATCGGACGCGAAATCGCGCTGGCGTTTGCGGGCCTCGGGGCTGATGTGGTCATCGCGAGCCGCGACAGCAGTAATCTCGACCCAACGGCACGCGAGATCGAAGCGCTTGGCCGCGAGTGCCTGGCGCAACCAACCAACATCCGCGATCCGGCCGAGGTAGACGCCCTGGTTGCAGCAGCTGAGGAGCGCTTTGGCCGCATCGATTTTCTGATCAACAACGCGGGCGGTCAGTTTCCAGCGCTGCCTTTCGACATCAGCGACAACGGCTGGCGTGCCGTTGTCGATCTCAACCTGAACGGCACCTGGAACGTCACGCAGCGGGTCGGGCGGCACATGGTCGACCGCGGTTTTGGCAGCATCGTCAGCCTCGTGCACGTCTATTCCTACCAGCGCGGTGCGCCGGACTTCGTACATTCGGGTGCAGCCCGAGCCGGCGTGGTGAGTATGGCGCGTACGCTCGCCTATCACTGGGGTCGTCACGGCGTGACCGTCAACGCACTGGCCCCGGGGTCCATCGATACCACTGGACTACGTGAAGAGGAACTCGCCTACGCCGCGGATTCGGACTTTGAAGCGAAGACGACGCGTGAGATTCCAGCCCAGCGCTTCGGCGACGCTGAGGAAATGGCGGCAATCTGCGTATTCCTCTGCTCGCCGGCAGCCCGTTACATCAACGGCGCTGATCTGGTTGCTGACGGCGGCCAATCACTCGGCAACTGGATACCGTTGCTCGATCCGGCTTGAGGCAACGAGGCCGCTGACCGGTCCAGCTGCCATCGTGCTGATATCAGCCGGAAGGGGTTATCCACAGCTGGCGCTATCAAGCTGATATTGAATATCGGAGATTTCGTGGATCGCGTTGCGAGATCGTCTCGAGCGCGTTGTCGATCACGAAAGATTGCAACTACCCTGCGTGACCAGAACAATGAAAATCGGGAAGGAACCATGATTAGGGTATTGATTGTTGATGATCATCGATTGTTTCGCGCAGGGTTGGTACGCATGCTCAGCGAGGTGTCGACGGTCAAGCTGGTCGGCGAGGCAGACTGTGGTGAAGAAGCGGTACAGCTGTGCAGAGACCTGCGCCCGAATGTCGTCCTGATGGATCTGTTCATGCCCGGCATCGGTGGCATCGAAGCCTGCCGGCGCATCGTGGCGCAGAAGCTCGACATCAAAGTGCTCATGGTCTCGGGCTGCATCGAGAACCCGTTTCCGAGCCAGGCGCTGCGCGCCGGTGCAGTCGGCTACGTGTCCAAGAGCATCCTGATCGATGAGCTGGTCACGGCAATCAAGAAGGCGTTCGTCGGCAAACGGTACCTGTCGCGCGAGGTCGCTCATCAGCTGGCGCTGAACAGCTTCAACGAGCACGCGGACAGTCCCTTCGAACAGCTCTCCGGGCGGGAGATGCAGATCATGCTGATGGTCGTGAACTGCCACAAGGTCACCGAGATTTCATCGAACCTGCACCTGTCCCCGAAAACCGTCAACAGCTACCGGTACCGCATCTTCGAGAAGCTGAACGTCTCGAGCGATGTGGAGCTGGCCCTTATGGCCGTGCGTCATGGGATGATCGCGCCGGAGGCCCGTGCGCGTTGACTCGAACGGAACGCTACAGTTTCGAGTGCGCCCGCTGTCCGCGCCTGGCAGCCGCCCTCGCGGCCGACCGGTTGCAGAACCCGCACCATGTTGCCCTACCGATCGGCGCCCGTGGGCCACGTGCGGCGCGCCTGCTGATCGTTGGCCTCGCCCCTGGTCACAAAGGGGCGAATCGGACCGGCCTGGTTTTTGCCGGCGACAGCAGCGGCCAGGTGCTGTTTCGGGCTCTGCATCGTTTCAATCTTGCCGATTCAGCCGATCCCTTCCGTGCCCGCCTGCTGAACACCCGGCTGACCAACTGCGTCAAATGCTGGCCGCCGGGTAACCGCCCGGAGACCGGCGAGCGGAACGCCTGCCGCCGCTATCTGGAACAGGAGCTTGCGGAGCTCTGGCGTCCGGGCGTGCGCCGGCCACGGGTACTGCTGTGCCTGGGTCGTTTTGCCCATGAGGCCGTCCGGCGCCTCGATTCGCTCCCAGGGAAAGATCGCTGGCCCGAGTTCGGCCACAATCAGGGAGCCTGGTTGACGGACACCCTCTACCTGCAGAGCGCCTTTCATCCCAGCCGCCAGAACATGAATACGGGGCGCCTGACCCAGGAACTGTTCGACGCAGCGGTGGAACGGGCCGCCCGCTTGTGCCTCTGAACGGGGTCCTGGCCCCGGTATACTGCGCCTATGGCAGAACTACCCGAGATTCCAGACGGCAACGCTACCGCCGCAGAGCGCGCTGAACGCTTCGATGCGCCGGCGTTCCTGGCAACGCTGAGCCGCAAGCCCGGGGTCTACCGGATGCTCGACAGCGCCGGGTCGACGCTCTACGTCGGTAAAGCACGAAATCTGAAGAACCGCGTTTCCAGTTACTTCCGGGCCTCCGGGTTGGCGACCAAAACCATGGCGATGGTCAGCAAGATCGCCGACGTGCAGATCACCATCACCAACAGCGAGACCGAGGCCCTGCTGCTCGAGCAGAGCCTGATCAAGCAGGAACGCCCGCCATACAACGTCACGCTGCGCGATGACAAGTCGTACCCGTTCATCTACCTGACCGCTGACGCGGACTATCCGCGGCTGACCTTCCACCGTGGCAGCAAGCGCCGGAAAGGGCGCTATTTCGGGCCCTATCCGTCGGCCAGCGCGGTGCGCAAGAGCCTGAACATACTGCAGAAGCTGTTCCTGATCCGGCAGTGCGATGACGCGTTCTTCCGGAACCGGTCGCGGCCTTGTTTGCAGTACCAGATCCAACGCTGCAGCGCGCCGTGCGTTGGCTTCATCGAACCGAAGGAGTATCAGCAGGACGTCGAGCTGTCAGTGCTGTTCCTCGAAGGCCGCGATCAGGTTGTGCTCGACACCTTCAAAGCACGTATGGAGGAGGCCGCCCAGAACCTCGAGTTCGAGCGCGCCGCGAAGTACCGCGATCAGATCGCACAGCTGCGCAAAGTGCAGGAGCAGCAGTATGTGCACTCAGAGGTTGGCGACGTCGATGTCTTTGCCCTGGCATCAGCCTCGGGGCTGTACTGTATTCAGGCTCTGTTCCTGCGCGCGGGCCGGATTCTCGGGCAACGCACCTGGTACCCGGCCAACGAGCTGGGCCTGGATGACGACGAGTTCCTGGAAGCTTTCGTCAGCCAGTACTATTTCGGTGGCGCACAGCGCGACTGGCCGCGCTCGGTCATCACCACCCACGCGCTACAGGACGCCGAAGCCATGGGCCAGGCGCTGGCGGATCGGGTTGGCCACAAGGTGGATTTTGCCCATCAGGTGCGAGGCCAGCGCGCGCGCTGGCGGCAGCTTGCCCAGGACAACGCGCAACACAGTCTCGCTGCTTACCGGGCCAATAAGCGCAATGTGTTTTCGCGCTTCGTAGCGCTGCAGGAGGCCCTGCAGCTCGAAGACATGCCGGAACGGCTGGAGTGTTTCGATATCAGTCACACCATGGGCGAAGCTACGGTGGCGTCCTGCGTCGTGTTCGATACCGAAGGTCCGCTGACCTCCGACTACCGGCGCTTCAACATCGAGGGCATCACGGGTGGCGACGACTACGCTGCCATGGAGCAGGCCCTGCGCCGGCGGTACACGCGCTTGAAGCAGGGGGAGGGCAAGTTCCCGGACATCCTGGTGATCGACGGCGGAAAAGGTCAGCTCGAACAGGCACGCTCAGTGCTGGAAGATCTGCAGATTGACAGCGTTACGCTGCTCGGGATCGCCAAAGGACCTACGCGCAAAGCGGGCTTCGAGAAGTTTTTTCTCCCGGACGGGGAAGTAAGCGTGCCGACCGGGGGCGCGCAGGAACTGCTGCAGCACATCCGGGACGAAGCCCACCGCTTTGCGATTACCGGTCATCGCAACCGGCGCGCCAAGCGCCGGACCCAGTCGGAGCTTGATGGCATCCCCGGCGTCGGGCCGAAACGCAAAAAGGATCTGTTGACCCACTTCGGAGGACTCAAGGGCCTGAAAGGGGCAAGCCGCGAGGAGATCGCCAAGGTCAGCGGCATCAACCAGAAACTGGCGGAGGAGATCTACGGAACCCTGCATGCTGAATAGGCCCCGGCAAGCGGTCTGCGAAACTGGCCGCCGAGCACTCGCGGCGCAGGTCGCCACGGGCACTGAACACGGGCTGAATGCGATGTTCGAGCGCCGGATCGAACGGCAACGTACAATGCGCCCGTGAACGTTCCGAACCTCATCACCGTCCTGCGGATCCTGCTGGTCCCCCTGTTCGTCCTGGCCTATCTTTCCCCCTGGAGCAGCGCATACCTGGCTGCTGCGTGCCTGTTCGCCCTGGCCGCGGCGACAGATTGGTTGGATGGCTACCTGGCCCGCAGCCTGAATCAGATGACCCCCTTTGGCGCATTCCTTGACCCGGTGGCCGACAAAATCATCGTCGTCACCGCGCTGGTGCTGCTGATTGGACAGCATGCGACGCCGCTACTGACGCTGCCGGGCCTGATCATCATCGGGCGGGAGATCGTAATTTCGGCCCTCCGCGAATGGATGGCAGAAATCAACCGTCGCGGGCTGGTGGAGGTGAGCTGGCTCGGCAAAGCCAAAACCCTCCTGCAAATGGTCGCGCTGATCGTACTGCTGGCGGGCCCGGCCGATCCCCGAACGGCATGGGTCTGGTTGGGCTACGGTCTGCTTTATGCGGCCGCACTGATGACCTTGTGGTCCATGATCCAGTACCTGTGGGCAGCCTGGCCAACGCTCCGCGAAGGCATGAGCCCGAGCAATCTGACCGGTCGCTCCGAGTCCTGAGCGGCCCGGTCGGGTGCTTGGCGCGATCCGGCCAACTTGAGTACACTACGCGACCCTCGCGGTTGCCCGGGCTGGGTGGCAGAGTGGTTATGCAGCGGACTGCAACTCCGTGTACGCCGGTTCGATTCCGACCCCAGCCTCCAATTTTCTGCTGCCCCTGCTCCGTCGGGGTTCTTCCCGCCGGCCAGCATTGCCGCTGCGATCCGCCAGGCACACCGATCAGGGAAGGGTGGTGCACGTCCGCTGCTGGGTGTCGTAGTTGCCAAGCATCTGCAGGGTGAAATTCAGCGACGCATCGTTCTTCGGTGCAATGCTGGCCCTGGCCGCAGTCTGCGCGCGCTTATGTTCCCAGTACTCTTCGATCTGGTTCACCCGCTCGTCGATCAGCCGTTGCTCTTCGAACGGCAGCCAGCATTCACCCCAGACGTTGACGGACTGGACGGTAGCAAGGTAGCCAGCCGTCCACAGGATGGCCGGCCAGGCGCCGGTGGTGACCGCCAGGTTCGTTTCATAGGCGCCAATGGCGAAATCGGCCAGGGCTGTTGCGCACAGGTACCTGGCGTTCGGCGCCAGGGCCGAGGCGCCCGCATTCATGCGCTTGGCGAGCAGCAGCGCCACATCCTTCTTGCTCAGCGTGCCACCCTTTTCGACGGCCTCAGCAACCATGTCGTACGAGCTCTCGAACATGGCCAGTGCAAACTCCAGCCCTTTGGCATCGTCCCCGAAGCGCTCCGCGAGCATCTCCTTGACCTTGGCCATGACCAGCGCTTTGCCAGCGCCATGCGCGTCTTTCAGTTTCGTCATTGTTTTTCCAACCGCCGATCCGTGACTGCAGCGTTAGTTTACTAGGCCGGCCACCGGGTACTGTTAACCGTTGGCCGCCTCCGTATTCACGCGCCGGCTCAGCGCCGCCCGCGCCAGCACATCGGTCAGGCCACTCAGCCGCACGGGCTTGGAGAGAAAGTCATCCATGCCTACCTCGAGACACTGCTCCCGGTCCTGTGCCATGGCGTTGGCGGTCATTGCGATGATGTGAGGCTGCGCCAGAGCGTCGGACTCTCGAATCAGTCGGGTTGCCTCCAGGCCGTCTACCTCCGGCATCTGGACGTCCATGAGCACCACGTCATAGCGCTGCTGCGTGAGCATCTGCAACACCTCACGGCCATTGCTGACCACATCGGGCTGTACGCCAAGCTTGCCAAGCAGCCCAATGGCGACCTTCTGATTGACCGGGTTGTCCTCGGCAACAAGCACCCGGTAGGTGAAGACCTCGGACGCCGTGGCAGCCGGCGCTTGGTGATCCGTGCTGGTCGGGTGTGCCAGAAACAGGGTACTGAGGGCGTCTGCCAGCAGTTTCGGCCGGACCGGTTTGGTAAAGGTGCAGTCGAACAAGTGGCTATCCGCCTCACCGTCGCCGAGCGACGACAGGAGCAGAATACGTGGCGGCCTGGAAGTCCCGGAAGTTCGACTTCGAAGCTCACGGGCCAGCATCGCGCCGTCCATGCCCGGCATATGCATATCAACGATGAACAGATCCCAGCCTAGGGGCTCCGCAGCCCGATTCAGCAGCGCTTCCGGCGACTCCACGACCTCATGTTCGATTGCCAATCGCTCGAGGTAGCTGCCGAGCACTGCCCGGTTGGTCGCATTGTCGTCGACCGCCAGAACGCGCTTTCCGGCGAGCCCTCGATAACCCGGTTCGCGGGACGGCTCGATCACGCCCAGGTCCGCCGTAAATCGAAAGGTAGAGCCCTGGCCCAGATCGCTGGTCACCGTTATATCTCCGCCCATGAGACGGACCAGGTCGCGGCTGATACTCAAGCCCAGGCCGGTGCCGCCGAAGCGTCGGGTCGTGGAGGCATCGGCCTGGGTAAACGCATCGAATACGCCGCCGAGACGGCTGACAGGGATACCAATGCCGCTGTCGCTGACAGCAATCTCGAGCCAGTCACGCTGCTGGTCCTGATGGCCACGCACGCGCAGGCAGACCTCGCCGCTGTCGGTGAACTTGATGGCGTTGCCG
>JBCDGJ010000103.1:0-18339 GCA_038757945.1 Pseudomonadota bacterium
ATCCCAATCCTGTACGATTTTCCAACACCCGTTGATTTTTCTCACGACGATGTGGAACTGGCCGAAGAAATCGGAGGATTCGCCCGAGGCTGCAACGACCCGCACCCGGTAGAAGCCAACGTCGTAAGAAACGGCAGCATTGGTATGCCGGCTGTCAAACCAGAAATCCAGCTCAATGCGATCGCCGCGGGCCCGGTTCTCGAGAAATCGGGTGAGGTTGTCCTGTTTGAAGTTACCCTGTGTGTCTAATCCATCTGGTGTCACGCGCAGGACGGTGTCCGCATACACTGAGTTGAGCGCCGCGCCGTCCATACGATGAAAGGCATTCTGAAAGGTCCTCCAGACAGTTCCATCAATCACTGCCTGGATATCGCCTACCGCACTTCCGGCAAGCGCCAGGTCCGCAAGCGAAGAAACAAGCAGGGCAAGACCGACACGGGTGAGCCGCGCGCGTTCAGCTTTCATCCTCAAACACCTCTTCGACGGGAAGGCCAAACGCCCTGGCGATGCGAAACGCGAGCGGCAACGATGGATCGTGCCTGCCGTTCTCGATGGCATTCACCGAGTTTCTCGAAACACCGATCCGCTCTCCGAGCTCAGCCTGCGACCACCGGCGCTCCGCCCGGAGGACACGCATTCTGTTCTTCATGGCTGGTCTGCCACCGCACTCACGCAGCTGACCGGGATGAGCGCCAGGCCCAGGTCGCGTAGGCCATGATCCCGCAGAGGAACATGAGGAGGATCGCAGCCAGCGCACCCAGGCCGAACCCGGTGGCGGCCGGGGGCAGAGTGTTCGCCGGGGACTCCGCCAGCGCGGCAACGAAGTCGGCCACCGCGGAAACGCGCGTCATGACGACCACCAGCGCAAGGGTGCCAACCACGCCGGCATAGGCTCCGACCGAGGCACTGAATCTTGCGGCTGCAACTTCGACCTCGTCCGTGTTGCGGATCGCTTCCCAGACCGTGATCCCAAGAATCAGAGACAGGTAGCTGACCTCGAGAATCGTCTGGGCAGGCTCGCCAAAGGGATTTGAAAACGCCAGATACAGAAAGGGGATCAGCAGCAGGATCATGGGTAGCAGGTTACCGGCACGCAGCTTCTTCATCAGCGGCATCACGTTTGATCTCCTCTGTCAGGCACCAGGGCAGAATGCCATGATATCTTTTCTAAAAGACAAGTATACTTTGCACAACCAATAGAAACCCGTCAAGGCCGGCTTGGCACCGGCCACTACCCCGTGAGCGTGAGAATGAGGCAGTTGCGATGGCAACGCCCAGCGACGCCGCCCAATCCGCTCAGGCAAATTCCCCGCGCAGATCGCCTACCACCCGCTCGAGATGTGCTGCCGTCGCCTCCTCGGGATCAAGCGGTGCACCCGCTTTGACGGTCACCTTGCTCCAGAACCGCTTTGGTCCCTTCAGGATGTTGAAGGCGCCCTGGTAGTGGCTGAAGAAGCTTTTCCAGAGCCCCTGCAGCGCCAGCGGGATGACCGGTACCGGTGATTCCGAAAGGATTCGTTCAACGCCACTACGGAACTCGGCAATCTCGCCATCCTTGGTCAGCGCGCCCTCCGGAAAGATGCACAGCAGGTCCCCGGCAGCCAGTCCTTCGCGGATATCGGCAAAGGCCTGCTCATAAGCGGCTTCATCCCGCGAACGACCGGTGATGGGAATCGTACGACAGGTTCGGAACACAAAATTCAGCACCGGGATGTCGTAGATGTTCTTCAGCATGATGAACCGCACGGGACGCTTGATGGCACCAGCGAGCAGCAGCGCATCCACGTAGGTCACGTGATTGCAGACCAGCAGCGCGCCGCCCTCCTCCGGTATCGCATCCAGGTTACGGTGGCTGACGCGATACATGGAGTGGCTCAGCGCCCAGACCAGGAAGCGCATGGTGAACTCGGGGACCTGGTAGAAGATGAAGCAGGCCACCGCGATGTTCATGAGCGCCAGCATGAGCAGAAAGTCCGGAATCGTCATGCCCACCACGCCGAGCAGGACTGCCGCCAGAACCGATACCCCGACCATGAATATGGCGTTGATGATGTTGTTGAAGGCGATGATGCGCGCTCGGGCTGCCGGAGGCGTGCGCGACTGGATCAGCGCGTAGAGGGGCACGATGAAGAGGCCGCCGGACATGCCGATCAGCGCTAGATCGAAGAGCACGCGCCAGGCACCGCTGGCGCCGAGGAAGGTCAGCCAGTTGCGTTGCTCGCTGGTGTCCATCGCATTGATGGCAAAGAACAGGTCGAGCCCGGCAGCACTGAGAACAAAGGCGCCGACCGGTACCAGGCCGATCTCGATACGCTTGCCGGACAGCTTTTCGCAAGCCAGCGAGCCGACCGCGATCGCGATGGTGAACACCGCGAGGATAAGGGTCACGACGGTCTGCGTGCCGTTCAGGTGCAGCTTTGCAAGATTCGGAATCTGCGCCAGAAAACCCGCGCCGAGGAGCCAGAACCAGGAGATGCCGAGGATCGACAGCAGCACGGAGCGATCAGCCCGAGCGAGCTGGAACAGATGCCCGAACTCACGGAGCGGATTCAGGCCAACCTTGAGCGTCGGCTCCGTTGCCGGCGTCGTGGGAATCGATCGGCTGGTGACGTAGCCGCTGACCGCAACGGCCACCACACCGACCGACAGCCACAGCGAAACGTCTTCGATGCTGGCCACGATGCCGCCAACCACCGTGCCGAGGAGGATCGAGACAAAGGTGCCCATTTCGATCATGGCGTTGCCGCCGATCAGCTCCGCCGGCTTGAGGTGCTGCGGCAGGATCGAAAACTTGAGGGGGCCGAAGAAGGTCGACTGCGTGCCGAGCAGAAACAGCACCAGAAGCATCAGCGGTACGCTCTCGAGCAACACCGCGACCACCGCGAAGATCGCAACCGCTATCTCGGCCAGCTTGATCCAGCGCACCAGGCCGGACTTTTCATACTTGTCCGCCAGCTGCCCTGCCAGAGTCGAAAAGAGAAAGAACGGCAGGATGAACAGGCCGGCGGCGGCGTTGACGATGATATCGGTCTGCTCCGCCGCAACCAGGCCGCTGAAGACGAACACCAGGCTGATCGCGCTCTTGAACAGGTTGTCGTTGAAGGCACCGAGGAACTGGGTCCAGAACAGCGGCGCGAATCGCCGCTGGCCGAGGAGTTCGAACTGCGAGCTGGGTGATTGATCAGTCATGGCCAAATTTCTCCGTAGCGTTGCGGAGAGTATTGCTCCATACCCTTATTTTGCCGAAGATCGGGGATCAAAGTATTAAGAAACGATACCCGAGTACTCAGATTGCGGAACTGACGCCCCGCGGTTCGCTCCGCCCGGCAATCGTCACCCGATGCAGGCGCCGATGCTGCGGAAAGAAGTCGTTCACAGGCTTATGCAGGGTCGACCGGTTGTCCCAGATGGCAAGCGTGCCCGGGGCCCAGTGCAGGCGGACAGTGAACTCTTCGGTCACCTGATGCTGATACAGAAACGCGAGCAGAGCTTCGCTTTCCGCCGCCGTTACCCCTTCGATGTGGGTCGTGAACAGGGGGTTGACGAAGAGCGCCCGACGGCCGGTTTCCGGATGCACCCGAATGACCGGGTGCGAAACCGGCGGATTCTCCGCAATGGCGCCGGCGAGCCGTTCACGGCCGCCGGCCTCGGCCAGGCTTTCCCGGAAGCCGTGGCTGAAGTCGTGCACCGCGTTGAGCGGTTCGAGCAGGCGCTTCATGGGCTGGGACAGCGCATCGTAGGCGGCAAGGGCGCTGCTCCAGAGCGTGTCGCCGCCATAGGCAGGAATGATCTGGCCATGGAGCAGGGTCCAGTCCGGAGGCACCCGGCTGAAGGTCATGTCCGTATGCCAGCGCTCGATCTTGCTCGGGCGCTGTTCGGTACTCTCGAGAATCTGGACCGTTGGCGCTCCCGCTACCCGCGGGTAGGCCGGGTGTGGCAGCTCGGTCCCGAACTCACGGGCAAGCGCGGCGAAGGTCGTCGCTGGCACGTCCTGGTCCGGCAGGAACAGCACCTGCTGCTCCAGCGCCAGCGCTTTGATCTCGGCAAGCGCAGCGGCGCTCGCCACCACGGTATCGAGATCGACGCCGAGCAGCTCGGCACCCAACGCGCCCCCTAATCTTCGAACTGTAAAGCTGTGCTGGCTCATGAGCTGGTACAGTACCAGAGATGACTGAGCCAACCGATTCCGCCAACGTCGCGCCGGCTGACGGCCTGAGCACGGCCGCTGATCCGAGCGGCGCGGCCTTTGCCTATACGCTCAGCGAGCCCGAGGGACCACAGCTCGCACCCGGGCTGGCGCCGACCCTGGCGGCCTGGCGTGAGATGCTCATCCAGCAGGGGCTGATCAATCTCACCTCCAGCTTCGAGATGGCCCACGCGTACGGCAGCCTCAGCGTGCGCGACCCGGACTCCGCCATTGCCTTCACCATGGCCCCGCCGGGCGGTACGGAAACCTTTGCCGAGCGGCAGCTGCTGCGCATTCAGGGCTACAACCTCGAGCGCTCCTGGGTAGAAGCAACAGGGCTGGAACCCCCGTCGGTCGACACGCTCCTGCACGCCGCCCTCTACGCGGCGGATTCCCGGATTCAATGGGTGTTTCAGTGCCGCAGCGAGGCGCTGGCGGAAGAGCTGGATACGCTCGGTATTCCAATCGTTGGCCCCCGCGTCGACGAGGATCCGGAAGCACCCCTCCCAGCCTGGGCGCGCACCCTGCGCCTGCTCAACGAGAACCGCTCACGGCCGCTGGTGCTGGCAATCCCGGGCCGCACCGCCAGCATTTTCGCCTGCGGCACCACGGCACGGGATGCCGGCGGACTGCTGCTGGTGTATCTGGCTCGGGCTCTCGAACAGCGCTTCCAGCGACTGCTGCCCGGCTGAACATGTCGCGCTATCGGCCCCCGCGTCCGAAGGGGTCTCCCTATATCACCCCTGCGGGGCACCAGGCGCTGACCGAAGAGCTCAAGTGGCTGTGGAAAGTCCAGCGGCCGGCGGTGACGCAGAAGGTCTCCGAGGCGGCGGCGATGGGCGACCGTTCGGAAAACGCCGAGTACATCTATGGCAAGAAGCAGCTGCGGGAAATCGACAGCCGTATTGCCTTTCTATCCAAACGCCTCGACGCCCTGACCGTGGTCGATCGGCTCCCGGCCGATCGAGAGCGGGTGTTCTTCGGTGCCTGGGTCACCCTCTGTGACGACGCGGCGGTAGAGCATCGCTATCGCATCGTCGGTTCCGATGAGTTCGATCGGGCGCCAGGTTACATCAGCGTCGACGCGCCGCTGGCGCGCGCCGCGCTGGGCAAGCAGGTTGGGGACGAGATTCACCTGACGGTAGCGGACACGGAGCAGAGCTACGAGCTGGTGACGATCGAGTACCTGCCGGAGCCACCGGCATCGGCTCTGTCGGACACCAACGCTTAGCCGTCAACCATCTGCGCACCGGTTCGTTGTTGTTCCTGCCGCAGGGCACCGGAAGACGCGGTGCATGCGTCAACCCTGACTCTTTCGAACCAAGTGATTAAAGGACAAACGCCATGATCAACCGCAATCGCCGCATCCGCGCGCTGGCACTGCTTACCCTGGGAACGACCGCAAGCTTTGGATTGCTGGCAGACGGTGGGGAGCGGCCGAAACGGGGACCAGTCTCGATCAGCGACATGCAGATCCGCCTCGACGAACGCTTCAACGCCATAGATACCGATAACAGCGAAACGCTGTCGCTCGAGGAGTACCTGGCCGTTGCGCCCCAGGACGGCCGCGACGGTCGCCCCGCACACCGCGGCAAGTTCCGCGACGGCAAGCGCACCCAATGGGGAAACCGCGACGGCAGCGGCAATCCGGAACGGGAGTTCGACCGTGAAGCCTTCGAAGCAGCAGTCTTTACCGCGATGGATACCGATGGTGACGGCAAGCTGTCGGCTGAAGAAGCCGGGCGCGAGAACCGCAAGGCAGCGAGCCGCCGCGTGATGCGCGAATCCCGCTTCGAGCGCCTCGACAGCAATGCCGACGGCCTGCTCGATCGAACGGAATTCAACGCACCGGTACTGCGTCTGACCGCCGCTGATCGAGACTCCGATGGCTACGTTTCGCGCGAGGAAATGCAGGCCGCACGCGAGAACCAGCGGTCCTGACCACACACGCGCTGGCGTCCGGAGTACGGTACACTCCCGACGCCATGCGCAGTTCAAGTACAGGGAGTTGATGGAACGGCCCGCACCCGCCATGCGGAGCGGCGCTTCCAGCGACCGCGCGCGAAGCACTGCAGCGGACGACCCCGTCGTTCAGGAAACCCGCGCCCTGTTTGAACGCTACCTCGAGCGGCATCCGGAGCCCACCGTTGAGTACGATGCCGACTGGCCCTCGCCCTGCGAGGTCGGCCACTGGTTCTATGCCGATCCATCACCCGACGTAGCGCATGACTCCGTACAGCTGATCCGCTGGCAACCGCAGCCACGCTGGACGGATCCCCAGAACGGTTGGCCAAACGATTTTGATGGGCTGGAAGCCGCACTCGAAGTGCCGATCCACCCGGACTTCAAAGCGCTGTTCAGCCACTGGTCAGCAACCCTGGAGCTCAATGCCCCCGACGGCCACGTGAGCCTGCTGCAGCTCTGGAACCCCGCAGATGCGGAACGCTACATCGAAAACCTCATCGGCCACATCCTCGTACAGCGCCGCGCATGTGCGCCGCTCACCCTGTTCTTCGCCTGCACGGAGCCGGATTCGGAATTGATCCTGAGCCTCGACAACGCCAGTGGCGCCGTGGTGCTGGAGCAACCCGGGCGGAGGCCGGAGCGCCAGGTTGCAGGCAGCCTGGCCGACTTTCTGGCCACCCTCGAGCCCGCCGGCGCCCTCACGCTGTGAGCGCCAGGGAGGCATGAGACCGTGACCGCGAGTACCGCACTCGAACTCGAGCCCACTGCCGCGCTGAGCGGAGAGATCGCGCTGCCCGGATCCAAGAGCATCAGCAACCGGGTGCTGCTCCTTGCCGCGCTCGCAACCGGCCATACGCGGATCCACAACCTGCTCGATGCGGACGACACGCGGGTGATGCGCCGTGCGCTCGAACAGCTCGGGGTGCCGACACCGGAAACCGCCGGCAGCGTCACTGTCGCCGGCCTCGGTGGTCCGCTGCAACCGACGG
This sequence comes from Pseudomonadota bacterium, assembly GCA_038757945.1. Classification (GTDB taxonomy): domain Bacteria; phylum Pseudomonadota; class Gammaproteobacteria; order Pseudomonadales; family Azotimanducaceae; genus CALHVX01. The sequence continues at coordinate 7,141 of JBCDGJ010000103.1, forward strand.
TGCCCGCCAACACCGCGACGCCGCTGCGGCTTGAGCTCGGGCTCGCCGGCACCGCCATCCGCCCGCTGCTCGCAGCCCTGACTTTGAGCACGGGCACCTTCGAGCTGGATGGTGTTCCGCGCATGCGCGAACGGCCCATTGGCGATCTGGTTGATGCGCTCCGGCCGCTGGGGGCCCGAATCGACTACCTGGGACAGGACGGTTTCCCGCCGCTGCGCGTCGACGGCGGTACGCTGGCCGGTGGCCGGACTCAAATCCGTGGCGATGTATCCAGCCAGTTCCTGACCGCGCTGCTGCTGGCGGCGCCGCTGGCACAAGGACCGGTGACGATCGAGATCGAGGGGGAGCTGGTATCCAGACCGTATATCGACATTACCCTCAACCTCATGCAGCGGTTTGGCGTTACCGTAGCGAACGACGGTTACCAGCGCTTCAGCGTGCCGCAGCAGGGTTATCTGGCGCCCGGCACCTGGTTCGTTGAGGGCGATGCTTCCTCAGCGTCTTACTTCCTCGCTGCAGGCGCGATCGCGGGCCCGGGCATGACCATCCTCGGTCTCGGCCGGCATGCGCTGCAAGGCGATGTCGCCTTCACCGACGTGCTGACCGCGATGGGGGCGCAGGTTGCGCTGCATGAAGATCGCATCCGCGTCGAGCCGCCGCCTGCTGGGCAGCTCAGAGGGGTGGATCTGGATCTGAACCATATCCCCGATGCCGCCATGACCGCGGCCGTACTGGCGCTCTTTGCCAAGGGCGCAACTCGCATCAGGAACATCGGCAACTGGCGCGTCAAGGAGACCGATCGCCTGCACGCCATGGCCACCGAGCTGCGGAAGCTTGGTGCCAGCGTTGACGAAGCGCCCGATGCGATTACCATCACGCCGCCAGCCACCCTCAGCACTGCACGCATTGCCACCTACGGGGATCACCGCATGGCCATGTGTTTCTCGCTGGTGGCGCTGGCGGGTATTCCGATCACCATCGAGGACCCCGACTGCGTGAACAAAACCTTTCCCGACTACTTCCAGTCGTTTGCTGCTTTGTCTAGGAGGACCCTGTGAAAAGCAATCTGAATCCCCTGCTGCGCCTGCTGCTGCCCGCTGTACTGCTACTTGGCCTGCTGCTCGGCGGCACTGCCACCGCGGCGTCAAAGACGGAAATTGACGCCGAGATCCGAGCCAGCCTCGGCAAGCTTTACGAGGAATACCCGGAGGCACGCGAGCTGGTCGCACAGGCCAAGGGACTGCTGGTGTTTCCGCAGGTGCTCAAAGCCGGCTTCATCCTCGGCGGTGAGTTCGGCGAAGGCGCGCTGCTGCTCGGCGGCCGTCCGGTCCAGTATTACCGGACCACCGGACTGTCCTTCGGGCTGCAGGCAGGCGCCCAGGGCAAAGCCCAGGTGATCATGTTCATGAACGATGAAGTGCTGGCCAAGTTCCGCCAGAGCAAAGGCTGGGAAGCCGGCGTGGACGGCAGCATCGCCGCACTCGAATTCGGGACCGGCGGCACGCTGAACACGCGCACCGTCAAGGCGCCGATCGTTGGCTTCGTGTTCGATAACCGCGGCCTGATGGTCAACGCGTCGCTGGCTGGCAGCAAGTTCTGGCGCATCGAAAAGCAGGATCCGAACGCCATCGCGCCGGCTGAGCCGCCGGCACCGCCGGTCGCTCCGGGGGAGCCGGAACCGGCGCTCGCACCGGTCGAGAACTCGGTCGCGCTGGAGAACTGAGGACTCGGACCCTGGTGTCCGGTACCTCTGATGCGTTGAGCTGAGGAGACCGGGCGCTAGGCGGGCTGCGGTTCCGCCGCCACGCCCGCCCCTTCGAGGGCGAGCAGGTGCTGCTTGGCCGGCAGGCCGCCGCCGAAGCCGGTCAGCTTGCCGCTGGCCCCGATCACCCGATGGCAGGGGACGACGATCGGCAGCGGATTCGCGCCGTTCGCCGCGCCTACGGCCCGCACTGCCTTCGGTCGACCAATCTGCTCCGCGATCTGTGCATAGCTGCGCGTTTCTCCGAAGGGGATGGCCGTCAGCGCCTGCCAGACTGCCTTCTGAAAGTCCGTTCCCTGCGGGAGCAGCGTCAGGTCGAAGTCCCGCCGACGGCCGGCAAAATACTCCTCCAGCTGCAAGCGCACTGCCGCGAGCGCGTCGACATCCTCGATCCAGGCCGGATCAACCTCGCGCGCGCCTTTGCCCTGGGTAAAGCAGACCTGCTCCAGACCACCCGCACCGGTTACGAGAATCAGATCGCCGACCGGACTCCGCATCACGCTGTAGCGTTTCCCTTGTCCGTTCTGCTTATTGCTCATCGTCCCTGCTCTCCTGCCTTGTCTGACTTGCCAACGGGATTGCCCGCCACCGGAACCAGTGGCCACCCGGTTTGGGCAGCAACGCCTTCAGCGTGCCGATCTGTGCTCAGCGGTGACCAAACTGTGCTGATCGGGCCCAAAGGTACATGAGCGCGTAAGCACGCCAGGGCCGCCATCGCCCTGCCACCTTGCGCGCCCGCGCCGCCGTGGTCTTGAGCTGTTTCAGCACGACCCAGTCCGCCTCCGGAAACGCATCGGGATCGCGACCGACGCGCATGGCCACATAGCCCGCGGTCCAGGGACCGATCCCCGGCAGCGATACCAGCTGCCCTTTCAGTGCCTCGGCCGGCTCAGCGTCATCGAGCCGCAACTTCCCATCGAGCACGGCGGCTGCCAGAGCACGCACCGCCGCGCCACGGCGGCCCGGCATACCGATCGCAGCTACGTCGGCGTCCGCCAGGGCCGCCGGCGACGGAAAGGCGCCAGCCCCGAACCGTTCGATCAGCGCCACAGCGAGATCCCGGGCGCGTGCAACGCTGACCTGCTGCCCGAGGATCGCCCGCACCGCGATTTCAAAGCCATCCCAGGCGCCGGGCACCCGCAGTCCCGGCGTCCGGGCCACCTGCGGGCCGAGCTCTTCATCGCCGGCGAGCGCTGCATCGATCACTGTCGAGTCGGCATCCAGATCGAGCACCCGGCGCACCTGGCTGAGCAGATCGGCGGTGTTCAGGTCATTGAGCAGCGCCGCTACGGGCAGCTCGACGAGCACCCGATCAGCTTCGAGCGTCGCCGCCAGCCAGTGCTCGCCGGAACCCTGGAGCCGGCGTTCGAGCCGGTCCCCCACCACCCGTTCGAGCAACGGCAGCGCCCGACGCTGGTGGAAGTCAAGCACCCACTGACGGTGGTAGGGCGCACGCAGGGGCAGCTCGAGTTTCAGCGGCTCCCCGGGCACTGCACCACCGCCGCTGCGCCGCAGCGCCGACGGTGTGCACTCAAAGCTGCTGCGAATCTCCGCGTTGAACCGGCGCAGGCTGCCGTAGCCCGCCTGCAGCGCAACCTGCTGCATCGGCAGTCGCGAGCGCAGGAGCAGCTCTCGGGCCAGGTGCAGCCGCCGGGTTCGAGCAAGCCGCTGCGGCGTGGTGCCCAACACTTCGTGGAAGCGACGATCCAGATGCCGCGCGCTGACCCCAAGCCGCTCGGCCAGCTGCGCGGAGCTCCGTTCATCGAGAAAGCCGGCATCGATCAGCCGCAGGCCGCGCTGGACCAGATCGCTTGCCAGAGACCATTCGGGAACCCGCGGAGCGCGCTCTGGCCGGCAGCGCAGGCAGGCGCGGAAGCCGGCGTCTTCCGCCGCCGCGGCCGCCGGAAAGTAGCGCACGTTGTCAGGCGCAGCGGTCCGCGCAGGGCAGATCGGGCGGCAGTAGATGCCGGTAGTCAGGACGCCAATGTAGAAGCGCCCATCGAAGCGCGGATCGCGGCTGCGGCGCGCCTGTTCACAGATTTCTGCGGTGAGTGGAAACATGACGCCATGGTAGCCGGGACCGGCGGCGCAGACTCGCCGGATTCGGACACACCAAAAAACCTCCAACGCGACGCCCATCCTCGTCGGCGGGGCCTGGCACCACCGTCGGGGCACTGTCATGATCGGTAGCTTCCGAAACTGCCATCCTGACCGATGCCGCCCGGGTCCGCGGATTGCATGGCTGGCGCATCATCCGTGCGGCAGCACCGTCCGACAGCCTGCAACCAGATTAGCGCCTATGAACAACACCCCGGAGGCTGCGTCAGCGCAGCCCGATCGCACCATTCTGGGCCATCCGCCCGGCCTGTTCGTTCTGTTCATGACAGAGATGTGGGAGCGGTTCTCCTACTACGGCATGCGTGCCCTGCTGGTGCTGTACCTCACCAAGCATTTTCTTTTCGACCGCGACGCCGCTTACGGGCTCTACGGCGCATACACGACGCTCGTCTACATCACGCCAGTGCTGGGCGGCTATCTGGCAGATCGCTACCTCGGTCAGCGCAAAGCGGTCCTGATCGGCGCCATCCTGCTGGTGCTGGGCCACGCCGGCATGGCCATCGAAGGGGAACCGGTCGTTACCGGCGAAACCGCAGACCCGGGCATTCTGAACATCTTCTATTTCTCCCTGGCGCTCATCATCGCTGGCGTCGGTTTTCTAAAAGCGAATATCTCGACCATCGTTGGCGAGCTGTACGCGAAGACCGATAGCCGCAGGGACTCGGCGTATACCGTCTTTTATGTGGGCATCAACGTCGGCGCCGCCCTCGGCGCGCTGCTGGCGGGATTCCTGGGGGAAACCTACGGCTGGAGCTACGGCTTCGGTGCCGCCGGTATCGGCATGCTGTTCGGGCTGCTGGTGTTCATCTGGGGCAAGCCGCTGCTGAACGGCGCCGGCGAGCCGCCGCAACCGGCTAAGCTCAAGCAACCGGTGATCGCCGGATTGAATACCGAGTGGCTGATCTATCTGGGCACGGCCGTAATGACCGTCGTGATCTGGCTCCTGGTCAGGGATCAGGGGGCGGTCAACCTGGTACTCACGGTGTTTGGTGCCATCGTCGTCGGCTACATCCTGGTCTACTCGGTCTTCCGGCTCGTGCCCCAGGCTCGCGACCGGATCATCGCGGCACTGGTGCTCATCAGCCTGCAGATCCTGTTCTGGGGCCTCTTCGAGCAGGCCGGCTCATCGCTGAACCTGTTCACCGACGACCGGGTGGATCGCACCCTGCTGGGCTGGGAAGTACCGGCGTCGATGTTTCAGTCCCTGAACGCCACCTACATCGTGCTGCTCGGCCCCGTCTTCGCCTGGCTCTGGACCTTTCTCGGCCGCCGCGGCTGGGAGCCGTCGACCGCCAACAAGTTCGCCCTGGGCCTGGGCCAGCTCGGCCTCGGCTTCCTGGTGCTGGTCTGGGGCGCCGAAGGTGCGGGCGATGGCCTGACGCCGGTCATCTTTATCTTCCTGATCTATCTGCTGCACACGACCGGCGAACTGTGCCTGTCGCCGGTCGGGCTGTCCGCCATGACCCGACTATCGGCGCCGAGCATCGTCGGCCTGATCATGGGCACCTGGTTTCTCGCCTCGGGCGCCGGCAATGCCGTCGCCGCGCTCATCGCTCAGGCCACCGCAGCAACCGGTTCCAGCGGTGACAGCCAGATCCTCGACGTGTACTCGAATGTCGGCTGGCTATCGATCGGCGTTGCCGTTGCACTGGCCCTCTGCTCGCCGCTGTTGACGCGGCTGATGCATCTGAACACGCTGTCGGACGCCGACAGTGGGCTCAAGGACCAGCCGTCACCGGGGGCCCCAGCGGAAACGGTATAACCCACGAGGGAGGCAGCCGATGACCAAGCCAGGCGCGCTGACAAAGCAGCGCACCGTCTGCGACCCGAACTGTCACGCCAATCCGAAGTGTGGACTGTCGGCGACCCTGGACGATGGCAGGATCATCGCCATCGAACCCGCCGACTACCCCGTTTCCGGCTTCGAGCATCGCATCTGCCTCATGGGGCGGGCCCGCCTCGAATATCAGTACCACCCGGAACGGCTGCGCCGCCCGCTGAAAAGAGTTGGCGCCCGCGGTGCGGGGCAGTGGGAAGCGATCAGCTGGGACGAAGCGATCGAGCTGTTCGTCGGCGAGCAGAAGCGGATCATCGAGCAGTACGGATCACGCGCTGTGCTGTTTCATCAGATTTCGGGTGCCTATGGCCTGCTGACCCGCGGCTCACCCCTGCGTTACGCCGCACTGACCGGTGCATCAGCAATCCGGGCGAGCGGCATCGATTTCGGTGTCGCCAAAGGCCTTGAGTACATGTTCGGCGTGAACGCCGCCACCTTCTTCAAACCCGGCGGAAACTGTTTGACCGATGCCCCGAACTCGAAGTTGACGATCATCTGGGGCGGCAATCCAGCGGTCACACGCGCCGTTGACCACGTCGAGCTGAAGAGAGCGCAGCGGACGGGTACCCAGCTCGTCTGTATCGATCCGGTACATAGCGAAACCGCCCACATCTGCGATGAGTGGATCTCGATTCGACCGGGAAGTGATGGTGCGCTTGCGCTCGCGCTGGCCCAGGTCATCCTCGCCGAGGACCTGTTCGATGCCGCGTTCCTGACCCAGCACACCAACATGCCGTTCCTCGTCGATCTCGCCAGCGGGCGTCTGCTGAAAGGCTCCGACGTCGTGGAACACCTCGGCAACGAGCCTCTCGTCTGGTGTTCGAGCTCAGACACGTTGCAGCCCGTGTCGGAGGCGGAGTCTCCCACCCTTGAGGTTAACCACCGCGTTCGACTGGCCACCGGGCAAGAGACGACGGTTGCCTCAGTCTTTGCGCTGTATCAGGAGCTCGCTCAGGACTTCACCCCTGCCGCCACCGAAACAATCACGGGCATTGATGCAGACACCATTGCTACGCTGGCGAGACGCTACGCGACGGCAGAACCGGCCGCCATCCGGATCGGCTATGGCGTTGATCGCTGGTACAACGCAGACCTGACGGCACGCGCGATCGCAACGCTTGGCTGCCTGTGCGGCCACATCGGTCTACCGGGCGGCGGCGTCAGCCTCGTGAGCGGCGGACGCAGCGTGCCCGTCAAAGGCAGCCGGTTCTACGCGCCGGAACGGAAACTCCCGCGCTTTCTCAGCATGATGGAAGCGGACGAAGCGGTAACGGCCGACGCTGAACAGCCCATCAGAATGGAGTGCGTCTCGCTCGGAAATCCGTACAACCAGGTCAAGCCCAACCGCAACAGAGTGCTGACCGAGTACATCGATAACCTGGAGTTTATCGCGGTAATCGACCACTTCATGACCGATACGGCGAAGCACGCCGATCTGGTGCTGCCTGCATGCACAATCTTTGAGCGCACCGACGTTGTCGTTGACCAGTTCGTTCAGCTGCAGCAGAGGGTCGTTGCGCCAGAAGGTGAGGCACGCTCAGACTTCGAGATCTTCAAAGCATTCGCCGAGGCCTTCGGCATTGGCAGCCACTTCGAGAAGTCTCCTGAAGCCTACATCGACGACATGCTGGACTCGGACTTGCCACTCGTTCGCGACATCAATTTCGAACGGCTCAAGGCTGAGAAGGTCGTGTATCCCTGGCCGTCACGGGAACCCTACGTGGGCTTCAAAGACCGCATCTTTCCCACCCCAACCGGGCGGGTGAACGTCTACACGGAAGAGCTGAAGGAACTGGGCGCGGAACTTCCGTTCTACCGGGAGCCGGTTGAAGCGTCTCCGAGCAATCCGCTGTTCGCCCGGTATCCCCTTGTCCTGCTGTCATCCCACAGCCGGTACCGCATCCACTCGACCTTCGCCAACCTGGATCTCGTCAAGACGCGGGAGCCGGAACCGGTAGTGCGCGTCCATCCCGCTGATGCCCGACGCAGAGACATCGAGGACGGCACCATCGTCCTGCTCCGCAACGATCGGGGGCACGTCAAGATCAGATGTGTGATCGATGATGCCATGCGCGAGGGTTGCGTTCTGGTCCGCGAAGGACACTGGATTGACCAGTTCATCGACGGGGACCCCTATGGACTGACCCATGATCAGTACAGTCCCACAACGGAGAATTACGCGCATTACGATGTGCTGGTGGAAATGACGCCGGCCGCCTGGTAACCAGTTTCGAGGTCGCCGAGCAGGCTGCAGGCGCTGGCCCCGGCCGCCACCGACCACGACCTTGAACGCTTTCGCCTTGGTTTCAACCATCCACAGGTCAGTGGGCAAACCATGGCGCGATTGGCCGGATCGGCCAAAACCCTGACGCGCTTGGCCAAGATCTGTCGAGACCACTGGCCCAAGCTATCTCCGGTCACTCACGCAAACCGCAAAGGAGATAGCCATGACCCAGGCAACTGACCCCGGAGCAAGCACGGCAAAACCGATCCTCGTGCTCGGGGCGACCGGCAAGACAGGACGACGCATCGTGCACCGGCTGCAAGCTGCGGGGCATCCCGTCAGGATCGGGTCGCGGTCGGCGAGCCCGTCTTTTGACTGGGCGAACGAGAAGGGCTGGAGTGCCTGCCTGGAAGGCGTGGCGTCGGTGTATATCAACTACGCGCCGGATCTGGCGATGCCGGGCGCCACCGATTCGATCCAGAGTCTCGTCGCACAGGCTAAGCAGCAGGGCGTCAAGCGGTTCGTGATCCTGTCCGGGCGCGGCGAAGCGGAGGCTCAAGCGTGCGAGCACATCGTCATGGCAAGTGGCCTGGAGTGGACCGTCGTCCGGGCGAGCTGGTTCAACCAGAACTTCTCGGAGGGTGCGTTCGTCGAGATGGTCATAGCCGGACAGATTACCCTGCCGGATGTCGACACGCCGGAGCCTTTTGTCGATGTTGATGACATTGCCGAGGTTGCCGTCGCGGCGCTCACCGAGCCCGGGCATAACGGCGAGGTGTACGAGGTAACCGGTCCTCGGATGCTGACCCTGGCCGAGATCGCGGCCGAACTTTCGAGGGCCACCGGTCGCGATATCGCGTACACGCCCGTACCGCACGACGCGTTCGTCAACAGCGTCGCCGAGTCTGGCGCACCGCAGGACGTGCTTTGGATGCTCGACTACCTGTTTGCAACGGTGCTGGACGGACGCAACGCCTACCTCACCGACGGGGTTCAACGCGCGCTCGGGCGAGAGCCGAAAGATTTTTCCGACTACGCAAGAGACATCGCCACAACCGGGCTGTGGAACGCCGCTGCCTGACGATCCCAGGGGCGCTGCGCCAGCGCAGGGCCCCAGCCAGCCGCGAACCAGAAACCATCTACTCGGAGAACACCCCATGAACCTGTTGGATCTGCTCTTGCTGGTGTCGACCCTGCTCTGTGCTCTGACGGCAGGGTTCGTCTTTGCTTTCGCAACGGTCGTGATGCCCGGGATAGGCAAGCTGGACAACAGAGCGTTCATCCGCGCCTTTCAGGTGATCGACGGCATCATCCAGGCCGGCCAGCCGCTCTTCGGGCTGGTCTGGATTGGTTCCCTGCTGGCTCTGCTCATCGCGGCGGTGCTGAGCGTCCTACAGCTGGAGGGTATGATGCGGATCCTCGTTGTCGCCGCCGCGGTGTCTTACGTGCTGGGTGTCCAGTTGCCCACCTTCACCATCAACGTGCCGCTGAACAACGCGCTGCAGTCCCTGGAAGTCGACACCACGAGCGATGAAGCGCTGGCGACGGCCCGACGTGACTTTGAAGAACGTTGGGTCAGGTGGAACTCGATCAGAACGATCGTCGCATCGGCGATCAGTCTGGCATTGATGTTCGTGTTGCTGCAGAGCTAGCGGCGAACCGCCCCCGGCCCCACCCCAATCACTCGCTTGAACGCTTTCGCAAAGGACGCTTCGCTCTCGTAGCCGCAGCGAGCAGCGACCTCCAGCACCGGCAGGTTCTCTTCATCCAGCAGGTTGTAGGCAATCTGCATGCGCCAGCGCACCAGGTACTCCATCGGGCTTTCGCCCAACAGTGCTTTGAAACGCGCAGCAAAGGACGAGCGAGACATGGCTGCCAGCTCTGCCAGCTTCTCCACCGACCACTTCGCGTGGGGCTCGGCCTGCATGCCAACGAGCGCCTTATGGATCTTCCTGTCACGCAGCGCCGCGGCCAGGCCCTCCCCCTGCTCGCTCTGCTCGACAAACTCTTTGAGGATGATCACGAAGAGCGCCTCCGCGAGCCGATCAACGACCGCTTCTGTCCCGGCGGAGGTCTGCAGGGACTCGCTGATCATCAGATCCATCAGCGTCGCGATGTTGGGATTGGCCGTCAGACGCTGGATCACGATCGCATCGGGCAGCATGTCCAGCAGTGACGACGCGGCATTCTGCTTGAAGTGAAAGTAACCGCAGATCAGGCCGACGCCGTCCTCCTTAAGCCCTTCCTCGTAGCTGACCGCGGTCTGCTGATTGCTCGGCAGATTGCACTCCGCCACGTTGCTCAAGAGATGTTTGCTGTCCCGGGGAAACAGAACGCAGTCCCCTGTTTCGAGATGGACGACCTCGTGCAGATCATCGCTGCGGATGTAGCAGTCGGCGTGCGCAATGATGTGGAAGCTGGCTTTCCCCGTCCCCGACGTATCAATGGCCCAGTCACCACAGTACTGGGCGTTGTTTATTACGTCCGTTTTGAGGCGAAACGTCGCCAACAGCTGATCCAGGGCGTCCACTGCCGAGCTTCCTTAAATACCGTCGTTTTGGATGTTCGGACATAAAGCCCAGCGTTTCGAGCATGTTGCCACGCGCAGTTTGGCGCTTAAATAACAACCGTCGCAGAGCGGCTACAAACCACCCTTCTTCAGGAGAATTGCTTTGAAAAACATGATCTTATCAATGTCTCTAGTCATCCTGGGCGCTGTTTCCGCCACTCAGGCGCAGGCAGCTGACGACGACGCCACGCTGGCCGACGGGAGCCTCGAGCATGCCTTTTCCTCCTGGGGCAAACCATCGCTCGAAGGCGACTGGCAGATCGTTCTCGACAACGGCGCTTACTTCATCGAGCTCAGCGAGAACTTTCGCGCCAAGAAGGGCCCGGACGTGAAGATCTTTCTGTCACCCACACCGGCGGCGCAGGTTACCGGCAGCAACGCGGTTGATGGCAGCGTATTCGTCGAACAGATCTCGGACTTTGACGGCAGCGCCCGCATCGCCATCCCGGCCGGCACCGACATCAGCGAGTTCCAGTCGCTGGTGTTTCATTGCGAGGCCTATTCCAAGCTCTGGGGTAGCTCAGCCCTGCGCTAGCCCATGGCAGGCGGCTCGCCCGAGCCGCCCAACGGACCAACACACAGTTTAGGGAGACAGAATCATGAAAAACGTATTCACCTGGGCTTTGAGCCTCTTCATCGCCTTCATCTTCATCCAGTCGATGTTCTTCAAGTTCTCCGGCGCTGAGGAA
>JBCDGJ010000104.1:0-18109 GCA_038757945.1 Pseudomonadota bacterium
CGCGATGGTCGGATCGCGCAGATCGGCCGGCTCGCGGGTCAGGGCCGGGAACGGATCGACGCAGCCGGGTGCGTCGTTGCGCCCGGATTCATTGATCCGCATACCCACTTCGATGCTCAATTGCTCTGGGACGGACAGGCCCGGCCGGCGCTGGCCCACGGCGTAACGACGATCGTGCCTGGCAACTGCTCGCTGTCGCTGGCACCGCTGAAGGCCGAGCACCGCATGCGGCTGGTCGGCATGTTTAATCAGATCGAAGAAATGCCCCGCGTAGCCTTCGAGCAGGGCGTGGAGTGGAACTGGGAGAGCTTCGAGGAGTACCTCGAGCGCATTCGCCAGGAGCTTGCCATCAACGTGGCGCCGCTGGTCGGGCACAGCGTGCTGCGACTCTGGGTCATGAACGAAGCGGCTACGCAGCGGACCGCAAACGCCGATGAGCTGACGGCCATGCAGGCGCTGCTGCGGCAGTGTCTCGAGGCAGGCGCGGTTGGGCTCTCCACCAGCTATGTGGATATGGATGAGCACCTGCAGCCGGTGCCGAGCCGCTACGCCGACACCGCAGAGGTCGAGGCGCTGGCCGCCGTGCTCGGCGAGTTTGGCCGTGTGCTGCAGATCGTGCCGGAGTTCTATGACGCCGATCTGACCATCGCCCGGGTTGATGAGCTGGCGGAGCTGAGCCTCAAGTACGGGATCCCGACGACCTTCTCGCCGCTGTTCGTGAACGGCGACAACGTCGACGGTGTCGCCCGGGTCATGCAGCGCGTCGATGAGCAGTTCGATCGTGGTGCCCGGGTCTGGCCGCAGGTGCAGACCCGGCCCATCGACATCAGCTTCTGCTTCGAGATCCCGAGCCTGCTGTTCATCCGCCTGCCGTCCTGGTACCGCATCATGCGTTTCAGCGATCCAGCTGCGATTGCCGCTGCCTTTAAGGATGCGGAACAGCGTGCGGCCCTTGAGCAGGAAGCCGAAGCGCTGGCGCCGCTCTGGCCAACGGTCGTACTGCGCCAGGTCCGCACGGCGGCCAATCAGCCGCTGGTCGGGAAGACGCTGGCCGAGATTGCGGCGCTGCGCGGCGTTTCCCCCGTGGCGGCCATGATCGACCTGTCGCTGGAGGAAGACCTGAACGCACACTTCCTGGCCGCGAACCTTGGCCACAACGATGATGCGAAGGTCAGCGAGCTGTTGAACCATCCGCGGGTGCACGTCGGTGCCAGCGATGGGGGCGCGCACATTCTGTCGTTCTCGACCTACGGTGATACCGGCTATCTGCTCGGGCACTTCGTTCGTGACTGCAGGACGCTGGGCCTCGAAGCCGCGGTCAAGAAGATCACCAGCGACACCGCAGCGATCTGGGGCATTCCCGAGCGCGGACGGCTGGAGCCCGGTACCGTTGCCGATGTCGTTGTCTTCGACCCGGACACCATCGATCGTGGCACGGAGTACTTCGTCCAGGACGTTCCGGGCGACGGACATCGTTACGTCCGCGACTCCGTCGGCGTGAATACGGTTCTGGTTGGGGGGGGCGTGGCCTGGTCCGCGGCAGGGGGCTATACGGAGCAGACCCGGGGTTCGCTGTTGCCTGGAGCCAGGCCGTGACAATCGCCCAGCGGCGGATCGCCACCAATGGTATTGAGCTCAACATCGCCGAACAGGGTGATGGACCACTGGTGCTGCTGCTCCATGGGTTTCCAGAGTCCTGGTACTCCTGGCGCCATCAGTTCGAGCCGCTGGCCGCCGCCGGCTACCACGCCGTGGCGCCGGATATGCGGGGCTATGGCAACAGTGATCGTCCCGACGTCATCAGCGCGTACAACCAGATCGAGGTCACGAACGACATCATCGGATTGATCCCGGCGCTCGGTTACGAGCGCGCTGTCGTCATCGGGCACGATTGGGGGGCACCCACGGCCTGGCGCTGCGCCCTGTGTCACCCGGACCGCGTGTCGGCGGTGGGTGCGCTGTCGGTGCCGCTCATGCCGCGGTCCCCGGTACCGCCGCTGGCCGCCATGCGGGAGCTGTTCAAGGATCAGTTCTTTTACCAGCTCTACTTTCAGGAGCCCGGCGTCGCCGAAGCGGAGTTCGAGAGAGATCTGCGAACGGCGCTGAAGCAGTTTCTTCTGCTGCTCGGCGGCGAGGGGGATCTTTCGGTGCTGGTCAACAAGGCACCGCACGACGATCTGCTCGGTGGCTTTCCGAACCCGAGCGAGCTGCCGGACTGGCTGACGGCAGCGGACCTCGATTTCTACACGGCTGAATTCGAGCGCTCCGGAATGCGTGGCCCGCTGAACTACTACCGCAACCACGATCTGACCTGGGAACTGTCGGCCAACGATCCGCAAACGATCGAGCAGCCGGCGCTGTTTGTCGCTGGCGAGCAGGATGGCGTCATTGCCATGGCGGCCGACGCCCTTACGGCGCTGCCGGAACGGGTGCCGAACCTGCGCGAGCAGACGCTGCTGCCCGGGGTTGGCCACTGGACGCAGCAGGAAGCGCCGGCGGAGGTCAACGCGGCCTTGCTGCGATTCCTGGATGCCGTTGTCTGATTGACGCGGCTGGTCAGGCGAGCTCTGGCAACCGCTCCTGGCAGACGGAAAGGCGCAGCGAACCAGGCAGGCTACCCGGTAACGGTCGGGGCTCGGCTCAGGCCAGCTCTTCCATCAGGTAGCACAGGCAGTCCTGGCGAATGACCAGGCTGTCGGTGGTGTACATCGCTGGAATGACCGGTCTCTTCAGGCTGATGTGCCCGTCCCGGATCTCAAGGAACTGCGGGGTGACGTCCCGGTGCGCCGGGTCCACGACGGTCAGTACCTCGTGCAAGGGCCGTCGGGCGACGCCGAACTCGGTGCCCGCGGGCAGCGGGTGGAAGTTGACGGCTTCCATGCCGCCGGTCAGCGTCAGGTCGTGCATCACGTCAGCCGCGTCACCGTCCGCAAAGGCGAACTCAACCTGCTCGCGGACGTGGATCCGTGCCAGCGCGCGGTGCAGCCGGACCCGGGTTTCCGGCGTCGTCGGGATCTCCGTCAACGTCAGATAAGCTTCCATCAGCTGCCGTGCGCGTTCGGTGCTGGCCGGATCGCTGATAGGACCCACTTCTACGGTGGTGGCGGGGCACAGATCCTGCACCGCCCGGGTCAGCACGGTGTCCGGCTCTTCGACCAGAACGGCCTTGTCGGAAAACAGGCTTGCCAGTGCCAGGCTGGTCGGGGTGACCTGCGTCAACACCGTATAGTGCGGATTGCGCCCGGTGTTGTTGTGGAAATCAACGGCTGCAAACAGCGGTTGTGCTGCGAGCTCGCGCAGCACCGCGTCAACCAGCGCCCGGTTCTGGTGTTCGCCGCGCCAGAGCCGATTGAAGTCGAGCTGCCCGGGTAAGGTGCGTACCCCCTGTGCCGCAGCGCTGACGTTGCCGATGAACAGCACGATGTCGCGTTCCAGCGGCTGCTTGGACTGCATGAGCTGGCACAGGGCGTCCCAGCCGCTGGTTTCGTTGCCGTGGAGCAGCACGGAAAAGAACAGTGCCGGCGAGCGTTGCCCCTCGAGCCTGAGCAGCGACGGCCCGGGCAGCACGGTAGCCAGCCGCTCCGCGGGCGTCGAGAAGAGTCCTTCCGGGACGCGCTCGAGCACGGTCAGCACCTCGGGAGTCGCCAGGCTCATTCCAGCGACCAGGTGTGCACGGGCGCATCGGTGTCCTGCTGCTGCCGGTACGCGGCAGTCATCTCCCTGAGCGTGCCGTGATGCTGATGCATCCAGCGCCGCTGCCAGGCTGCGCCGTTCTGACCGCTCGCTACCCGGGCGTCGATGATTCCGAGATAGGTCTCGATCTCTTCGTCGGGAATCTCCAGGGCCTCGAGCCCGCGTCGAGCAAGCGGCAACAACGTTTCGACAATGAGCCTAGAGAGACCAATTTCTTCGCGGACGCCGTTCCTGGTCCAGCACACGCGGGCGTTCAGCCCGTAGCGCGCGGCGGTGTAGAAGTTCTCCCGAGCGTCTTCGAAGCTCAAGCTGGCTTCCATCGGCGTCGGTTCGAGGCCGAGCCCGTTGACCAGGCCGTAGTAAAAGGCAGCGTTGGCCACGCAGTCCTTGAGGGTCGGACCGGCGCTCGGTACCCGTTGCTCGATGCGCAGATGCAGCTGGCCATCGAAGTCGAAGCCGAGCAGGGGCCGCACCCAGCGCCACATGGTGCCGTTGTGAAACCGCAGGTTCGCAAAGCGCTCCGGCGGCTGCTCCTGCACCACGGGCAGCAGAATGCGGCAATCGCGACGGTTCTCCTCGAACAGCTCGAAGATGCTATCGCGCACGTATCCGGTGCCGAAGGTCACGCGCTTGGCGTTCTGTTCCCCGACATCGACGCTCTGCTCGAACAGCGGTATGCGCGATTCGTCCCAGAGCGCGTGCCCGAACAGGAACGGCGAGTTTGCCGCGACGGCGACCAGCGGCGCCGAGGCAATGAGGCTGGCGTTGAAGTCCCGCACCGCGCGGTCCGGCCGGCATTGCAGGTGAATCTGAAACGAAGTTGCCGCAGCCTCGAGCATGACGTCGTCATGTTTGAGGGACAGGGTGTCGTCGCCCTCGATCTGAATCTCGAGCCGCTTGCCGTCACGCAGTGCCATCACGCGGTCGTTGAGCGACTTGTAGCGCAGCATGCCCGACATGTTCTCGTCAACGAAGATCTCAACCGGCGCTGTTGGGCAGGTGCCGATGGTCAGCAGCCCGCAGCCGAGGCGGTCGGCGGTGGCACGGCAGCGTTGCCAGGTGGCGGCCAGCTCGTCGTGCAGCCGTGAGAACACGTTGCCGGTCAGCGCGCAGGGGCTGCCGTTCAGCTCGATGTTGAAACGCGCAAGCTCCGGCACCACCAGGGGACTCCCAAGCTGGTTCAGGAACTGCTCGTTCTCGGCCCAGGGATTGCCGTTGGCGTCGAGCAGCCAGGCTTCCAGCTCAAAGCCGGCGACGTTACCCCGGGTCGAGAAGGCCTGCTGGTCGAACACCTTTTGCAGCAGCGCGGTCTCGTCGTCCAGCCGCTGCCGGAATCGGCTGAAGTCCTCAGCTTCAAAAAAACGATGGGTAACCTCGCTGCCCATGAACCCGCTCTGCCCGCAACAGCCGCTGAGTCTAGCGAATGCACGTGCGCCTTGCCGCGTGCCGACGGCTAGGGAGATACACCTAGCAGCACCACCAGGTAGTAGCGAACAAATCTCATTCGCGTACCAAGCGACCGCTGCGCACAACTCTGGTGCCGTACGACTTTGGTTCTACGGGGTTTTGCGGATGGTTCTGGCGTGGAGTGTTGAACGACTCTGTTCGCCGCAAGGGAGTGCTGCCAGCTGGTGGAGTCATGCGTACAACCGGTGCGCGTGTCAAAGCACTGGATTGGCCTGCACATGTTTCGGCAGGGAGCGGCGGCTTTCGAAGCGAAGGTCTGCTGCCGGCAAGGGAGATAATCGATGGCTGAATTGCCAGGGAGCCCTTTGGCCCCGGGAAAAGTGACCGCCGCAAGACCTGCGGAGGCTTCCGCTAAAACTTTCTACGACGTGTTTCGCGAGCAGGGCATCAGCCGGCGTTCGTTTTCCAAATTCTGTTCCCTCACCGCCGCGTCGCTCGGGCTTGGGCCGGCCTTTGCACCGCAGATTGCACACGCGATGGAAACCAAGCGACGCACGCCGGTCGTCTGGATCAACGGCCTCGAATGCACGTGCTGTTCCGAGAGCTTCATTCGCTCCGGCCATCCGTTGGCTTCCGACGTCGTGCTGTCGATGCTGTCCATGGACTACTCGCACGTGCTGATGGCAGCCGCCGGGCACCAGGCTGAAGCTGCGCTTGAGGAAACGCGCCGGGAGCACGAGGGTGAGTACATCCTCGCCGTCGAAGGGAACCCGCCGCTGAACGAGGACGGCATGTTCTGCATCGTCGGCGGTCGTTCATTTCTGCATCAGCTCGAAGAGATGGCGGCCGGCGCCAAGGCGGTTGTTGCCTGGGGCAGCTGCGCGTCGAATGGCTGCGTGCAGGCGGCGCGCCCCAATCCGACCAACGCGACGCCCATACACAAGGTCATCCGGGACAAGCCGATTATCAAGGTGCCGGGCTGTCCGCCCATACCTGAGGTCATGACCGGCGTGCTGACCTACATCCTGACCTTCGACCGGATTCCGCCGCTGGATCGCCTCGGGCGCCCGGAGATGTTCTACGGGCAGCGGATCCACGACAAATGCTATCGACGTCCGCACTTCGATGCCGGGCAGTTTGCCGAAAGCTGGGACGACGAGAACTCCCGGAAGGGGTACTGCCTGTACAAGATGGGCTGCCGCGGGCCGACCACCTACAACGCCTGCTCCACCATTGGCTGGAACGGGGGCGTGTCCTTCCCGATTCAGTCCGGGCACGGCTGCATCGGCTGCTCGGAGGAAAACTTCTGGGATAACGGCCCCTTCTACGATCGTCTCGCCACGGTGCATACGCCGCTCGGTGTGGAAGCCAATGCCGACAAGCTGGGCCTCGCGGCCACCGGCGTGGTCGGCGCGGCGGTTGCCGCACACGCGGCAGCCTCGGCGCTCTCACGGGCACGGGGCGGATCATCCGGCGGCGCGGATCAGGGAGAATCTCACGGAGGTGACGCATGAGCGTAAGGACGCCAAACGGCTTTGATCTGGACAACTCCGGACGCCGCGTCGTCGTTGATCCCATTACCCGGATCGAGGGTCACCTGCGCATCGAGGTGAATGTTGACGACGACAACGTGATCCGCAACGCCGTGTCGACCGGCACCATGTGGCGTGGTCTCGAGGTGATTCTGAAGGGGCGCGACCCGCGGGATGCCTGGGCTTTCACCCAGCGCATCTGCGGCGTCTGCACCGGCACGCACGCCTTGACCTCCGTGCGCGCCGTGGAAGACGCGCTGAAGATCGAGATCCCGGACAACGCCAACTCGATCCGCAACATCATGCAGCTCGCGCTGCAGGTGCACGATCACCTGGTGCACTTCTATCACCTGCATGCGCTGGACTGGGTCGACATCGTCTCCGGCCTGTCTGCGGATCCGAAAAAGACGAGCGAGCTGGCGCAGTCGATTTCCAGCTGGCCAAAATCGTCGCCCGGCTACTTCCGCGATCTGCAGGCACGGCTGAAGAAGTTTGTTGAGTCCGGGCAGCTCGGCCTGTTCCGCAACGGTTACTGGGGTCACCCGGCCTACAAGCTGCCGCCGGAAGCCAACCTGATGGCAACTGCCCATTACCTCGAAGCCCTGGACTTCCAGAAGGAGATCAAGAAGATCCATGCGGTCTTCGGGGGTAAGAACCCGCATCCGAACTGGCTCGTCGGTGGCGTGCCCTGTCCGATCAACATTGACGGCGTTGGCGCGGTCGGCGCAATCAACATTGAACGTCTGAGCCTGGTCAAGTCGATCATCGATCAGAGCATCGCGTTTTCCGAGCAGGTGTACCTGCCGGACCTGCAGGCCATCGCCTCCTTCTACAAGGACTGGACTTACGGCGGCGGCCTGTCCGGCACCAACGTGATGTCCTATGGCGACATTCCGGAGCATGCCAACGACTACAGCGCCGGCAACCTGCTGTTGCCCAGGGGTGCGATCCTGAACGGCAACCTGAGCGAGGTGTTCGACGTTGATCAGCGCGACTCCGAGGAGATTCAGGAGTTCGTTGCCCACAGCTGGTACACCTACGACGACGATACCGCCGGCCTGCACCCCTGGGATGGCGTAACCGAGCCCAACTACGAGCTTGGCCCGAAGTCGAAGGGCACCAAGACCCACATCGAAGAGCTCGATGAGTCGGCCAAGTACTCGTGGATCAAGAGCCCGCGCTGGAAGGGCAATGCCATGGAGGTGGGTCCGCTGGCGCGCTACATCATCGGCTACGCGCAGAACAATCCCGAGTTCAAGGAACCCACGGAAAAGCTGCTGCGAGATCTCGACCTGCCGGTCACGGCCCTGTTTTCGACGCTCGGGCGTACGGCCGCCCGCGGTCTCGAGTGTGTGTGGGCTGCGCACAAGATGCGCTACTTCTACGACAAGCTCATCAGCTCGATCCGCGCCGGCAATCTGGCGACGGCGAACACCGACAACTGGGAACCTTCGACCTGGCCGAAGGACGTCAAAGGGGTTGGATTCACCGAGGCGCCGCGCGGTGCCCTGGGCCACTGGATCCACATCAAGGACACCAAGATCGAAAACTATCAGGCGGTGGTGCCGACAACCTGGAATGCCGGGCCCCGGGACGTGGAGGGCAATATCGGTGCCTACGAGGCTGCACTGATGAACACGCCGGTCGCTGATGCGGAACAGCCGCTGGAGATCCTGCGCACCATCCACTCCTTTGATCCCTGCCTGGCCTGCTCGACCCACGTCATGAGCCCCGACGGCGAGGAACTTTCGGAAATCAAGGTTCGCTAGCGCGGGAGGAGATACGCCATGGCAGAGTCCGATGTTACGCCGCCACGCAAGGGCGGGTTCTTTTCCACGCTGGTTCACAGCTCGACGGAGGTTACCAGCCCGGCGGCAAAGGTTTACGTGTACGAGGCGCCGCTGCGGGCCTGGCACTGGCTCAACGCGCTGGCGATCACCGTGCTCTGCGTGACCGGCTATCTGATTGGTGATCCCCTGCCGTCAGTCCCCGGGGAAGCTTCGATGAACTACTCGTTCGGCTACGTCCGCATGATTCACTTCGGCGCTGGGCAGGTGCTGGCGCTGGCGCTGCTGTACCGGCTGATCTGGGCCTTTTTCGGCAATCACCACGCGCACCAGCTGTTTCTGCCGCCGTTCTGGAGCGGCAAGTGGTGGCACGAAGTGGCCCACGAAATCCGCTGGTATGCCTTCTTCGAACGGACGCCAAAAAAGTACATCGGGCACAACCCGCTGGCACAGCTTGCGATGTTCACGCTGTTCCTGCTGCCACTGCTGAACTCGATCGTTACCGGTTTTGCCCTGTATGCGGAGGGGGCCGGTATCGACAGCTTCTGGTACGCCGCGTTCGGCTGGGTCTTCAGTATCTATGGCGACAGCTTCTTCGTACACACGGTTCATCACCTGTCCATGTGGGTCATCGTGTGCTTCGCCATCATGCACATCTACGTGGCAATCCGCGAAGACATCATGAGCCGCCAGAGCCTGGTGTCGACCATGATCAGCGGCTGGCGCTACTTCAAGGATGACCGCGAATGAGGCCGCCGTTTTCGGGTCGCGCGCTGGCGCTCGGCGTCGGCAACCTGCTCTGGGCGGATGAAGGGTTCGGTGTGCGCTGCATCGAGGCGCTGGCGGAACGGTACGAGGTACCGTCTACGCTGACCGTTGCTGATGGGGGCACCCAGGGCCTGTACCTGGTGGATCTGTTCCGCGATCACGATCTGGTGGTGATCTTCGATGCCCTCGACTTCGGCGACCCGCCGGGAACGTTGCGCCTGGTCGAGGATGACGACATCCCCGCGTTCGTTGCCGGCAAGAAGATGAGCCTGCATCAGGCCGGCCTGCAGGACGTCATTGCCTGCGCCAAGCTCCTCGGGGGCTGCGCGGAGCGGATGGCGCTGATCGGCGTGCAGCCGGTGGAGCTCGAAGACTACGGTGGCAGCCTGCGACCGCAGATCCGCAATCAGCTGCAGCCGGCCCTGGACCTGGCGGTGGCGTACTTCGCGGGCCAGGGTTTAAGCCTGCAACCCCGCGCGCAACCAGGATCGTCCGACGTCATTACCCCCGGCCTCGAGCTGACCCAGTACGAGGCCGAGCGACCGGCAGCAGACCTGGCCTGTCGCATTGGCGATGCCCGCGTGCTGGAACGGGCGGGAACACGCTGAGATGTGTCTCGGCATACCGTTTCAGGTGCAGGAGGCCGGTGATTTCGGCGTGGCCCGCTGCGTTGCTGCGACGGGCGAGGAGCGGCTGGTTCAGACGCTGCTGCTCGAGTCGGCACCGATGCCGGGACAGTGGCTGCTCGTGCACATCGATATGGCCATTCAGCCCCTCAGCAGCGAGGAGGCCGAGCTGACCAACGAGGCGCTGCTGGCCCTTGGCGGTGCGAGGGATGCCGCCGTGCCCGTTGCCCCGGAGCTGGCCGCCGAGCCGGCTGCAGCCGAACAGTTATCCATGAAGAACAGAGAAGGCGTTTCATGATGCAGAGCCAGGTTAGTGGCAGTGGAGGCGTGATTGCGCGCTTCGATGCGATCGATCAGATGGTCGCCGCCGGTCAGCTGAAGACCGTAGATGCCCGGTCGATCGAGGAGTTTTGTGCTGGTGCGGAACTGCGTGTGGTGTTCTTCGCCGGGCTGCCGAAGCGCAGCTCCGAGGCGCAGGACGTCGCAGTGGCGCTGCGCGAGCTGATGCGGGAGTTTGCGGTGCCCGCGGCCGTTGTCGCCGAAGGCGATGAAAGCGCGCTGCAGAGCGATTACCGCGTTGTAGTGCTGCCCAGCCTCGTACTGGTTGTCGAGGGGCAGGTGCTTGAAGTTGTGCCGGGTGTCCGCGACTGGCAGGACTACCGCCGGGCCTTTGAACGATACCTTGGCCAACCGATTCAGATAGGAGCAACGCGTTGATGGACAGTTCGGTGAATCGCGAGCAACTGATCCCCGTCCAGACCCTGGAAGCAGACAGCGCATCGCTTGCAAGCCCGATGCTGCGCAGCAACCCGATGATCTGGGAAGGTGAGGCGCAGGCCGACGGTGTGTTCGTTGGCCTGTCCAACGATGCCGACCCGTTGGCGATTCTGTCTGCCGCTCCCGTTGCGCTGCCGACGGTGCCCCGACTGCCCGAAGACTTTGTTGCGAGCGCCAGGCTCAGGGTCTGGTTCGAGACGCTGCGCAACGGGCTCGAACGGCAGATTGCCGGCACCTCAGGCGGTAGCGAAAGATTCGATCTGAACGGGCTCAATGCGGTTGACCAGCAGGCGGTGCGCGAGGTGCTGGGCGAAGGGGAAGTGTCCGGTTCCGTGACCCTGGACGGCGTGGATCTCACGCTCGAGGAAGCCCTGCTGCCGGGCGTCTGGCGGGTGACTGGCGGCGGCGCGGAATGGGTTGAGGTGGGATCTGTACCAGAAGCCGTGATTATTGCGGCGGATAGCCTGGAGCCCGCGCCCTTCGCTGTCCCGGCCGGCACTGACGATGCTGCCGTTGCTGCCTGGGGGCCGTCGATCATGAACGCGCCTGCGGTGCTGCATGAGGTGAGCGAGCGGGCTGCGGCTTGTGCTGCCGAGCCGTCCGTCGACGGCGCGTTGAACCACGTCATCAATTTTACGCTGCTGCCGATGAGCGACAGCGATGAACGGATGCTGCTTGATGTGCTGGGCCGGGCGGCGCTTTCGCTGCGGTCCGGCGGCTTTGGTGATTGTCGGGTCATGGCCACGCGCTACCGTCACGTCTGGGCCGTACAGTTCGTCAACGCCATGGGCAACCCGGTGCTTGATACCCTGGAGATCGGCGCCGTGCCACAGTCCATCTGTGCGCAGCAGACCGATTTCGAGGATGCCCTGGAACGCCTCGACGATCTGCTGGAGGCCTATCTGCAATGAGCGGCTTCGAGGGCTCCTATCTCGGTGATGCCGATCGGATCGCTGCTGCGACGCCGATGGAGTGCGGCGTGTGCTGGTGGGTCTACGATCCAGCGGTCGGCGATCCTGAATGGCAGATCGAGCCCGGGGTCGCCTTTGCCGATCTACCTGGCCACTGGCGCTGCCCCCACTGTGATGCACGGCAGGATCAGTTCATGGTCTACGGCGTCGAGGCCACGCTGGCCGAAAGCGAGCGCACGCTGGATCAGGCGGACGAGCACCGTAACGGTGCCGCCGCTGGTGCTGCGTCCGCGGCTGAGGTACTCCGAAAGCGTCTGCAGGTGGCCTATGCGGGCGTCTCCGAGCGCATGCGGCAACTTCCGGTCTACAACCGGGCGCTCACGGTCGAGATTGGCCGTCTGGTGCCGGCCGAGGAGGGCCTGGTTGGGGTGGCCATTACGCCCTGGGCCATGAATCTGGTCTGGTTTCCCTATGCGAGCGACAGCCTGCCGCGGGAGGGCACGCAGCTCGACGTCCGCTTCCCGTCAGGCAGCTACGGCTTTACCGTCGCGTATCTTGAGGACGTTGGTCGCTTTGCCACCTGCTCGCTGTTCTCGCCGATGTCTGACTTTCAGCAGCTTGCGGTTGCTCGCACGGTAGCTGGCCACGCGCTCAGAGATCTGTTCAAGGCGCCGACCGCCCGGGCGGGCGCGCCGCCCAAGAGCGGCGTGTCGCGGCGGGAACTGCTGCGCGGCGGGAAAACGGCTGTCCGGGCATGAACCGTCCTGCCGCGCCAGTAGCGCTCGAGCCTCTACTGACGCTGTGCCATGACGCGGCAGGCACCGTACAGGACATCCGTTCCACCGGCGTACGGGAATCGGTCGCCCGTTCACTGCTGGGCCTGGATGCGACAACGGCACTTGAACAGCTGGTCCAGCTGCTGCCCCTGTGCGGAGTCGCGCAGCGACGGGCAGCGGCGCTGGCGCTCACGGCTGGCGGCGCGGTGCTGCCGGAAGCCCAGACTGCTTTCGACAACGAATCCCTGTGGCTCGAGCACGTCCGCGCCTGCTGCTGGCGCCACGCGATCGACTGGCCGGCGGTGCTCAACGAGCGCCCGGATCCTGCACTGCTGCGGGCCGGTCACGCTGCCCGCGACACCGCGTCTGGCAGTGCGGCGCTGACGGCGCTGATCGAGGGATTGCCCGACCGGGCGACGGCCGAACAGCTGGTGCGGTGGGCAGAGGATCAGGGCTCGGCGGCTGCTCGGCTGCTGCAGCGTGCGTTCTCTATAGATCGGCCGGTGCGCGAGGACCTGCGGCCGTCGGCTGCTCGTCAGGTAACGACGAAGGTGCCGCTGCGCCGGGTTGATGCGCTGCGAGAAGCCGCCGCCACGACCGGTGCGCGGGGACTGACGCGTTGGCCGAAGCGTGCCGGAGCCGCGGAGGTTGGTGCCCGTGCCCTGCTGTCGAGGCGGACCGCAGGAGTCCTGGCTGAGCTTGATGCCAGCGACTGGGTGCTGCGTCTCTGCGCGCAGGTGCTGCAGGTCAGCGAGCTGCGTCCGGGGCCGGCAGCGTTACCCGCTTCCAGCCCGGCAACGGATGCCTGGACCTTGCCCGACCGGGCGGGGCTCGGCATGGCGCTGACCGCGCGTGGACCCGTGTTTCACCGGGTCGTCCTCGATCCGGCGTCGCGCGTACGCGACTGGGAGATCCTGGCACCGACGGACTGGCACTTCGCGGTCGAGGGACCCGTCATGGTGCTTTCAAGATCCCCGGCGTTGACCGTCGATCTGCTGCCGCTGCTCGCGCTCAGCTTCGACTCCTGCAGCGCCTGGCGGTTGGCGCGGGAACCACTGGCTGCCCGTCCGGCCCGGATACCGGCTTCTGACACCGGCAGGGAGATGGCTCATGCATGAGATGGCGTTGTGCCAGGGGCTGATGACGCTCATCGACGATCAACGGCGGCGGGACCCCTTTACGGCGGTTCGACGAGTGCAGCTGGCCGTAGGTGCGCTGGGCCATGTAGACCCGCGGGCGCTTGAGTTTGCCTTCAGCGTGCATGCGCGGGATACCGTCGCCGAGGACGCAACGCTTGAAATCATCGAAGTACCCGGCTCTGCCTGGTGCATGAACTGCGGCGAACGGGTGCAGCTTGCTGCGCGCGCGGACGCCTGCCCGCAGTGCGAAGGGCACCAGCTCATCGTGCAGCAGGGTGAAGAACTGAAGCTGACCGAACTGGAGGTGATCTGATGTGTGGGACTTGTGGATGCAGTGATGGTGAACTCCGTATGGAGGCGGCGCCGGTTGCGGGCGCACCGGTGGAGGCGCTGCGCAGCGACTTGACGGAGCAACCGGAGGTGCGGCACCTGGAGCTCGATCTGCTCAGCAAGAACGATGCAATCGCAGCGTACAACCGGGCGCACTTTCAGAGCCATCGGGTGCTGGCGCTGAACCTCGTCTCGTCGCCGGGTGCCGGCAAGACCACGCTGCTGGTTGAAACCCTGCGCCGGCTCGATGGCACCGTGCGCACGGCGGTGATCGAAGGGGACCAGGAAACGGCCGCCGATGCCGATCGTATTCGCGAAACGGGTGTGCCCGCACTGCAGATCAATACGGGGCGCGGCTGCCACCTCGACGCGTCGATGATCGACAGCGCTTTCCATAAGCTGCACTTCAGCGACGGCATACTGTTCATCGAGAACGTCGGCAATCTGGTGTGCCCAGCGGGCTTTGATCTCGGTGAAGCCCACAAGGTGGTGATCGCTTCCGTCACGGAGGGGGAAGACAAACCGCTCAAGTACCCGAACATGTTTGCGGCTGCCTCACTGATGCTGGTGTCCAAGGCTGACCTGCTGCCGCACCTGCGCTTCGACGTTGATCGCCTTGTCGAAAACGCCCGGCGGGTGAATCCGAGCCTCGAGGTTATCGTCGTTTCCGTTGAAGACGGTACCGGCTTTCCGGCCTGGCTCGAGTGGCTCGACAGCGCCCGGCAGCGAGTCGCCGCCGTGCCGGCGCCCGCGCACGCAGATGGCTGAGGTCAGCCACCTGGCGGTGCCCCCGGCGCCGCCTGCCGCTGGCGAGCACAGGACGTGCCGCACCCGGCTGCGGCTCAAGATCCGGGGCCAGGTTCAGGGCGTCGGCTTCCGACCCCAGGTCGCTCGGGTTGCGCGGCAGCTCGGTCTCGAAGGCTGGGTGCTGAATACGGGGGATGGCGTCACCGTAGAAGTGCAGGGCGCCGCGGTGGCGCGCTTTCCCGAGACACTGCGACACTCGTTACCACCTCAGGCCCGCATCGACGCACTGGACACGGAATGGATCGAGGCCCGGACACCGACGGAGGACGACGGCTTTCGAATCCGTGAGTCCGAGGGGGCTGGCGCAGCTGGTGCCGCGGCTGCCAATCTGATTCCCGCCGACCTGGCGATCTGCTCAGACTGCCTGACTGAGCTCTTCGACCCAACCAACCGCCGCTTCGGCTACCCGCTCATCGCCTGCTGCAACTGCGGGCCGCGCCTGTCCATGGTGCGCAGCCTGCCGTACGACCGGGTGCGGACCAGCATGAACGATTTTCCGCTTTGCCAGGCCTGCAGCGCGGAGTATGACGATGTCGACGACCGGCGGTTTCATGCCGAACCCACGGCCTGTGCGGACTGCGGTCCGAGCTACAGCCATGACGCAGCGACGATCGCGCGGGTGCTCGAAGATGGCGGGATCGTTGCGCTCAAGGGGACCGGAGGCTATCAGCTGCTCTGTGATGCCCGTTCCGTTGATGCGGTAGAGCGCCTGCGGGCGCGCAAGCGCCGTGAGACCAAGCCGCTGGCGCTGCTGCTTGCGAATCAGGCCTCTGCCGAGCGGCACCTCGTCCTCAACGACGCCGGCCGCCAGGCACTCTGCTCGCCTGCGCGACCCATCGTCGTTGCACCGGTCAAGGATGGCCGGCGGTCACCGCTGGCGCTGGCTGCCCTGGCGCCGGGGCTGACGGAGCTTGGGGCCATGCTGCCGGCAGTCGGGCTGCAGTATCAGGTGTTCCACGAACTGCTCGGACAACCGCCAGGGAAAGGCTGGCCGGAAGCCCCGAACGACCTGGCGCTGGTGTGCACCAGCGCGAACGATAGCGGCGCGCCCATTGTTATCGATGATGCAGCCGCGGTTACAGACCTGTCCGGCATCGCTGATCTCATCGTGTCTCACAACCGTGAAATCAGCGATCGGGTCGATGATTCGGTGCTGCGTCAGCTCGATGGCCGCTGTGTGCCCCTGCGTCGTGCCCGGGGCCTTGTTCCGGCGGCACTTACGGTCGCCCCGGCAGCCGCTACGGTGCTCGCACTCGGCGCTACCCAGAAGAACACGGCGTGCCTGCTTGCTGACGCAGCCGCTGCGGTAACGCAGCACATCGGTGATCTCGATGATCCGGCGACCGTCGCCGCCGAACGAACGCTGGTTGATCAGCTGCTCGACCGCCTCGGTCGCCGACCTGATGCGATCGCCTGCGATTGGCACCCGGACTTTCAGTCCACCCGGCTGGCGGAAAGGCTCGCGGAAAAGCTGTCTGTGCCGCTGGTACAGGTACAGCATCATCACGCGCACGTGGCGGCGGTGATGGCGGAACAACGGCTGGAGGGTGCGGTACTTGGCGTCGCGCTGGACGGTTACGGCTACGGCATCGGCGGCGCCGCCTGGGGTGGTGAGCTGCTTGAGGTCGAGGGGCCCGGCTTCAGCCGCATCGGGCATCTGGCGCCGCTGGCGATGCCGGGTGGTGATCGAGCGGCCCGTGAGCCCTGGCGGCTCGCCACGGCATGGTTGGTCAGCCGGGGCTTCGCCGCGGTGGCTCATGACCGCTTTGCCGGCCAGCCGCTGCTGCCGGCGGTAGCGACACTGGCTCAGCAGCTACAGGTTCCGCTGACGACCAGCGCCGGTCGTCTCTTTGACTGTGCTGCAGCTTTGCTTGGCCTGCTGAACCGGCAGCGCTACGAAGGCGAGGCAGCCATGCTGCTGGAGGCCCGGGCAACAGCCGCTGCGGGCGTTCCGGCGGCGGCCGCTGGTTCAGGGTTGTTCACTCTGCAGGAGCACTGTCTGGATCTCTCCCCGGTGCTCGATACGCTGG
This sequence comes from Pseudomonadota bacterium, assembly GCA_038757945.1. GTDB lineage: Bacteria > Pseudomonadota > Gammaproteobacteria > Pseudomonadales > Azotimanducaceae > CALHVX01. The sequence continues at coordinate 16,584 of JBCDGJ010000104.1, forward strand.
TCGATGAATCGGATGCCGCCGCCGGTGCCGCACGTTTTCATAGTGCGCTGCTGGCGGGGCTCAGCGCCTGGATCGGCGCGGCTGCCGCCCGGCGCGGCCTGCGACGTATCGTCCTTGCCGGCGGCTGTTTCCAGAATCGCTGGCTCGCCGAGCAGCTGCCGCGGGCGCTGCAGCAGCAGGGGCTCGAGGTGTTCAGCGCTGACGCGTTACCGGCCAATGATGGGGGGCTCAGCCTCGGGCAGGGCTGGGTTACCCGGCAGCTGCTGGCAGCTGCAGACACTTCCGCAGCACTACCGCCGTCCATTCCCTCATTCGCACCAGGAGAAGATCTATGTGTCTCGCCCTGCCGGTAAAAGTACTGTCCCTGGAGGGCCCCGATCAGGCCCGGGTCAGCGTTGGTGGCATTGTCAAAACCATCGATACCAGCCTGGTCGATGAGCTCGAGCCTGGTGACTACGTCATCCTGCACGTCGGCTATGCGTTGTCGAAAGTCGATCCGGAGGCGGCTCGGGAAACCCTGGCCCTGATGGAAGCGGGCGCCGGTCAGGTCGCCGCACAGCTGGTGGAGCAGCAGCCATGAAATACGTTGATGAGTTTCGCGATGGGGAACGGGCCCGGCAGCTGGCCGCCGCGATCCGCGATGCGGTGGACCCCGGTCGGCAGTACCGGTTCATGGAGTTCTGTGGCGGCCACACCCACGCGGTGTTCCGCTACGGGGTTCCGGACCTCCTCCCGGACAACGTTGAGCTGATCCACGGTCCGGGCTGTCCGGTCTGTGTGCTGCCCATCGGGCGCCTCGATATGGCAATTGATCTGGTCCGTTCCAATCCGAAGGTAATTCTGGCGTCCTACGGCGACATGCTGCGGGTGCCGGCCAGCAAGCGGGTGAGCCTGCAGAAGGCGCGGGCGGAAGGGGCTGATGTGCGCATGGTGTACTCCACCAGCGATGCCCTGGACCTTGCGCGCCACAACCCGGATCGCGAGGTGGTGTTCTTCGCGATCGGCTTCGAGACCACCACGCCACCTACCGCGCTGGCCGTAAAGAGGGCGCAGCAGGAGGGCCTCGAGAACTTCTCGATATTCTGCAATCACGTGCTCACGCCGGCTGCCATGGGTGCCATCGTTGATCTGGGAGATCCAGAGCAGCGCGTCGAGCTCGACGGCGTGCTGGGGCCATCACATGTCAGCGTCGTCATCGGTTCCGATGCCTACGAGTTCTGCGCCAGGGATTACCAGCTGCCCATCGTCATTGCCGGCTTCGAGCCGCTGGACGTGCTGCAGTCGCTGCTGATGCTCATCCAGCAGGTCAACGCCGGCGTCGCGCGCGTCGAAAACCAGTACACGCGGGCGGTGACGCCAGCCGGCAACGCGAGTGCGCAGCGCGCGGTCGATGAGGTGTTCGAGCGCCGCTTGGCCTTCGAGTGGCGCGGGCTCGGCTCGATCCCGGACTCGGCCCTGAAGCTGCGGCCGGCGTTCAGCGCCTTCGATGCCGAGCATCGGTTTGAGATGACTTACAAACCGGCGCA
>JBCDGJ010000105.1:0-17955 GCA_038757945.1 Pseudomonadota bacterium
CACAAGGAAGGGCACCCACGCCAACAGCAGGCAATCAGACGACCGCAGTGGCCAACGTTTCGAATCCGAACGACGCAGCAACAGAGACCGTTGTGTCTGTGTCACTCAGGCAACTGCCACAACATCTCGTGATTGGTGATCTCGGAGAAGGTAACCCCCATCGCTGCAAACTCCCTGCCCATGACCGCCATCTCCTTCATCTGCGCCATTTGCATGGCAGCTTCCATGCTTTCCCACAGGCTCACATTCGTGATGGCATTTTTGTCCTTGTCTATGGCTACGTAGTACTTGAGATTGCCTTGCAGTTTCATAACGGCGGGCTTGATCTTCACTTCAAATTCGCCCTTGAGCTTCGCCTCGACATCAGCCTCAGCATCTTCGGGGTAATACCCAATGGAGATTCGAACAATTGGGGCTGAGGCTGCACCAGGCTCACTCGCAGCCATCGGCTGCGCGCAGCCGTATTGCAGCATCGCCAGCAGGATGAGAAAGACAGAAACCGAATTGTGGTGAGCTGACATATGTAGAACCCCTTACTCCGTACCTGGCGGATGGCCAGCTGGATTCATCGTCACAGACGCATCCCGACTTCGGGCGTGGCCTGTTCCCTCGGCAAGCCGTCTGATCACAACGGCCATAAGCCTCACTTTCGTTTGCCCAAAGGCCCTGTCGGTCAGGCCGTCGCCGACTGCCGCGTTGGTCGACCAAGGACAAAGAACACCACCAACAGCGCAAGCCACGGCAGGCTGAAAATCATGACGCCGTTCCAACCGATGGTGGCCAGCAGTACACCGGCCCCCAGCGAACTCAGCGCCTGCAGGCCAAACACGAGAAAGTCATTGAGTGCCTGCACCTTGAACCGCTCGTTGTCCCGGTAGGTCTGGGCCAGCAGCGTCGTTCCGCCGACGAACAGAAAGTTCCACCCAACCCCAAGCAGCACCATGGCCCACCAGTAGTGCATCAGGTGCGGATGGCCGTAGCCTACAAGCACGACCGCAGCCATCAGGAGAACGCCACCTTGTATGATTCGGCGGACACCGAACCAGTTGATCAGGTAGCCGCTGAACAAGGAGGGAAGGTACATCGCCAGAATATGGCTCTGAATGACCCAGGCCGTGTCTTCGAGAGAGTGGTGATCCATCTCGTGCATGGCAACCGGCGTCGCGGTCATCACCAACGTCATGACACTCCAGCCGACCACAGCGGCAGCAATGGCCAACAGCAGGCTGGTATCGCGCAGAATTTCGCTGAACGGCCGAGGCGTACCCTCTTCAGCAGCCAGACCCTTCGGCTGGGTGTCCCGGTAGAACAGCAGAATAATCAGGAAGGCCACAGCGAGTAACGCCGCCATCGCAATGAAGGTCCCTACGTAGCCGGGGAATCCGGGCGTGACCGCGTAACGGCTGGCAAGGCCGGGGCCGATGATCGCTGACACGATACCCGCCAGCATCAGGATCGACAGCGATCGCGGAATCACATCGACCGGCACAGACTCCGCGACCGCAAAGCGGAATTGCTGCACAAACGCATTGTTGCTACCGATCAGCAGCGCCGCCAGGCAGAACAGCCCGAAGTGCTCTATGGCAACTGCCCAGGCGGCAAGCAGGGCACCCCCCGCGGCGTACCCCGCACCGGTCAGGAAGCCGCGTTTGCGCCCGAAACGCGACATGAATACCGTCGCCGGAATGGTTGTCATCGCTGTGCCGATGACCATGCATGCCAGCGGCAGGGTCGCGAGCGACAGGTCGGGCGCGATCTGCGCCCCTATGATGCCGGAAACGAGCACCAGCATGGGTGCGGCACACTGCGCGAAGCACTGGGTAACAAACAGAACGATCAGCGTTCGGTATTCGGCAAAGTTCAAGCGACCTGCTCCTCTCAATATCCGGCTTGTACGAACCGGCTTGTGCGTCCCAACCGCCTGGCATTCGGCGATGAAACCTGGCCCTGATCATACGCCAATCTTCCACCCCGTCCCGATCCTCCACCTGCCGAGCACACGCACTTCGGTTAATCTGCTCTGTCACCGCAGAACCCACAAGTGGCCAAATGCTGGTGCAGTAGGGTATTGAAATACTCGCGGATCAGGAGAGGGTCTATGGAACGACACAGCTTCACCACCGAGGGCCATACGATGGCCTATCTGGCGAGCGGGCCCACACAGGGGCCGCTGATCATATTCGTGCATGGCTGGCCAGAACTGGGCCTTAGCTGGCGCCATCAGCTCACCGCTCTCGGCATGCTTGGGTTTCGCTGCGTGGCTCCGGACATGCGCGGCTACGGTGGATCCAGCAACTACCACCGCCACGAGGACTACACACAGGAAAAGGTGGTGGGTGATCTGCTGCGGCTGCTGGATCACCTGAAACGCGACAGTGCCGTGTGGGTCGGTCACGACTGGGGCGCGCCCACGGTCTGGTGCATCGCCCGTGACCACGCAACGCGTTGTCGCGCGGTGGCCAACCTCTGCGTCCCCTACTACACCCTGGAGCGTGGGCTGGACGCGCTCATTCCACTGATCAATCGCGATATCTACCCGGAAGAACAGTTTCCTGCCGGTCAATGGGAGTACATGCGCTTCTACGAGGAGAACTTCGAAGCGGCCACACAAGCCTTCGACGCTGATCCGACAGCGGTGATTCGCGCACTGTTCCGGAAAGGCGACCCTGCCGGATTTGGCCAGCCGGCCTTTACTGCCTACACGCGCCAGCTGGGCGGTTGGTTCCCCGGCGACGAGATACCCGACGTACCACGCGATGCAGACGTGATCACAGAAAGCGAACTGGCCGAGTATGCCGGAGCTCTGAAGCGCAACACGTTTTTTGGACCGGACTCCTACTATATGAACCACGCTGCCAATGCCGCGTACGCCGCTAGCGCAGCGGACGATACGTTGCGCATCCCGGTGCTGTTTCTCGCAGCGCAGTACGACTACACCTGTGAGTGCATCACCTCGGATCTGGCCTTACCCATGCGGGATAAATGTACCGACCTGACGGAGAAGGTCATTGCTTCGGGGCACTGGATGGCACAGGAACGGCCTCTGGAGGTCAACGCCGCGTTGGTGCACTGGCTGGCGACCTCAGTCCCCGGGGTATGGCCGCAGCCCGAATCGCCCGCGAGCTAGGTATTCGTGCAAACGACGCTGCGACCGCACCCTGCTCTGGCTAGGGCTCTACAGCCTTCAACGAGAGCGCAACGGCCTTCAATTCCTCAGGAAACGGCTCTTCGCTGGCATCAGCCAGGCCTTCCCTGTGGCTGGCAAACTGACCGCTGCTGACCATCGCGATGACCCATCGATCGCCGAGAAAGGCGCTTGCAAGCAGCGTGTGAAGGTCCACTCCTGGGCCTACGGCGATGGTCCAGCGCAGCTCGGTCAGATTGAACCGGGTGCCTTTGTGTTCCAGCGTTTCATTGCTGATCACGTCCACATTGCGGCCCAGCCGGCTGATCTGCGTCAGCGCGGCTCTCCCCGAAAAGCGAAGCGGCAGCCACCAGGGTTCGTCCATCACCATCACCCGAAGGTTGGGGAGCTGCTCGGGATCCCCCACATCGTGAATGACCGGAGCGCTTGTTGGGTTGCTCACCCAAGACCATGGATAAGTGACGCTGATGTTCAGTTCATCGTGCACATAGGTGTACATCGGCTCTGGTTCGTACTGGGTCAGCGAGTCCGCCCTCGCAGTGCCCATGAGTCCCGCAAAGAGCCCGATGGTGAGAGTCACGATCAGGTGCCGTTTTCGAATCAAAACCGAGTTCATTGCTGCGCTGCTCACGAAAAGACGCTTCCTACGGTCGATGACCGGTTGGCTTTGGGATCGCAGTTTTTAGTGTACCCTCATCGCAACTGCGAGTTACAACCACAACGAGTCAACACGAGGATCTGCCTGTGCGCGTCTTCCACCTGCTGCTTCCCCGCCTCGCACACCGGAATTCAGCTGCGATAGTCCTGGCGCTTGCAGCTCTGGCAGTGACGCTCCCAGTGCGTGCCGAGTTCAGCTTTGTTGCCATCGGGGACACGGCCTACAACGGCGCTCGAGACTACCCGCTGTACGAGCAGCTGATTGATCGGATCAATTCAAGGGCACCGGAATTCACCATTCACGTTGGCGATCTCTGGGGCGCCGGTTCGTGTGGGGACGAAGAGATGGACCGAGCGGCGGAGTTCTTCGCCCGCTACGACCACCCGCTGGTGTACACGCCAGGAGACAACGAATGGACCGACTGCTGGGTCGAAGGGCTTGGGCGCTTCGATCCGCTGGAGCGTCTTGCAGAGCTTCGTACCCGATTTTTCTCGATCGCAGACTCCCTGGGCAAGACTCCCATGCCGTTGGTTCGCCAGGCGGATCTGGTAAAGGACGACAGTGAAGCGAAGGCACTGGTAGAAAACGCACGCTGGGAGCATGAGCGCGTGCTGTTCATGACGGTACATGTTCCCGGCTCACAGAACGGTGCTGATCACTCCCGCCTGGATCTGATGCAGGAGTTCATGGCGCGCAATCAGGCCAACGTAGCCTGGATCAACGATGGCTTTCGCCTCGCGATCCAGCAGGAGCTGCCGGCGGTAGTGATCGCGCTGCACGCGGAGCTGTTCGCCTCCAACCAGCACCGACGTGGCCCCTTCGGCGCGGTACTGCAGGCGCTTCGGGAAGGCAGCGAACGGTTTGGCAAACCCGTGCTGCTCATTCACGGCGACTTTCATCAGTTCGTCATCGATCGCCCGTTCTTTCAATCGCGCGGAGAAGAAGAGATGCCAAGGTATGCCAACCTCACGCGCTTGCAGGTGCATGGAGCACCCGAGCTGGCAGCGGTGAGGGTCACCGTGAAGCCGGAGACCATCGGCGTGTTCGGCTTCGAGCCTGTTCATTAGCTGGGACTACTAACTCCCACGGCAGCTGTAAGGCGGCACAGCCTGCCAGCCTCCACATCAACCGTCCCGGAGCGGCGCCCGTCATGCAGATTGAGAAGTGCTATCAGCTACCCTACCCCCCGGAACGGGTGTATGCCGCCTGGGTCTCTTCGGATACGGTCATTCCCCCCGCCACTGCGATGGATATCGATCCCCGGGTTGGCGGGCACTACCGGTTGATTATCGAGGGCCCGGAGTTTTCTGCGCGCAACGAAGGTCGCTTCAGCGCTGTCACACCTGGGAAACACCTGGCCTACAGCTGGGAATGGAATGGTGATGGCGAGTGCTCAATGATCGACGTGACGTTCCACGCCGCTAACGACGGTAGCAGCACCCGCATTGAACTTCGCCATAGCGGTTTTACGCAAGCGGAGAGTCAAGCTATGCATGACAGCGGCTGGGATGCCTACATTGAGGGGCTGATCACTTTCCTCGCAAACTAGGCAGGGCTGGTGCCGAGCCCGGGCCCACTACTCCTTTGATCTGCACTTAGTGATCTGCTGCAAAGGCAACGGAACTTCGCGGCTAGATCGCTCCAGATTCAGAGACATGGTCGATTGCGATGGCACGCTTCGCCAATATACAGAACACCATGGACGCCAAGTCCGGTAGGCAGGCGCAGCCGGCGAGGCACAACACGATTTGGCAGCGGCTTGGTGGTGGCGATAGCCCACCACATTTCTGTGTGCCGATAGCTGCATCCAGAGGCCGACCGGAAGAAAGACCGGGGCTAGGTTCTCTTCAAAGCTCTCCGCCAAACTCTCCGCAAACACGTTACGAGAGCGTGTGTTGAGGAACTCCTGATCTCGGCGAACAGCGGTATCGCCGTCGTTGAGCTTGTCAGTCCAAAACCTGAAGAAAGCGAAGTCAACCACTCGCTGCCACCTCTGTTTTTCACTCGTACGACTTTTCCAGCCTGAACACCCCGCTTCTCCACAGCACGGCTCTTCGGTTGACCCGACCTCATCAATGAACTAGAACAGTGCTGTCGGCAGTTGCACTCAGTACTCGCCAATTGCTGACGGGCGTCCTGTAAATGCGTTCGGGGCATTGTCAGAAGCCACTTGATCAGCGCTGGGGAGAGCGTTGATTCCGGTCAGATCAGTTCGGTAACGTCAGTTTGATCCCCGCACTAAGGCCGGATCAGACTGGCCGCTCGGTTGCGCAATTGTTGCGAAGCTGCGGCCCTACTGGTGCACAAGCGACTGGTGCACAAGCGACGCACGACCATTGCACGACCACTCATAGTGAGGGGGTCCATTCAATGATCAGAGTACTCAGATTCGCAGCACTGTCCCTGGGGCTGCTGTTCCTGGCGCCAGCGCAAGCGGCGCAACAGGTCGAAGAGATTGTGGTGACCGCAAGGTCCGTCGAGGAGACGGTACGAGATATCCCGGTTGCACTCACGGCCGTTGGCGAAGAACGCTTGAACAACTTCGGCATCGAGAGCATGGCAGACCTCGAGGCGCTTACGCCGCAGGTCTCCATTGCCCGCGCAGGCAACGGCAACGGAGCGACCGTGGCCATTCGAGGCATCGGCTCGCCAACCACCAGCATCGGCATCGAGCAGTCCGTTGCGATCATGATCGACGGCGTTTACTTCCCCCAGGGTCGCGCCATCAACGAAGGCCTCTTCGACGTGAGCCAGGTGGCCATCCTCAAAGGGCCGCAAGCGCTCTACTTCGGCAAGAACGCAACGGCTGGCGTGGTCTCGATCATGACCAACAATCCCGGCGAGGAGTTTGAGGCGAGCCTCCGCGTTAACAACGAGTTCGAGAGCGGCGATCTTACGACCGAAGGCATGGTCTCGATCCCGATCAACGAGAAGATCGGCATTCGCCTGGCAGTTCAACACTCCGAGATGGACGAAGGTTGGATCGAAAACACCGCGCCGGCTGAAGGCGACTTTTATAACACGCTCGACGCCGCCACCTTTACCCCGGAAGCCTTCTTCAACCCGAAGGCGACCTATGACTGGCCGCAGGAGGAAGCACTCTATGCCCGCCTGACGGTCGCCGGGGACCTGTCCGAGCGCATGGACTACAACATCAAGTTCAACTACGCGGAGTTTGAGCAGGGCACGCCAAGCGGAGCGCTTGAACGCTTCGACTGCCGGGCTCTGAACGGCGTTGCTCATACGTCGGTGGCTGTCGACCCGCAGCCGCCCGGACGACAGACGCCACTGCTGGAACCGATAGCGCTGCCCACCGTGGATTGTTCGCCGGACACCAGGCGTGGTTGGAACAACGTGCCGCCGGAGATCTCCCGTACCAACCGGTTGCTGCGCCAGTTCGGCGGTGATGACGGCGATCTCTACGAGTCCTATTCGATCACCGGCACCTTCAACTGGGAATACGACAACTTTGATCTGACGGCGATTCTCAATTACCACGACCAGGAAGCCCGCTGGGTTGGCGACCAGGATGCCAGCGGCGTGACCTCGATCTTTGCCGGCGAGTACAACGATTTCGAGAACATGTCCGCAGAGTTTCGGTTCGTCACACGGCTGGATCAGCCGGTCAATTTTGTGGTGGGCACCTACCTGCAGCAAACCGAGCGCTACTTTAATCAGGTGGTGAACTTCGCCGGGGCACGGAACACGGCAGCGGATCCGAACGACGAGTTCACAGCCTACGACAAGATCTCCGAGACCGACGGCGATACCGTTTCAATCTACGGCGAAGTGATCTGGGACATCACGGATCAATGGCAGCTCACCACCGGTGCGCGTTGGATCGATGAGAACAAGGATTCCTTCTTCATTCAGCCCTACGTCAATCCGTTCTTCACCGGCCTCTTTACCCTCTTCGACCCGGCGAATCCGGCAACCCGCGCAGTGGCTGATCAGAACTTTGACGACATCACGCCCGAGGTCACGCTACGCTACGAACCCAATGATGAGTGGACGCTCTACGTGGCCTACAAGGAGGGGTTCAAGTCCGGCGGCTTCTCCAACAGCGCGATTTTGAGCAACCTGTCACCACCAGGCTTCAACGACTTCATCTTCGAGCCCGAAGAAGTGCGTGGTGTCGAGTTCGGTGCCAAAGCCTCGCTCCTGGATAGCGCGATGCTCGTCCAGTTCGAACTCTTTCACTACGAGTTCGACGATCTGCAGGTCGACTTCTTCAACTCTGCCCAGTTCGCCTTCGTCACCGACAATGCCGGTGGCTCTGAAACCACCGGCGCCGAGCTGCAGATCGACTGGGCGCTACCGGTCGAAGGGCTGAGCCTGTCCGGGTCCATCGCCTACCTGGAATCGACCTTCACGGATTTCCGAAGCTTCTGCGCCACCGGGCAGTCATTGGAAGAGGGCTGCTTCCTGCCACCCCCACCCGCGGTAGAAACCGATGCATTCCAGAACCTGGACGGCAACGACCGCCCGAACGCTCCAGAATGGGCTGGCTTCCTGCAGTTCAACTACGAGCGCCCCCTGGGACAAAACATCGTCTTCGGGGCAACGGCCAACGCCCAGTTCCGAAGCAGCATTGGCCTTATCGCGCAGGACGTGCAGGCCACTCAGTCGGCCTATGAGACCTACGATGCCAACATTCGCATCGGCGCCGCATCGGGTCGCTGGCAGGTTGCTCTGATCGGCAAGAACCTGTCAGATGAGTACGCGTTCCGGGGCGGCGGCAACGTGCCGGGTACCGGCGGCAATACCGGCACCGCGGAAGGCTTCGCCTCTGACCTGCAGGGCGTCGGCATCCGGCCACGGCAGATCGAGCTGGAGCTGCTCTGGCGCTACTGAGGATAATCAAAGGCGTTCCATTCAACGCACTGCCGATCGGCGGTCTTGCCGCGCGCAGCACCGAACACAGGAGGCTACCGATCGGCTGGACGCCTATGCGCCGGTGAGATCGACGAGGGCCTTGAGGAAGTCACCGACCGCTCCCCGGTGAGGGGTCAATGACAGGCTCGTCAATGAACGGGGTGTCGGAGCTCCGGTGCGAGCCCTGCACCCATCAGCTCGATGAAGTTGTCCGCATAGAACGCATCCTGCGCAGACTGCGGGAGGCCATCGAGTGATTCTCCGAAGCGTTTGAGCGGATTTCTACCCCCTTCCACGTGCGGGTAGTCGGTAGAGAACAGGCACATCTCCTCAGAGGCGTTGCGAATGATCCAGCCCGCGTCTTCGTGGGGATAGGGGGTCACCTTAAGCTGTCGGCGAGCGATCTCAGACGGCTTCGCCGACAGCTTCTGCAGGCGTTCTTCGTTCCTGACGAAGGCGTGAGCTGCGGAATCGAGGTTGCGCATCCAGCCGGGCAACCAGGATGCACCGAGTTCGATCGCCCCCCACCTGAGGTTAGGAAACGCATCGAAGACCCCATCAATGATCAGCGTAGCCAACGTCTGCTGCACAGATGTCGAGATCGGGATGTAGCTGACGGATGTGAAGTTGGCATCTCCTCCGTGAAAGTCCGGCACCGGCGGCAGGCCGTTTGCTTTGTAGACGGGATTCAGCTGCTCCTCGCCGCCGACATGGAACAGGATCGGCAGTCCGGCCTCTTGAGCCATGGCCCAGACCGGGTAGAGCCCGATGTGGCTCGGGCTGTGGTTCTGAGGGCACCAGGACGGGACCATGAGCGCTTTAGCACCCAGCTCAATCGCCTCCCTGGCTGTCCGGCTGGCCAGGTCAAAGTCTTCGAGCGGTACATAGGCGGTAGCAAGGAGTCTTCTATCAATAGCGCAGAAGTCCGTCATCATGCGGTTGTGCGCCGCCGCAGCGCCATAGCAGAGCGCCTTGTCATCAGATTGGTCAAAGCCAAAGTTCCCGAGACAGAAGGTCGTAAAGACGAGCTGGCTGGCCACACCAAGGTGATCGACTGCCGCCGGACGATCCTGCTTGAGGAACGCGCCCTCCGCATCGTAGTTCTTCCGCAGCATGATGTTCTGAGCGGCGCCTGCCCTGAAGGATTCATCCGCTTGACGCTGTACTGCCTCCTCGACGGCGCGCTGGTTTCCGACCCGCACGCCAAGGTTGGGATGGGCCAGGAACCGTTTGAGCAGCTTCTGCTCGAAAAAGGGATTCAAGCAATCAGACAGCTCCATCAGATGGCTGTCAGCGTCGTGGACGAGGCGATCTTCAATGTAGGGCATGGTGAATCCTCGGAGCATCGATACGCCCGCTGATCATAGCGCTTTAAGCTGAATTGTTCCGACGCCTGTGTCGCCGCACAGGGCCACCGCGTAGACTGGCGCTCTCGTGCTGGGGGTGCTCATAGCGGCTTGTGGCGAACGCAACGGTCAGAGAAGGTCTCAAGCTGCTGCACAGGCCAGACTTTGCGCGGCTGTTTTTTGCCTATCTCATTACCTATACCGGCAGCGCCATGGCCCCCATTGCCATGGCCTTCGGCGTGCTCGAACTCACCGGCTCGGCCCGTGATTCCTCGTTCGTGATCGCGGCGCCCATCGTCGCGCAGATTGTGATCCTGCTGATCGGCGGTGCCATCGCCGGCCGTACCTCGCGCCAGAAGGTGATGGTGCGCGCCGAACTGCTGGCGGCAACGACGCAGTTCGCGATCGCTGCACTGTTTCTGTACGGAGTGGCCACGGTGCCCTTGCTGGCCGCTCTGATGATGCTGAACGGTATGGCCATCGCCTTCTTTGCGCCATCGACCGTCGGGTTCATCACGCAGGTAGTCGATCGCCGGGACCTGCAGGCCGCCAATGCGCTGCTGGGCGCCGCACGCAGCTCCGCGACCATGGCGGGCGCTGCACTGGCGGGTATCCTGGTAGCAGCCTTCGGTGCAGGGACTGCGATTGCGATTGATGCCACTTCCTTCGTCGTCTCGGCGCTGCTCCTCCTGGGGATCCGAGCGAAGGACCAGCATCGAAGTGAACCGGTGAGCCTCATCGAGGATCTGAAGATCGGCTGGCGGGAATTCACCGCACGCCAGTGGCTGTGGGCCATTGTGCTGCAGTTCGGCGTGATGATGGCCGCTATCGAGGCGGTGTACGGGTTGCTCGGGCCAGCGATTGCCCGGAACCAGATGGGCGGCGCCGTGGACTGGGGGTTCATCGCCGCCGCATCCGGCCTTGGTACCGTTGCGGGTGGGCTGGTAGCGCTGCGGCTGCACGTCGAGCGACCCATGCTGGTCGCCAGCTGCATGTGTTTCTTTTTCGCCGGCACCGCGCTGGCGCTCTCCGGCCCGGCCGCGGTTGCGCTGGTGGCGGCCGCTGCTTTCATTGGCGGGGTTGCCGGTCAGATTTTCGCCGTGCTCTGGTACACCACGCTACAGACCGAGATTCCCGCCTCGATGCTGTCGCGGGTCAGCGCCTATGACCATCTGGGCTCGATTGCGCTGGCGCCGCTGGGTCTGGTCGTCGGCGGCGTGCTCTATGAAGCCATCGGCTACCGACCCACGATGCTGCTGGCAGCTGCGGCCATCATAGTGCCAACTGCGCTGGTGCTGCTGGTGCCGGGTGTGCGGCAGTTGCGTGGCCGGGCCCACCCTTAAACAAACCTTTAGCTACAGGACGTACTCGCCCAACGCCGCGATCGGTTCCGCCACTCTTTCCAGCTTTTGCTGGGCAAGCTCACTTGTCTTACCCACTTATGTGCTTCTCGGCACTTGGCGCGTAAATTGCGATAAGAGGTCCATTGAACCAACCGAGGATTCTCATGCACGCGCCATTGCTGACGAGATGCGCCAGGTTGATGGCCCTCCTCCCTGTCTGGTTAGGTAGCCTTGCCTCGGCAGAGTCCCCCCCACCCAATATCGTCTACATCATGGCCGATGATCTCGGCTACGCGGATCTGAGCGGCTACGGGGGCACGGACTACGCCACACCCGAGCTGGACCGCCTGGCGGAGCAGGGCGTGCATGCCTGGGTTGTGGGTACGGCTCGGAGACCAGGCTGCAGTCGAAGTTGCGCTGTTGGCTCACCGTTATCGCTCGCGTCATCTAGCGGGCTCAGTACGTAATTTGGAAGCGCGCCCGCGAACGCAACGAAACGTAAACGGTGGAGGGAAGAGACTTCACCGAGCTTGTTGTTCTAGACTTTGCGTTCATTCCATCAGGCTCCACAGAAAACGGGATCTTGAATGACGCCGTCTGAATACATCGAGCTTACGATCATGGCCGGTGATTCAGTGGGACAGCATGCTGCGAATGCAGTTGCTATCTTCAGCGCTTATGCCATCGCTATGTATCTTGCTTGTTCGACATTGACTAGATTTCAGTTGTCACTGCTCTCTGTTCTCTACTCCATCTTCTTCTTTGCGCCCGCTAACGCAGCCATAGACTCTCTCAAGCAGATCGAAATTCTGGGAAACAGCTTCGCAAGGGAGCATCCAGCAGCTGTGGCGAAGCGCGCGCGCAGCGGCCGGAGAAATCTCAGCTTCCTAAGCGCTGCCTGCTAATCCCCAGCGCCACAAAGTGCCCCGAAGGTGTTCATCTCCAGCCCTTCGAGTACTGCGCGTCGAAAGGCATCAACCGACTCCGGCGCGCTCTCCTGTCCGAATGGACTGTCATCCCACACCTGTCGCACGCCGGGACAGGTCAGGATCGGAGAGAAAATCTGCGCGATGCGTTCGGCCGCAGCGGGGTCATCGACAGCCCTCGCTTGGACGAAGGTCGTATAGGCGGGAACCATTCGGTCATACACCAGCTCCGTGAACCGATACTGATCGACCTCGGAAAGCGGCCGACCGCGCCGGCCGGCCAGCCAGATGCGTGCGACGTCCGCATCGTTAATCACGTGCGCGCGGAACGCGCGATACGCGTCATTGTGGCTCTGGTTCACCGCGGCGCGAGAAATTGCCGTGTTCTGGCGGATTTCGAACGCAACGAAAACCACGCCGATGAGCACGCCGACGTTTGCAGCGATGGAGATCCAGTTGGAGAGGCGATTACTGGTCACGGTCGACCTCCATGTAAGTTGGAACGCTCCTGGTGCTGAGCCCAAGTGTGCCAGAACTTGACCGGCTGTCTGCTTCTTTCCAGCCGATCCTGTTCAACCGCGGACGCTGGGTCTCGAAGACAGATGGTCTAACGGCGCGCGTTCTGGCGTAGCGCGGCGCGTGGAACCCAGAGCATTCGAGTGGCAATCAAGCAGTTCGCACCGCGGTCTCGCCGCGTGCGACACTCTATCTTTGCCCTACGGAGAAAACGCCGTGCCTCGACGAGCCCTGTGTCTCTTCACACTAGTCTTTTTGCCGTTCTTAAGCATCGCGGCCCGCACGGAGGTAGCGACGCTGGCCGCTGCTCCGGCGGTCGAGGGTCAAATCCGAGCGTTCTCCATCTGGCTCGAGCACAGGATGGCCTATCGAGGTGTGCCGGGCGTCGTGGTAGGTGTGGTTGCGGGCGATGACCTCGTCTGGGCCCAAGGCTTCGGCTATGCTGAACTCGCGAGCTCGAAACCCATGCGGCGCAACACGCGCTTCCGGATGGCCTCGCACAGCAAGCTCTTCACCGCTACCGCAATTTTGCAGCTCCGGGATCGCGGACAGCTGCGGCTCGATGATCCTGTGGTCCAGCATCTACCCTGGTTTGCCTACCAGGCGGTCGACCCAGAAGACCCGCCAATCACCATCGAGCATCTGCTGGTTCACGGCTCGGGCCTCCCGCGGGAAGCCGGGACGCACTGGGAGGACCTCGACTTTCCATCCATGGACGAGCTCAAGGCGTTGATACCGAAACGCGTCGCAGCCTTCTCACCGGACACACGCTGGAAGTACTCCAATCTCGGCTACGCGCTGGCGGGCATGATCGTCGAGCAGCACAGCGACTTGTCCTGGGCGCAGTATGTGGCCGAGAACATCTTTGCACCGCTTGGCATGGAAGACTCCTCGGTTGACGAACCCGACTCGATGCTGGCAACGGGCTATGGTCGCCGCATGCCGGACGGAACTCGCGCTATCTTTCCGTTCGTCGATGCGGCAGGCATGGCTCCGGCAACCGGCCTGACATCAACTGTAGAAGATATGGCGCGGTTCGTTGCAGCACAGTTCCGGCGCGGCGCACGGGGTGAAAACCGCATTCTGTCCACCGCCTCGCTACGAGAGATGCACCGCCCACGGATGATGACGACTGGCTGGGAGCGCGGTCAGGGCATCGGCTTCGGTGTAGCTCTTGTGGGTGACCGGGAACAAGTGGGACATCCCGGCGGCTATCCCGGCTACATGACCTTCACTTCCATTGACCTCGACAGCGAAATCGGCGTTATTGTTCTGACCAACGCAACGGATGCGCAACCGATCGAGATCGCTGGCGAGTTGATGAAGACCGTGGGCGTCGCAGTCGCTACGGCTGGAGCGCAGGGCACTCTAGCGAGACCGTCGGCCGCGGGGTCTGCATCATGGGATCCGGCCTGGTCGCGTTTCACCGGGCGGTACCGGAACCACTGGAATGACAGCGCCGTTGTGGAGATCGACCAGCAGCTCGTAGTGCTAGGCCTTGGCGAACCTCCTGCTTCTGCATTCGGGGGCACGCTCGAACCGTTGGGCAACGAGCGCTTCCGGCTCTCGAGCACAGACGGCACTGGCTATGTCGGCGAGGTCGTACGTTTCATCGAGAAGGACGGCGCGGTTTCGCAGGTTTGCCTCGGCGACAGTTGCTCGGCGCGGATCAAGAACTTCTAGCAACTTCACCAAAAACAAGGCGTACCGACCTCAGCCACGGCAGCGTCAATACTCATTCGATGAACGCCGAGCGGGCGTTCCTTGCTGGGCGGGCGAGGTGCGTCGAACCCTGGACCTTGGCTCGCAGCGCTGTTGGTGTGAGCTGCGCGGAGGCGCGGATCGTCGCAGGCTTAGTCTTCACCCTACGAAGGCAGATTCAGTTGTTCGGAGCGAAGCCAGACCACAAAGATCCGATGTGTGACCTTATGCTGCAGTTATTGAGTAGACGGCGCCGTGGGTAGAAGCTCACCGGCTGTTTGCAGGGGGAGTCCACCCAGGTGCACTCATTAACCGACACCTGGGGCACGAGCTCTAGCCGCCTGGCTACAAACTCTTGAGGCGTTCGTCCGAATAGAAGGCCAGCATGAGCTGCTCTTTGATAGATAGGCGAACGCCTCTGCCTGCACCAGCGGGACCTACTTCAGCATCGCCGCAGTAGGTGCCGAAGACACGATCCCAGAAGATAATGTCACAGCCGTAGTTGGAATCTGCCTGTCTGCGCTCCAACGCATGGTGACAATGATGCTGCTGTGCGGTAGCAAAGAACCAGTCCCACACCGGCATCGAGACCATTGGCAGGTTGGCATGGTTGAATTTGCCGTTCCACATGCCGAAGGCAGCAGAAACGATGAACACTTCGTCGCTGGCACCCATCAGGGCCAGAGCCATTGGCGTGCCGACGCCAAGCGCGAGATATTCAAACGGATGCGTACGGTTGCCGCGAATGGCGCTCATCTTGGTCAGGTGATGATGGGTCGCGTGCATACGCCACCAGAACAGCGACTCGTGCTGGATCCGATGCAGCCAGTAGTAAAAGAAGCTGGAGGTGAATCGGATAATCAGCATGGCTCCTATGAGCCCGACTACAGTGGTTGGTTGAAATTCGATCTGCAATGGAGACATATCACGCAGGGCCTGAAAGCCCTCGGAGACTGGCGTGCGATACAGATCCGAAATGAGTGGACCCCAAAGCAAGCCTCCGGAAGCCATCCAGAAAACGTCTTCTGCCAGTTCGTCGGGCTTGAGCAGCCAGGATTTTTTCTTTGCCCAAAAACGTTCGGCGATCAGCAGTAGAGGGGTGGCAGAAACCGCAACGATCAGTGCCCATACCCGGTAGTACTCTCCCCCCCACTCGTTGACCACCATGGCCGCGACGAGCAACACGGAGCTGGCAACCAGAAGCGGCTGCGGAAGGGCCCACAGAATTGCCTTCTTGTCCCAGGTTACTTTGCTGCCTTCTGTGATGATCCCTTCCTCGGTGCGCACTATCGGGTTGCCGGAGGCACCTAGCTCAGCTGATGAATGGTCGGCCGCGTCAAGCGGGTTTGCCAAATCAAGGGGACTTAGGGATTGATCAGACATTGCTGCTGCTCCTGAGCTTCCTGGCTGATGCTTCGGGTGAATTGATTCGTCGTAACCTGCATTGTTGGATCTCTAACAGGCTTTTTTGCCGCCGCAGGTCCCGGTGGTTGCCCACTCGACTGCTCCATCTTCCATCTTTGGGGTAAGAATGTAGGTCACCCCATCCAAGTCGGACTCATCCGTCTTCCACGTCGCAATGATCTGACCCTCGATGACCGAAATGCCGTGGGCTTCTTCAGAAACAAGCACCTCATCGGGCAACCCGACCTCCCCGCTATGGAAAACACCTATGTCGCTGACGCTCCTCGCCAGCAGAGCAGATTCCATTGCGTTTTGAATCGGCTTCACCATGTCGACCAGCTCGCTGTAGCGCAATTCACTACTCACACCCTCATACCGGTCAACGTTTCTCAACACATAGACAACTGCTACCGCAACGACGACACCCGCAAGGACGAACAAGGCTAGTCGCTGCCGCTGATCGGGTTGCGTTCCAGCGGCGCTCAGGGGTTGCTCGGCGGCCCCCGCTCTTCTCGCTGCTGAACTGCCCGGTTTTTCGCCGACCCCGTCACCGAACCCCAGCGCGCCTAACTGAGCAACGGCCCACGCCATCAGGATGACAACTAGAGCACCGATGAACTTGTTGTCGCCTTCGACTTCCAGGTAGCCCCAGACGGGAATGCAGACAACGATCAACGCAAAGCCCATAACCAGTGGGGGCACTTCTCTGCCGGCGATCTTTACAACACGCCCGAACTGTAACTTCGTCAACAGCAGATCAAACTTGTCGACCAAGTAGTTCCACGTTTCCATATCGGGCCTCGCCTCGTATTGGGGAAAACAACAGCACAACGCACCGGAGCAGTGCACCTAAGCGCGCTACATCGCCACAAACACCCAGAGAGCAACGGAATACGATAATTGACGCAATATCTGTGCCTAGCTCAGCTGGTATCGGGAGGCACTCCATCGGTCTTCCGAACTGAGCCGTTCATAGCTGGCAAGGGCATCTGAAGTCATTCCGAGGAGCCGCAGAGCGCCCGTCTGAGAGACCTCACCACTCCAGTTGTTCACGCTGAATTGGCGCCGACCGAATTGCTAGCCGTTGTAATCCCTGCAGCACGGTATGCAGTCCGGACCGCCTGACCGGGTCCTCGCAAATCTCGGAGGCAATGGCGCTGGGCAGTAAGCCCAACAACAGTTCCACCGGCGCCGCGGTGCGAAAGTTGCATCGTGATGTACGCCTGGAGTGGTGCTGACACCACTATCTATGAGATTGGACTGGAGCTAGATGACAAAACCTCAAACAGGGCCCTGGCAGCGTGGCCTCACAACCGCCGAGATGGTTGTCTACCCCATGGTACTGGCAGTACTCGCTGCAGTTGCCTTCGGCTTTTACCACAACTCAAGAATCGAACATGCGGTGTCTGCTGCTGTTGATCTCGGGCTGGAGCAGCAGGCCATCGTCGAAGCGTACTTCGCTACCCACGGCGAGATGCCGCAGTCGCAAACAGACATCAACCTGAGCTCGTTCTCAGCGGAAGGCATTCTTACTGGTCTGGACTATCGGGCCGGCGAGTTGGGAGTACCTGCAGCCGACAAGTTACGCACCGGAACGCTCAGGGCTTTGGTTGACATGACGGAGTTTGGTACACGATTTGAAGACATCAAATCTGGATTTCTGCTGATCGCGCGAGCCCAGGATGACAACACCATTCAATGGGACTGCGTAGCGGACGTGGTCACGGTAGACGCCTTAGGCAAGCGCTATCTGCCAGAGTCCTGTAGCGAAGCGAAAGAGGACTAAACCCGCACCACTGACCTGGACACAGCGCCCTGTGACGGGCCATTGAGGCGCGCCTTCGACATAGACTTCAGCCGCCGCCCGCTCCACGACGGACAGCTGAGGGTCATCAGCACGACCGTGAGGGCCGGAAGTACCGCTGCTGATCGTATCCCCAAGAACCAGTCCGACTCGACGGTGGAATCTGTTGTACTTGAGGGGCCCCCAAGAACTAGCCCTGTAGTCTTCCCCGTCAATGGGACAGGTCATAACTAGAGG
>JBCDGJ010000106.1:0-17944 GCA_038757945.1 Pseudomonadota bacterium
GATCAGGTCGTAGTTCGGCGCCAGGTTGAAGTAATAAGGGACAGCCAGGTCGACGCCATCCTCCTGGCTGTAACCCATGTTGGGAAACAGCCAGCCGCTCTGTCGGGCATCAGTCACCGGAAATCGGAGGTACGGGGCGTAGAACACCGGCACCCGCCCGACCCGCAGCAGCCCGCGACGCACGACCGCATAGCCCGCGCCATCTTCGATCTCGAGTCGGCCCGCACTGACCCGCCAGGAGTTGTTCCCTGGGGGACAGCGTGTCAGCAGGCCGTCGGTCACCGTGAGGGACCGGTCCTCTGCCACCTGCACCCGCGCCGCGGTGCCACGGAACTGCGCCGGATGCATCAGCATCTCGACTTCGCGCAAGTCTGATGCCTGCGTGTTGAGATCCACCTCTGCGCTGGCGCCGCGCAGGATCGTCGACGGCTCAACTACCGTCACCGAACCGGTAAACGCGGCCTGCCCGGTCGCCAGGTCAATGTTCGCAGCAGGCGCCTCGAGCACCCGGTCTCCCTGAACGAGCCGCACCTCCCCGGTAAGCTCCGCCGCAGCACCGATCTGGTAGCTGCCGCGCTGCGCTTCGGCCTCCACCGGCAGCGTGCTCTGATCGACCGCGGGCGGTAGGGTCGGCGGCGGAAAGCGATAGCGGCCACGGCAGGACGGATCACCGGCCGCCGCGCCATCGAGCTGGAACAGGTAACGCCAGGGGCTGAACAGGCCGCGCTCCGGGCTGTCTTCGATCGGCTCCCAGAACTGCTCGGCCAGCGGCTGATCGGGCTGGATCCGGACCCGCTGCGGGGGTGCCGGCTCGCCGGTTGCTGCCGCCGCTGCGGTTTTCGCCTCGGATACCGTGGCCGCGTCTTCGGCTGCCGTTGCCAGAGGCGCTAGCCCGACGACCGCCAGGCTGACCAGTATCGGGACGGGGCGCAGCCACCGGGGTGCGCCGGAACGGGAACCGGGCTTCATCGACCAATGATAAAAGATTTGCGCGCACCATATAATCGACCGGTGAATGAGCACCTGAAGCAGTGGCTGAGCGACCAGCTCCCGGCAGCAGCAGCGCCCTCTTCCGCCGGACGCCCGCCCGCAGCTGAGGAGCGCGACGGGGGTCGGCAGAGCGGCGGTTTCGAGACCACCCCGCTGCTGGTCGAGGCCAGCCAGCGCCATTTCTACCGCATCGCTCTCGACCTCCGCAGCCTGGTACTGATGGCGTCACCGCCGGAGCTGGAGCGCAACGACGCCTTCGTCGCGCTCAGCCGCGTGCTTGGCGGCGCCGGCATTCCCGTACCGGAGATCTACGCGCAAGACCTCGAACACGGCTACTTTCTAATGCAGGATCTCGGGGCGCAGGCGCTGCGCGAGCACTACGGGACCGCGCAGGAATCCGCCGCCGTGGGCGCAGCCATCAGCCTGCTGCCACAACTGCAGGCGGTCCGCAGCGAACTCATTCCCCCCTACACCCGGGCGCGGCTCGCCGATGAGCTCACGATCTTCACCGACTGGTTCCTCGAACAGATGCTTGGCATTGCGCCGCCCGACTTTCTGGCCGCCACGTTTCGGCAGCTCATCGATAGCGCTGCGACGCAGCCACAGGTCTGCGTGCACCGCGACTACCACTGCCGCAACCTGCTCTGGAACGACGGTACCCTCGGCGTCGTGGACTTTCAGGATGCGCTCCACGGCCCCTACACTTACGACCTCGCTTCGTTGCTGCACGACTGCTACTACCAGTGGCCTGGCGCAACTCGCGCGCGCTATCGGGACCAGGGCCGGGTGCTGATCGCACCGACAGCCGAGCCGGCGGCGTTTCGCCAGCAGCTCGAATGGATGGCCGTGCAGCGCCAGCTCAAAGCCATCGGGATCTTCGTCCGGTTGAAGCTTCGCGACGCTCGCGGCTCGCACCTCGAGCACGTGCTGCCGACTCTCGAGCAGACCATCGGTCTCAGCGCCAGCTATCCAGAGCTCGAAGCCCTTGGCCACTGGCTCGAAACGCTGCTGCCCGCGGTGCGGCTCGAGCTTGCCGAGCTCGCGCGCGAATGACCGCAGTGCAGCGCCCGCCGGTGCCGCCGGTGATGCTGCTGGCTGCAGGCCGCGGCAGCCGCCTGCAGCCGCTGACCAACAGGGTTCCGAAACCCCTCATCGCCGTTGCCGGGCGTCCGCTGATCGATCGCCAGCTGCACCAGCTCGAGGACGCCGGCGCCGGGCGGGTCGTGGTCAACAGTTTTCATCTGGCAGAACGGCTCGAAGCGCATCTCAACGCGCACTGGGCGGCCGGCGCGCCGGACCCGGACGCCGCAGTGTTCCAGATCAGCCTGTCGCGCGAGCCCGCGCTCCTCGAGACCGGTGGCGGCATTCTGTACGCGCAGGCACTACTTGGTGCCGACGAAGTCTGGATCCTGAACGGGGACATCCTCATGAACGCACCGCTCGCTGCGTTTCCCCGCCAGCTGCCCGCTGGCGAAGATCTGCACCTGCTGCTGCGGCCAACGCCCAGCCACCGCAGCCACGGCGACTTCGAATGGCTCGAGGGACGGATAACGGAACGCGGTGACAGCTATGTCTACTGCGGCCTCGCGCTGCTCTCGGTGCCGGCACTGCGCCGCTACGCGCGCCTGCTGCCGGATGCCGCTGACGGCCCCCAGACCTTTTCCCTGCAGGGATTTCTCTTCGACTGTGTGACCCGAGGCTGTGCGGGCGGCACGGTATACGACGGCTACTGGTTCGACATCGGCACGCCGGAGCAGCTCGAAGCGGCGAACCGCTTTCTCGGCGGCCGATCGGCAGTGGACTGACGCATCACCAGTCGAAGCGCCGGGCGCGGCTGCAGCTCGAACGATGAGTCGGAAGGGGTGTATCAGCGACGCTCGCCCAGCACGAGCAGGAGCTCTTCATACGCGGCCCGGCCTTCCACCATCCGCCGCTGCGCAAGCGCAACTTCGGCCTCGGTCGCGCGCTGCGGCAGGCGATCGGGATGGCAGCGGCTCACGAACCGGCGGTAGGCCGCCTTGACGACGTCGATGCTCGGTTCCGGCTCAAGCTCAAAAAACTTCAGCGCCGCCAGGTAGGCGGGGGACTCGACCGGCCGCCCCGCAAGCCCGCCGTTGCTGGCCGGACCTGCCGCAGTATCCGCCTCGCCGTCGAGGCGGGCGCCGCGATATCGCAGCAGCCCCATGAGATCCTGCATGGCCTGGTGCGCTTCGGCTCGATCCTCGAGGCCAGCGATGCTTGCGAACCAGGACAGCACCCGGGCCTCGTGCTCCGGATCAGTACGGCGTGAGCAGCGCGCGGCCAGCTCGCTGAAGGGGCAATCCGGCTGCTTGCCGGCATTGAACCAGCTGATCGCTCGGCGCCGATCCTCAGCCGCAAAGCCGAGCTCGCCGATGGCCTGTTCCGCGCGTTCGATATGGCCCGGGAGCACCGCTCCGCCGGCGCTGGCAATGCGGCCAAGACCGCACAGCAAGAAAATCGGCCAGGGATCGCGTTCCGCCGCTGCAAGCAGCGCCTTGTGGGATGCGACCGCCCCACCAACCCGCCAACGCTGCGCTGCGTGCAGATCCCACTCATAGCCGAGCGCAAAGCCGACGAGGATGAACAGCAACGCGTAGAGCGGTTTGGCAGGCGCAAAGGCGAGCGCAACAGAGGTCAGCACGACCTTGCCGATCCAACCGTTCGTAAGCAACAGGCGCAGCTCCATGCCTGAAGCATAGGCAAGGCATCGGATTCTGCCGCAACGCAGCGAGCAACCTGCTCCGGGAGTCTCGTCCGCCCAGCCTCCTTGAGGGCGTCCACTACCAGGCGCGCTCCGCGGACCAGGTCGGGTCGCTCGCCGGGACGCCCTGCCTGGGCTGGCAGGGGGCGCTCCGCTTTCGAGACTCGTTCAGCGGGCTGCTAAACTGCCGGCCGCACGCTGCTCTGACCTTTGCCCCGCACGAGGAACCCATGCCCAGACAGACGCCATGGATCGCACCATCGATACTTGCCGCCGACTTCTCACGGCTCGGCGCCGAGTGCGAGGCGGTGCTGGCCGCGGGTGCTGATGCGATCCATTTCGACGTAATGGATAACCACTACGTCCCGAACCTGTCCGTCGGTCCCCTGGTGCTCGAGTCTCTTCGCCGCAGCGGCATCGATGCCTTCGTCGACGTTCACCTGATGGTCAAGCCCGTGGATCGCCTGATCGGCGACTTCCTCGAAGCTGGCGCCGACCTGATCTCTGTGCACCCGGAGGCGACCGAACACCTGCATCGAACGTTGTCGAGCATTCGCGACGGTGGGGCCCAGGCGGGGCTGGTATTGAATCCCGGCACGCCGCTCGAACCGCTCGCGGAAGTCCTGGAACTGGTGGATCTGGTACTGGTGATGTCCGTGAATCCGGGATTCGGCGGCCAGTCCTTCATCGAGCGCAGCCTCGACAAGCTGGCGCGAGTACGGGCCCTGCTCGATACGCAGGCAGCGGACCGTTCGATCCGCCTCGAGATCGACGGCGGTATCAAGGTGAACAACATCGCCGCTGCCGCACGCGCAGGCGCCGACACCTTCGTTGCCGGCTCGGCCATCTTCGGCACCGACGACTACGCAGCAACGATCGCGGCCCTGCGCGCCGCCATGGCCGCCGGATGACCGCGTCAGCCAGCGACCGGCTGGCACGCTGGCCGCACCAGCACCGCGCGTACTTCTTCGACCTCGACGGAACGCTCGTCGACAGCGCACCGGACCTGCACGCCGCGCTCAACGCTGCCCTGCGTCAGTTCGACTTTGAACCGGTAACGCTAGCTGCAACGCGCGACTGGGTCGGCCAGGGCGCGCGCAGGCTACTGCACCGGGCAGCCAGTGCACAGCGCCTCGGGCTGGTCGCCGACACAGCGGATCAGCCGCTGGTGCCGGAAAGCGAGCTGCCGATGGATGCCATGCAGGCCTGCTTCCTCGATCACTATGGCCGGGCCATCGCGGCGCTCAGCACTCCTTTTCCCGGCGTCCTCGAGGCGCTGGGGGCTTTGCGCAACCGTGATGCCGGGCTTGCCGTCGTCACCAACAAGCCGGAAGCGCTGGCGCGCAAGCTGCTGATCGAGCTCGACATGGCGCACTACTTCGGCAGCATCGTCGGCGCGGATACGACCCCGGAGACCAAGCCGTCGGCGCTGCCGGCGCAGCGCGCCGCCACCGATCTAGGCGTCGCTGCGGAAAGCGTGCTGTTCGTCGGCGATTCAGCTGCCGACGTCGGCTGCGCGCGGGCCTTCGGCTGTCCGGTCGTGGCGTTGAGTTACGGCTATACCCAGGGGGTGGCACCAGAAGCGCTGGGTGCGGACGCCGTCATTGATTCGTTTGAGGCCCTGCT
The DNA here is from genome assembly GCA_038757945.1 of Pseudomonadota bacterium. Classification (GTDB taxonomy): domain Bacteria; phylum Pseudomonadota; class Gammaproteobacteria; order Pseudomonadales; family Azotimanducaceae; genus CALHVX01. Next base: position 5,339 of record JBCDGJ010000106.1, read on the forward strand.
TTAGTCTCCGTGCCGTCATGAACATCATCCGCAATCAAACGCCGCTGTTTCGCTGGCGCTGAACGACATCAGCGCGCTGGCCACGCACGTCCTGTGGCCAGCGACCAAGACCGCATGCCGCGGCGACCCTTCACCTGACCGGGAAGCCGCCGCAGACCAGCGAAACAGCCAGAGATTTGAGTCATGACTCCGCAGCAGTTCGAAGCGCTTGCCGCCGCCGGCTATAACCGGGTTCCCGTCGTTCACGACGCTCTTGCGGATCTGGATACCCCCCTCTCGACCTACCTGAAGCTCGCCCGGGGCCCCTATTCCTATCTGCTGGAATCAGCCCAGGGCGGCGAGAAGTGGGGGCGCTACAGCATCATCGGCCTGCCGGCGAAAACGGTGCTCAAGGTCCACGGCCACCAGGTGACCGTCAGCGAGAACGGCACCGTAGTTCACGAGCAGACCGTGACCGATCCCCTGACCTACGTGGAGTCTTTCCGCGCCCAGTTCCGGGTTCCCACGGAGATCGAGGGCGTCAGCCTGCCGCGCTTCTTCGGTGGCCTGGTGGGTTACTTTGCCTACGACTGCGTACGCTACGTTGAGCCGCGGCTGGCGGACAGCGCACCGCCGGACACGCTGAAAACACCGGACATCGTGCTGATGGTGTCCGAAGATGTGGTGGTCTTCGACAACCTCCGCGGACGCATGCAGCTCATCCGTCTGGTGGATCCGAACGAGACGGAGCTCGCAACCGTCCAAGCGGCGCTTGAAGAGCGCGCCCGCGGCCTGCTCGTCGCAGCACCGCCGATCCCGGAATCGTCCGCCAATCAGCGCGTCGAGGAAACCGACTTCACCTCTGAATTCGGCGAAGCGGAGTTCAAAGCCGCCGTTGACAACATCCGCGAATACATCCGCGCCGGCGACGTCATGCAGGTCGTGCTGGCACAGCGCATGTCCTGCCCGTTCAACGCGGCGCCAATCACCCTCTATCGCGCCCTGCGCAGCCTCAATCCGAGCCCCTACATGTACTTCATGGATCTGGAAGACTTCCAGATCGTCAGCTCGTCGCCGGAAATCCTGGCCCGCGTCGAAGACGGCGTGATTACGAACCGGCCCCTGGCCGGCACGCGCCGCCGCGGCCGGACGACCGCAGAGGATCTGGCACTCGAGGACGAGCTCAAGAATGATCCAAAGGAAATCGCCGAGCACCTGATGCTCATTGACCTCGGCCGCAACGACGTCGGGCGCGTTGCGAAAACCGGCAGCGTCGAGGTAACGGAGCAGTTTGTGATCGAACGCTATTCGCATGTCATGCACATCTCGAGCAACGTACGCGGCGAGTTGAAGGACAACCTCTCCGCCATGGACGTGCTGCGCGCTACGTTGCCGGTCGGCACCCTGTCCGGCGCGCCGAAGATCCGGGCCATGGAGATCATCGACGAGCTGGAGCCGGTGAAGCGCGGGATCTACGGCGGCGCCGTTGGCTACATCGCCTGGAACGGCACCATGGATACGGCCATTGCCATTCGCACGGCGGTCATCAAGGACGGCAAGCTCTACATCGAAGCCGGTGGTGGCATCGTCGCCGACTCGCAGCCGCGTCTCGAGTGGAAGGAGAGCATGAACAAAGGCCGAGCAATCTTCCGTGCCGCAACGGCGGCAGAGTCACGCCTGAAGGAGCTGGCGAACCTTGCTGACGAGTTCGTCAGCGGCCAGAAGGAGGAAGACGCATGATCCTGATGATCGACAACTATGACTCCTTCACCTACAACGTCGTGCAGTACCTGTGTGAGCTCGGCGCCGAGGTCGACACGCACCGCAACGACGAGATCAGCCTCGACCAGATCGAGCGGCTGGCGCCCGACAAGATCGTCATCTCGCCGGGGCCCTGCACCCCGAACGAAGCGGGTATCTCCATGGATGTGGTCCGCCGCTTTGGGGGTCGTATCCCAATTCTTGGGATCTGCCTCGGCCATCAAAGCATCGGCCAGGTTTTCGGCGGCACGGTGACCCGGGCCCACACGATCATGCACGGCAAAACCTCCCTGATTCATCATGCGGGACAGGGTGTGTTCCGCGGGCTGCCGAAGCCAATGCAGGCCACCCGCTACCATTCGCTGATCGTTGCCCGAAACGATCTGCCCGAATGCCTGGAGGTCACGGCCTGGACCGTGGACGAGCAGGGGCAGCCGGACGAGATCATGGGCTTCCGGCACCAGGAGCTCGCTATCGAGGGCGTCCAGTTCCATCCGGAATCGATCATGACGCCCGACGGCCATGCGCTGCTCAACAACTTTCTGAACGTGGAGGTCGCGGCATGATCATCAAAGATGCCCTGCATCTGATACTCAACGGCACAACCCTTTCCCGGGACCAGTCCGCCGCGCTCTTCCACCAGATCATGGCTGGGGAAGCGACCGAAGCACAGATCGCCGCGGTCGTCATGGGGCTCGCCACCCGCGGCGAAACGCCTGCAGAGATCGCCGGGGCCGCCGACGCGATGCGTGCCCACGCAACAAAAGTGCACACCGACGCCGCACCCCTCGTCGACACCTGCGGCACCGGCGGGAGCGGCCAGAAGCTGTTTAACATCTCCACCGCTTCCGCCTTCGTCGTCGCCGCCAGCGGCGCCTATGTCGCTAAGCACGGCAACCGCAAGATGACCAGCACCAGCGGCAGCGCCGACGTACTCGAAGCCGCCGGCGTCAACCTGGCACTAACGCCTGATGCAATCACGCAGTGCATCGAGCAGACCGGCGTCGGCTTCATGTTCGCCCAGGCCCACCACAGCGCCATGCGGCACGCCGGTCCGGTCCGCCAGCAGCTCGGCGTTCGTACCCTGTTCAACGTGCTCGGCCCGCTCACCAACCCCGCGGGCGCGCCGAACCAGGTCATCGGTGTATTTGCCGCCGGCAAACAGCGGCTGCTTGCCGAGGTACTGGAGCTGCTCGGCTCTCGGCACGTACTGGTACTCCACAGCGACGGGCTGGACGAGATCCGCCTCGACGCGCCGACGCAGATCGTCGAGATGAAAGAGGGAACCTACAGCGAGTACAGCGTGAGCCCCGAGGACTTCGGTATCGCTTCGCGGTCCATTGAGGCGCTGCGGGCCGCAGACACCGACGGCAGCCTCGCGCTGCTGAAGCAGAGCCTGACCGAGCCGGACAGCGCTGCCGCGGACATCGTCAGCCTCAACGCCGGCGCCGCAATCTACGCCGCAGGTGTCGCCACCTCCTTCAAGCACGGGGTCACCATGGCGCAGGATGCCATTGCAGCAGGGCTGGCGAAGGAGCGGTTCACCGAGTTCGTGAGGCTGACCCAACTGCTCAAGGACCGGGACGCCGACCAATGACCGAAACCGTTCTGGATCGCATCATTGCTGCGAAGCGCGAGTACGTCGCCACCTGTAAAGCCCGCCAGCCCATCAAGGCGGTACAGCACCGCGCCACCCAGCAGCCGGCTGCCCGGGGATTCGAGGCAGCGCTGCGAGCACGGGTAGCCGCCGGCGCGGCCGGCGTCATCGCTGAGATCAAACGCGCCTCTCCGAGCAAAGGCATCATCCGCGAGAACTACCAGCCCGCGGACCATGCGCGCAGCTACGCCGCGGCCGGCGCAGCCTGCCTGTCCGTGCTGACGGACACACCCTTCTTTCAGGGCGCGGACGACCATCTTCGGGTCGCGCGGGCAGCGGTCGAGCTGCCAATCATTCGTAAGGACTTCATGATCGATCCCTACCAGATCGTCGAGGCGCGGGCACTGGACGCCGACTGCGTGCTGCTGATTGTGGCAGCGCTCGACGACGCGCAGCTCGGAGAGCTGTACCAGTGCGCGCTGGCTCAGGGCCTGGACGTGCTGGTCGAAGTACACGACAAAGACGAGCTGGACCGCGCGGTAGCGCTTGGCGCAACGCTCATCGGCGTCAACAACCGGAACCTGAAAACCTTCGAGACGAGCATTGAGCACAGCCTGGCGCTCAAGGACGAAGTGCCCGCAGGAACACTGCTGGTGACCGAATCCGGCATTGCTGATCCGGCGACCGTGCAGCGGCTGCGCAGCGCGGGTATTCACTGCTTCCTGGTGGGTGAAGCGTTCATGCGCGAGTTGGATCCCGGAGTTGCGCTACAGCGACTGTTCGGAGGCTAAATCTACGTACGGCGGCCATCGTCGCCCTCGAGAGGCTCCTGAGGGCATGCTCTAGTACCTCATCAGTGCATGTGTATTAGCCCTCGACGCAACGGCTTCGCTCCGCGGAGACGACCGCTCCACTACGAACCCGCCTGTGCAATGGAGCCGCCCAGCAGGATTCCCTCGCCCGGCTTCAGCTAAGGCAACTCATCCTGAATGCGACAGAAATCGCCATTCCCAAGCACAACAAGATCATCGCCATCGGCAAGCAGCGTTCGAAGTTCACGGCGCAGCTGCGTGCCGGTGCAACTTGTAGTTCGGGTACTCAGAAGCTGCAGCGTAGTGGCCGAAAAACTGTCAACAACCGAGGACTCTTCGCTTGGAAATGAGCCCACTCGGGCAACGGCCAGCGAGCCATCGATCAATTCAGCGACAGCACCCTGCGAAATCCGCCCGACCACGCTCAGATCCGTCGTTTCCAGGACAAATCCATCGCCCCAGAGAAATAGCCGCCTATCATCCGGACTCAGCCCAAACCCGGAAATCATCGAAAGGACGCCCTCCGTCATGGTTCGAACCGTCGTTAAACTGAGATCGTCACCCTTGAGTTTGACGGCGCGGAACGCGTTCGAGGGTGAACGCTCGATCGCATAGATCGCGTCTCCAGCGGAGGAGACTGCAAAGAAAGGTGCACCGGGCAGTCCGAGCGGTCGACTGAGTGGGCTCACACTGTCATCGGTCAGGTCGACGAGCAGTGCCGGTTTCGCTACCCCGGCATCCAACACACTGTCAGAAATCAGCACGCGACCCGGTTGCCACTCACGGACAAACAACTCCGCGCCGGGGAACTCCTCGTCACGAAGGCTGATCGTCCGGAGAGCGCCAGTAGCCAGATTCAGTATTCCAAGATCACCGACGTCCCCAAGCCCCACCAGCAGTGTTCGCTGGTCGGCTGCGAGATCTAAAGACGTGGGCTCCCCGGGGAGACTCACAGTCTCGAGAATCTGGAACTGGTCAGCGTTACGGCCCACCACATGGAGTGCTTTGAATTCCGGAACGGCGACGACATAGCGATTCCGAACTTCGTCCACAATGAACTCGCTAGTACGACCTGGCAGCTCGATGACCTCCGGTGCAGCACAACCTGAACTCTGTACTTCAACACCTCTTGCTCTCAGCGCCTCGATCTCGTCGCATGAGATTTGGTCGGTACCCGCAAGATCCAGCAACGTAAGCGGAAGATTGTCCAGCAGCGGTCCCAGCGATCCAAGCTGTGAGTCGTTCCTGAGAATCAGCTCGTCCAGCTGAAAGAGAACAACGAACGGGGTAAGCGAAAGAAACTGAGAATCGCTCAACGCCAAGCGACGAATCCTGAACAACCGCTCGAGCCCTTCGAGTGACCTGATGCCGGGAAAGCCGGTGCAGTCCAGTGAGGCGAGCGCCAAGGGCTCAGACAGGCCCGCATCAACGGTCGCCTGACGCACGCAGCTGCGTAATTGGGGATCTTCGATGGGGATCAACTGACCTTCAAAGGTCGTTACGGGTTCCGTTGCCAGAAGCAGACAGAGCTCACGCTCGTCCGCAACGAACAGGGAGCGGTCACTGCTCGACAGTCCTCCCACGCCTGTCCGCAAGTTGATGGTGCCACCGTCAGCACCACAGTTTCTCGGAAAGAGCACGCCATCCCGCTCATCGGCACCGAACTGCCAGATCTCGACGGCAGCATCACCATTCAGCTGTCCAACCGTATAGATCCGGTTGTCCGACGACACTGCCACTGGACCGGATCGAGAGAACTGCGGGGAGCCTCGAAACACATCCGTTTCGACGAGAATGCCCTGTCCGGTGATGAGCTGGTTGCCATCAGCGCTGAGGGCAAGGTCGAAGGGGCGGTTGGAAGCCCTATCAGCGATGAGCAGCGGGACGCTTGAGCGCGTATCGAGTTTCAGCAGTCGCCGTCCGCCATTTACGTACGCAAAGGTACCCGTCGCGTCCAGCACAACTTGCGGCTGTTCAGATAGCAATTGATCCACCGCGACGGCAGTCCCCACGCCAGAATCCTCTCGCAACAGAACTGTTTGACCAGGCTGGTCGTCCCCCGCAGTGACCAAGAGCCGATTGTCGCCGACCGCCACCAAATCAGATACCCAGGGAACCAGTGAGGTCGGACCAAGAGGGAGGACGTCAACGGCTCCCGTAGCCAACTCGATCACGGCGACCGCATTCGCACCGAACAGGGCTGCGTAGAGACGTTCACCGTCCGGGCTTTCTGCAAGCCCGGACACCGGGCCGGGAAGAGGGATCTGTGCATCAAATCGCAACTGTTGCAAATCGAAGATCTTAATCACCTGGCGATCGAGTAGCCCGATGTACAGACGAGCGCCGTCACCAGACGGCAGTACGTCACCAATCTCCGAACGAAAGTCGAAGTATGCCTCAGTGGTACATCTAGGATCAGCAAGCAACTCTAGGTCGGGGCGCTCCTCGCGGAACCGTACGATTTCATTGCAAGGAATGAACGTCTGTCCCCGTACATCCAGAAACTCCAGCGGACCAAGTTCCTGTAGAGACTGCACAAAACCTGGCCCGGAGATCTCGAGGCGGCGCAGCGCTCTCAGTTGGTCCAGCCCGCGTATTGAACTTATAGCTGCGCCAGGGCAGGACAGCTCCTGTACGGCACCCACGTCTTCAAAGCCATCAGGAGGCGCGGCAGCAGCCAGACAGGCCGCTAACGCTTCGTCTTCGATATCTACGCTGTCGATCGGAGCAAATGGGATAAGACGGAAGCTGATATCGGTGCTGCCCGATTGACCCAGCTCAGAAACAGCGCTGATTCGGATGCTTACAACATCTGCTTCGCTAACCGCAGGCAATAGTGCTGTGAGCGTGGCTCCACTTACCGACAGGTCCACAGCTGGACCCGTGAGCTGTTCTGCTGAGTAAGTCGTGGAAACATTCGGGAACGTCGACGACAGGGGGAAGGCTACCTCCTGACGCTCGGTATACGATGACTCCCGTTCCGAAACTCCGATTCGGAAAGAACCACCATCATAGAGAAGGCTCACGCTAAAGCTCTGCGACGGAATGAGGCCTCGCGTATCCTCAAAGAGGAGCTCGACCGGTCCCAATTCTGTTTGAAACTCTGGTACCTCACTCAACGTGACAAAGAGGTTCAGCAGCGGTCGTCCATCATCGTCCTCCAGCGTAGTTCGAAGGCGTTCGTCGTTGCTGGAGACCGTTACTCGCTCTCCCAGGTCGGGGAGTCTGGTCACGAAGGACAAGTCGAGAGTGTCATAGGGCACAAGCCCCAGCCGATCTGGTCGTATCCTCACCTGGAAAATCGGCGTGGAGGAAAAGAGGGTTTCTTCCACATCGACAAACGCGCTGCGCGCAGCGTTGGCCCGCAGCAACAGGTCCTGGATCGTCAATGGATTGATCTGAGATAGAAAGGCCACTCCGAGTGACGTGCCAAGCTCGCGCTGTTGGCGCCAGAGCTCGAGCCAATCCTCGTAAACCCGGATAAGGGCATCAACGGGAACGCCCGATCCATCTTGAAGGCCAATCTCGAGGGATCCGGTTTCTTCGAAGCTCTGGCCGAGCAGAGCAGTGTATTGCTCTGCAGCTCGGGCAGCGCCGTCAAACCTCGTGCTGGCAGTGGCAAGCGCTGTACTCAGCAGAGCTACGGCCGCACCGAGCGCACGCCGCTCATCCGGGCTATCCTGTGGAATCGTCGAGCTGAGATCCACGGCCGGCAATCGATAGTAATCGGCTTCGATGCCAGCCAGCGTACCGGCTGGGTCGGCGATCGTTGCTACCAGCACACCCATCTCTCGATTGGCCTGACTGACGCTCTCGGTCGTCAACGGTCCAAGCACCTCCGCCCGATCAGCAGCCGCGGAAGAAAACGGGGTCAGCGCAACAGGCTGCGCTAGGGCGCTTGGACTGCTCAAGGCAAGGCGCAACTCCCCTTCGAAGGGAACCGCCTCGCCAATGTCGTAGCGCACCCCCGCAAGATCGCTACAACCCACAATCGAGTCACAACGGTAGGTTGTCTCAGTCCCGGCCGTTGCCACGAGCAATACAGGGCTGTCCTCGGTAGTAAAGAACGACGGCAATGAAAACGAACCATCGTTTGCAGTGACGGTCTCCGCGAGAAGTTCGCCACCAACACTTCGCGCCTCGACGCGAATCTGGTCAACCGGACCGAGCAGCACCGATCCTCTGGCAGTCACCTCGATTGGAGGGCTCACCTCGGCCGGCGGAGGGTCGGCTGGTGGGGGCGGGGCTTCGCGACCGCCGCTGCCGCCACCCCCTCCACCGCAACCGACCATCAGAACCAGACAGCAGCAACCCAACAACAACTTCGTCACAGCTCACCACCTGTCACAAAAGCGATCGATCGTACTCAAGTAGCGATTGCAGCTTCAATCGACAGAGCCGCTGAATTGCAAACAGGATGTCGATACGCTAGCCGCCGGTGGGTAAACGCAGAGATCTCAAGAAGTCAGTACCTCGAATGCCCTCCGCTCCTTATCGAGTACTGCCCAATACAGCGGCTATAGGTCGATATTGTCCTCGACCGACGAAAACCGGATCCGGTTTCATTGAGCCTTGGACTCGCTTGTAAACCGGGCAGGCTGCAGTTCTACGCTCAGCGCCGCCGCTGACCAAACAAAGCAAAGCACCGCGATGCACGCGCCGCACACTTGACTGGCCAAACTCCACAGCCACTGAGCTAGCTCGGATAACCGCAGACGGGAGACCCAAAAATCGAAAGGGAGCTCAAGAGGCTTCGGCATGCCATAAGGTCCAGCTCGATACGGTTTTCGACACGACAAAGAGATCTTTCCCGCCGGCTTCGATGCCTTCAATACTTGTGGCGTCAAGAGGAATGCGTGCTGTACCGTCCGCCGTACCGTCCGTGACCCAGAGCTTATCTCCGCCGACGTCCGTCTCAGAAAAGTACGTCAACCCATCATAGTCTGTGAAGTTCAATTGGCGACCGAAAAACAGTTCGCTGGGTCCCAGTGGCTGCAACCGGCGGTCGGAGAAAACGAACGGCTTGGCCCCTCCGCCTCCCCCGAGTTCGGCCAGGGACAAGAAGACGCCCATCGCCAGGGAATAAATGACAACATCGGCAAATCGGCAGAAGGGCAAAAGACCAGTACTCATCTGGACCGTGCCTGGACGGGTTCCGTCGCTCTCGAAGGGGACGCATGGATTGTCCCCGACGTAGCCCGAGAAATAGAACGGTCGATCATCAGCGCCCCTACTTCCGAACGGTGACAGAGGCTGTGCCTGCCGAGCGCGAACACCTTCAAGGATCAGCCTTGGCTCAAAGGAATCATCATCGACGACCCAGGTATTGTTGTCTTTGTTAACGAGTAGCGATGAGCCGGAACTCCCCCCAAACCCGTAGCTGAGTCCCCCTGAAAAAGGAAAACTCGGTAGGTCCCACACTTGGCTTCCATCGGTCGCAGCCCACCCAAGCGAAGGACCACCCGTAATCACCTGGAAGAAAGGCAAGTGAAAATTGCTTACCGGGAAAACCCCATTGAGAACGACGTTCCTACCTTCACTAACCGTCGCGGCGCTGTCGTCGGAAGTTAGGATGTCCAAACGACGATGGCCATCAAAATCCACTATCCAGGCAGCACTGCCGCCGAAGTGGACGAAGCCCCTGACAATCCCATTGGTTGACGCATAGTCGGCGACAACTCGGGTTCCAGCGAAGGCCCCATCCGTCAGCCAGACTCAGGTGCCGCGCGCTTCTCCAGTTCTTAGAAACTCAATGAAGAACACGCCGGCCGGGGTAGCAAACAGGCTGCCGCTGTACGCATTGTTCGAATTCACATCCGTCAGTCGCTGCGTGCCGGTGGCAGAGCCGTCGCTGACCCAGACTTCTACGTTCGGTCCTGTAGATTCTGCGACGATGTAAACGGCACCGTACTGCGTCACCCCATATGCAGCGAGAGCCATGCCGCCACCTTCGCCAAAAGGGATCTCCAGGGTCTGAACCGGGACGAGTGTCGCCAGCATATTGCGGCAGTCCACAACTGCCGCCGCGGTACCGTCATCCTGGTTATCCAGCTCGGTTTTGCAGGTGAAGTATCTGGGCACCTCCGACGCCGACAATTCGATCGACGTACTTGGAACGCTCAGCTGGATGACTTGCGCGCCAGACCCTTCAACTGCAAACGTTTCTGCGTTGGCTGTCACAACTATTGATTCGCCGTCCAACAGCCCTCGAACGGACAACTCGATAGATTGGATTTCGACCGGAGGCGTCGAGTTTGAAGGTGAGTCCGACGCGGCGGATCCTCCACCAGAACCACCACCGCAGGAAGCGAGGAGCGTCAAACCGACTAGGACGCAGCTGCTCAGATGCAGGCGGCCTAGTCTAATTAGACGCGAGCAAACGGACCACAGTTTGTAGCTGCTTATCAGCATCAACTCCCTACGATAAAGGCCGGACGCCTGAGGCTACTACGCAGCGATAAACGAGAGGTCGGCATTACCTCAGGATTGTTCCGGCTTTGTACGGGTTCCTAAACGTTGACTCCGAGCGGTGCACGGGCTTTTCCGCTTTTGAAGGCGCCGCCCTGATCGGCCGACGAGACCACCGAGCTTCAACTGCTGAATCCCAGACGCTGGTTGCTCTTCTCCAAGTTCGGCATTGCTGATCCCGTAACGTTGAAGCGGCACGCAGCGGAAGATTATCTCTCAGATGTCGAAGAAACTCATGCGCCAAGCGGATCCAAACACTTATCAGCAAAGCCTGTGTGCAGTCTGACTCAACTGCTGATGGGAATGGTCCATGCTTCTGTCTCGGGTTAACGTTACCGAGCCAATCGCAGTTAGCCGGCAACCACGCCGGGGAGGGTCAATGCCAATGACGAGCACCACGCCCACAATTGCAGAGGCCTTCTCGTTGCAGGCACACGCCTGCCGCCTGCTCGGCTCGGAGTACACCGCTGACCTCCTCAACGCGCTGCGCACGGACCTCGAGGCTGGGGGGCCGACCGCCGAACTGCTTGCAGACTACGACCTGCCGCCCGTCCCAAGCGCCATGGCGTTGCGGGTGGCAGGTGGCATTCACGGCCTGCTTCTTGCCGGGCGAGTGCCCGCCCTCGATCGCTGGTATCCGCTTCGCGGCGCCGCGGCGCGTGATCCAGCGTTCGCAGCGGCGCTGCGCGCCGTGGTCGCAGCCGAGCGTGATTGGTTGCGCGACTTCCTGAGCCACCCCGTACAAACCAACGAAGTGGCGCGCTCGGCTGCACTTGCGCCCGGCTTCATGGAGATTGCCGCGCGCACCGGACGCCCCCTGTCGCTCCGCGAGATCGGCTCGAGCGGCGGCCTGAACCTGCTCTGGGATCGCTTCGCCTACCGCTTTGCCGGTCGCGATTTCGGTGCTCCCGATGCGCCGGTCCGGCTGGAGCCGGAGTGGCGAGGGGCCGCGCCGCCCCCGGCCCCCCTGCCGACGGTGCTGGACCGCCGCGGCGTCGACATCCATCCGCTCGATTTGCGCGACGACTTAGTCCTCGCCCGCGGCCTTGCCTACCTCTGGCCCGATCAGCCGGAGCGCCTCGAGCGCTATCGCACGGCCGTGGAACTGCTCCGTGCGAGCGACCTGCGCGTCGAAACCGGCAGCGCGCCGGAATGGCTCGAGACAGTGCTGGCGACGCCGACGCCGGGCGCGACGACCGTCGTCTTCCACTCGATCATGTGGCAGTACATGCCACCCCCAGTGCGGGCAGCAACCGAGAGCGTGATCCGCAGCGCGGGCGCACGGGCGGATCGGTCGCGCCTCCTGGCCTGGCTGCGCTTCGAGCCGAACAAGACCGCAAACGACTTCGAGCTGACGCTTGATCTCTGGCCCGGCAGCGGGTTACGTAACCGCCTCGCAACGCTGCATCCACACGGTGCCATCGTTGACTGGCACCCTGACGTTGTCGAAGGTTCCGCCGACTGACGTCGTTGGCGAGCCCAAACCTACCCCTCGCCAGTGACTCAGGACGCGCCATGAAGATTCACTACCTGGAAATCGACATGCACGGCGGCATCGAATGTGGTTTGTGGCAGATCTGACGGTCAGCTCAGCCTCAGTGCGATGGATCGCCGGCAGGGGGCGTCGACCTTCGATGCGTGACGCCGAGCTGGGTGACGAGGAGCGCAGCCCCGATCAGCGCGAAGCCCTTGAGGAAGTGGGCCTGCTGCAGCGCACGCATCACCTCGCTTTCGGCGTGCAGCATCGCGTAGCCATGGACCACAATGGTGACGGGGAGCAGGAAGATCACCAGCAGCCAGGCACCGAGCCGCGGTCGCCAGTTGAACAGGATCATGGCCGCGCCGGCGAGCTCGACGACCCCGGAGATCAGCGTCCAGAAAACCCGAAACGGCACTCCCTCGTGCATCAGCGAGACGTAGTAAGGAATGTTGGTGAAGTGCGTCACCCCCGACAGGAAGAACAGGGAAGTGAAGAGAAAACGCGCGACC
>JBCDGJ010000107.1:0-17931 GCA_038757945.1 Pseudomonadota bacterium
GGCCCGAACGCCGAGCTGTCGAAGACCAGCGGCAGGGCCAGCGGCTGGCCGGTCGCGAAGCGCTCGCCGTAGTCCTGGGGAATGCTTAGAACCAGGGTTTCCCAGCCGTCCCGTACGGCCGCCGCGGGATCCTCGAGGGTCACCGCCTTGATATCCGTGTTCTCGCGCTCGAGGTAGGCGATAAGCTGCGGCGCATGCTCTGCACCGCTCACCGTGAGCGCAAGCGGGGCTTCGGACTTGCCGAGCGCCGAGTCGAGCACAAAGGACATGAAGGCGACCAGCGCAACGGGCCCCAGGATGGCGAGCAGCGACGACGACAGCAGCGCCCGGCGATCGCGCAGGTTGTCGATGCACTCCTTGCGCAGGACCGTCAGCAGCCCGCTCATTCGTCTACGTCCAGCAGGCTGATGAAGGCGTCTTCCAGATCGGCTTCCTGCGTTTCCGCCTGCAGGCCGGCGATGCTGCCCTGGTAGCGGACCCGGCCGCCATCGATGATCACCAGGTCGTCACAGAGGTTCGCGACCTCCTGCATGATATGGCTGGAAAAGAGAATGCAGCGCCCCTCGTCGCGCAGGCTCCGAATGATGTCGCGCAGACCGCGGGTCGCCATCACGTCGAGGCCGTTGGTGGGCTCATCGAGGATCACGTGCCGCGGGTCGTGGATCAGCGCGCGCGCCAGAGCAACCTTGACGCGTTGGCCCTGAGAGAACCCCGCCGTCCGGCGATCGATGAAGGCGGCCATGTCCAGCCGCTCGATCAGTGCGTCGAGACGTTCTTCGATCAGCGCCTTCGAGAGTCCGTGCAGCTGGCCGAAGTAGCGTACGTTTTCGCGCGCGCTCAAGCGGCTGTAAATGCCGGCGTCGTGGGGCAGCACACCGATCTCACGCCGCACCTCGGTCGGCTGCTGGCGGACATCGAACTGGCCGATCCGAGCGCTGCCGCTGTCCGGCTCGAGCACCGTGGCGAGCATGCGGAAGGTCGTGGACTTTCCGGCCCCGTTTGGCCCAAGCAGGGCGGTGATGCGCCCATCCGCCGCGCTGAAGGAAATGTCATCGACGGCAACGACCTTGCCGAACTGCTTGGAGACGCCGACGACCTCAATCATGGTGCCCGCTCACCGGGGTGGCCCCATGAGATCGACAAAAAACGGGTCCGGTGTCAGGCGCTCCAGGCACTCCGCGTCCAGGGCCGCAGGGTCGGCCGCTTCGATGAACTCGCGTAGCAGCCGCGGCACGCAGCCGCGGGCAATGACACCGTGGCCCTGGCCCGGCGCGACCAGATGCCGCGCGTTCGAAAGGCCCGGCAGAACCGCCTCCGCATTTGCGGGCGGGGTGATCGGATCGAATTCGCCGGACAGCAGCAGCGTCGGGACCGCGCTCTCGAGCGGAGCTTTGAAGCCCGGGTCGATGACGCCGGCGGGCCAGACCGCGCAGATGGCCTGCAGTGCGTCGACCTGCTCGGGCCCCAGGTAGGTCGCCGCCAACTGCTCGCGCATGGCGACCGGATCAAAGTCGAAGTAGGGAACGTCCTCGGTGCAGACCACGGCATTGTGCATCCCGTACGCCATGGTGCTGGTCAGCTGATCGATGACCCGCAGCGCCTGCGCGGCAACGGGCGTGAAGTTGCCGACGTTGGCCGCCTGGTGAATCTGCAGCGGAATCAGGGACGCCGACTCCGGCGCATAGGAGCCAAGACGCAGAGCGACTGCCAGATGCCCATAAGTGAGCTCCAGGGTCTCTGCTTTGCCGGTGACCGGATGCGCCAGCTGAATCGTTCTGGCCTGCCGCTTGAGCTCCGTTCCGAGCCGAGCGAAATCGGCCTCGAGCTCGGGAAAGGCCGCAGCACAGTCCTGGTCGGCACGACAGCGGCCAAAGATCGCTTCCAGCGTGTGTTGGGCATTGATCGCCACGTTCGGACCCAGCGCGTCGGGCATGGGGACGACGCCATCGATGATGAGCGCCCGGGTCTGCTGCGGATGCTGGCGCGCATAATGCTGCACCACGCGGGTCCCGTAAGAGACGCCGTAGAGCGTCCACTGATCGTAGCCAAGCGCATCACGAACGGCATCGAGGTCTGCAACCGCGACCGAGGTGGTGAAGTAGCGTGGGTCGGCGGGCAGCTGCTCAAGGCAGCGCTCGGCGGCCTGGCGAACGAACGCGGGATCGTCCTCCGTTGTTTGCGCGGCATCGAGCTCCGCACAGCGCAGGGGGGTAGATGAGCCGGTACCGCGCTGATCAACAATGACGATGTCCCGTTCGCGCAGAACGCCGGTTAGCAGTGGTGCCAGATCCGCGTAGAGTTCAATGGAAGAGCCGCCGGGCCCGCCGTTGACCAGCGTCAGCGCATCCCTGGCTGGATCCGGTGCCAGGGAGCGGACTACGGCAATACGCAGCTCGATGGTGGTGTCGTCCTGGCCCGTCGGATCCAGCGGGCGGTCGAGGGTAGCGCATTCGGCTTCGACCCGGGTTGTGCCGGAGGCCCCGTAAAGCGTGCAGGACTCGAGCTCAACAGCGCCTGCGAAGGGGGTGGCGACGAGCAGCAGCAAGGCCGCCAGGCTGGCGCTCTGCGGGCGCATGGACACGGGCCGGGGCGGTCAGCTGATTCGCGCGAGGGAGTACTCGGCCAGCTGCTCGAGTCCATCCCGGTACGGTGACTGCGGCAGCGGCGCGAGCGCGGCCAGGGCGTTGTGGCAACAACGGGCGGCCTGCTGTTGGGTGTAGGCGAGCGCACCGCACTCGCGAACGATGGCGACGACCTCGTCGAGCTGCTGGACGTTGCGCTCTGCGATCGCGTTCTCGATGACGATGCTCTGGCGCCGTGGTGCGTTTGCCATACCGAAGATGAGCGGCAACGTGACCTTTCCTTCGGCGAGGTCGTCTCCGACGTTTTTGCCCAGCAGCGCGGTGTCGCCGGCATAGTCGAGGTAGTCGTCCATCAGCTGATAGGCCAGGCCGAACTGCTCGCCGTAGCAGCGTAAGGCCTCAACCTGCTCTGCGGGCGCGCCCGCCAGCAGTCCGGCCGTGTGCGTTGCGGCTTCGAACAGCAGCGCGGTCTTGCAGCGAATCACCTCCATGTACTGGCTCTCGTTCAGCTTCAGGTCGCCAAGCCGCGCCAGCTGCAGGACCTCGCCTTCGGCGATGGTGTTGGTGGCATCGGAGAGGACCCGCAGGATCTCCAGGTCGTTCAGCGTCACCATCAGCTGAAACGCGCGGGAGTAAAGAAAGTCGCCCACCAGCACGCTCGGCGCGTTGCCCCAGACGGCGTTGGCCGTCTGCTTGCCACGCCGCAGGCCGGACCGGTCGACGACGTCGTCATGCAGCAGGGTTGCCGTGTGCAGAAACTCGATGACGGCGGCCAGCGCGATGCGCCGGTCCTCGGTATTGCCGCAGGCGCCGGCACCGAGCAGTACCAGTATCGGGCGCAGCCGCTTGCCGCCGCTTTCGACGATATAGCGGCCGATTTCTTCGACCAGTTCGACATCGGAGGTGAGCTGCGCCGGAATGAGGGTGTTCATGGCCGCGATATCCGCCGCCAGCAGATCGTTGATGGCGCCGAGCTCGGGCGGTAGGGGACCGGTTCCGCGCGCTGCGACGTCGCGTTCCGCGCCCTGGGGGCGGGTCACCGGCGCGACGATGGGGGTGGCTGATTGCCCGGGCATCTGCACTCCTGCCTGTTCCCGCGGATCGTGGCCGCGGGTGCTTAGATCATATTTGCGCACTCGGAGCGCCGCCGGTCGGCTAGCGCGCCCATTGCGCACTCAAACTTGCGCTCAACTGTCCATTTGAGTTCGCCAGAGATTGCCCGTATTATTCCGCGCCCGCTGCGAAGGGCGCGTGGAGCCGGCTGGTTGTTCAGCCCGTCTTTTCTGGTCGGGCAGACCGGATTCTGCAGCGGTTTCCGGCGTCTGGTGCGCGGCTCGTTGCAGCCCGGTCTCGAACAGGGCGCACAGCTGGCTCCGGCTCGACCGTCGGAATTGTAATACAGCAGCCGCGGCAATGGTTTAAATCCCTCGCGGACAACATCGTAGGACACAGACATGAGCAGGTTTGCGGTCATCGCCAGCGGCGGTAAGCAGCATCGGGTCACCGAGGGAGAGGTCTTGCGCCTCGAGAAACTCCCGGGGGAGCCAGGGCAGGCGATTACCTTCGAGAAGGTGCTGATGGTAGGCGGTGACGGCGCCGTGGCCGTTGGCAAGCCGTTTGTCGAAGGCTCCTCGGTGGAAGCGGAGGTCGTGCGCCAGGACCGCGCGAAAAAAGTCCAGATTCTGAAATTCCGACGCCGCCAGAACTACATGCGGCGGCAGGGACATCGGCAGCAGTTCACAGAAGTCCGTATCACGAGCATCAACGGCTGATCGGCCCCTCAAGGTAGCCCGGAGAGTTCAAATGGCACATAAGAAAGCTGGCGGCAGTACCCGCAACGGCCGCGATTCAGAAAGCAAACGCTTGGGCGTGAAGCGCTTCGGTGGCGAGTTCGTCACGGCCGGCAACATCATCGTTCGGCAGCGCGGCACGCGGTTCCACCCTGGCGCAAATGTTGGCCTCGGGCGCGATCACACGATCTTCGCGACCGCAGACGGGCACGTTAAGTTCGTCGAAAAGGGCAAGCCGCTGCGCAAGTACGTCACCGTCGAAGCGTCCAGCACCGACGCCTGATCCCGCTCCGGCTCCGCAGCCGCGGGGCCGACCCACTTCAACCGCAATCAGCGTCGTGCCGACGGCATGAAATTTATCGACGAGGCCAGCATTCAGGTCAGCGCCGGTAACGGCGGCAACGGCTGTCTGAGTTTCCGGCGCGAGAAGTACGTTGCTAAGGGTGGCCCGGACGGGGGCGACGGGGGCCGCGGTGGCGACGTGGTCCTGGTGGCCGACCCGGCGCTGAATACGCTGGTGGATTTCCGTTTTCAGCCGCTCTACCGGGCGGCCAATGGCCAGCCGGGCAGCGGCCGCAACAAGACCGGTGCGGCGGGTGCTGACCTCGAGGTGCGCGTGCCGGTGGGCACTATCGTGCTCGACGAGGACACGCTCGAGGTGCTGGGAGATCTGACCGACGCCCGCTCGCGGCTGAAGGTCGCCCAGGGCGGCACCGCCGGGGTCGGCAACACCCGGTTCAAGTCCAGCACCAACCGCGCGCCGCGGCAGACGATCCCCGGCGAACCCGGTGCGCAGCGGCGGCTACGGTTGCAGCTGCGGCTGCTCGCTGATGTCGGCCTGCTGGGTTTGCCCAATGCCGGCAAGTCGACGCTGATTCGTGCCATCTCTGCCGCCAAGCCGAAGGTGGCCGACTATCCGTTTACCACCCTGATTCCGAATCTCGGCGTCGTGCGCGCCGGAACCGATTCAAGTTTCGTCGTGGCCGATGTGCCGGGCCTGATCCGTGGGGCTGCAGAAGGTGCGGGCCTGGGTACCCAGTTTCTGCGCCACCTGTCGCGGACCCGCATCCTCCTGCATCTGGCGGAGGTGGCGCCGCTCGACGGGTCGGATCCGCTGGCCAACCTCGAGGCGCTCGAGCTCGAGCTCAAGCTCTACAGCCGAACGCTAGCGGAACGCCCGCTCTGGCACGTGCTCAGCAAGACGGACCTCGCCGACGAAGAACAGGTAGCGGCGCTCACCGCGCGGATTCGGGAGCGCTGGCCGGAGCGGCCGGTGTTTGCGATATCAGCCGCAACCGGAGACGGCATCAGCGCGCTCGTGAGCGCGCTCGCGGTGGCGGTCGGAGAATTCAACCGCGCGCTGCAGGAGGACGACAGCCGGCGCGAAGCCGAAGCTGAGCTCGAAGATCGGATTGCCGAAGAGGTCTGGCGCAAAGCGCTCGAAGCGCGCCCGATTAAACCCTCCGCGGAAGCGCTTGCCGCGGCGGCCGCCGCCGAAGACGATGAGGACGACGTCGAAGTGATCTATGTTCGCGGCGATGGCGAGCATGAATCCGGCTGACTCGAGCCGCGCACGGCCGGTTCTCACCGCGGGCGACGAGCTGGTCGTCAAGGTCGGCAGCAGCCAGCTCACGAGCAACGAGGCGGGCCTCAATCGCGCGCGCATCCAGGGATTTGCCGACAGCATCGCGGAGCTCGTTCGCGCCGGGATACGGGTGGTGCTGGTGTCTTCCGGCGCCGTTGCGGAAGGCGTGTTCCGTCTTGGCCTGCCGGGCCGGCCAACGCGCGTGCACCGGCTGCAGGCTGCTGCCGCGGTTGGGCAGACCGGCCTGGTGCGGGCCTATGAGGATGCGTTTGCAGCGCACGGCATCTCGACGGCTCTGGTCCTGTTGACCCATGCGGACCTCGCGAGCCGCGAGCGCTACCTCAACGCCAGCTCCACCCTGACGACGCTGCTGGATCTCGGCGTCGTGCCGATCGTCAACGAAAACGACACCGTTGCCACCGAAGAGATCCGGTTCGGGGACAACGATACGCTCGGTGCGCTCGTGGCCAACCTCCTGCGAGCCCGCCTGCTGCTGATGCTGACGGATCAGGACGGGCTGCATGAGGCCGATCCGCGGGTCGACCCGGCAGCGCCCTTGCTGGTTGACGTGCAGGTGGGCGCCCTGGAGCTGGAGCAATTCTGCGGTACGGCAGGCGGTGAGCTCGGTCGCGGCGGCATGCTGACCAAGATTCGGGCGGCCCGGCAGGCCGCGCGTTCCGGCACCTTCTCGATCGTCGCCAACGGCGGTCGCCCCGGAATTGTTCAGGCGGCGGCCGCCGGAACGGCAGTCGGTACGGCATTCCATCCTGACGAGAATCCGCTTGCGGCGCGCAAACGCTGGCTCAGCGGGCACTTGCGGAGTGCTGGGACGCTCACGGTCGATAGCGGCGCCGAGCGTGCGCTCTGCGGAGACGGCAGCAGCCTGCTGCCGGTGGGGGTGAGGGCGGTGGCGGGGAGTTTTCAACGCGGCGATCTGGTCAGCGTCTGCGCAACGGACGGCCGCGAGCTGGCCAAAGGGCTGGTGAACTACTCCAGCGAAGAAGCAGAGGTCCTGATGGGCAAGGCGTCAACGGCGATTGCCGAAACGCTCGGGTACTGCAACGAGCGTGAGCTCGTGCATCGGGACAATCTGGTTCTGCTTACGCCTGCGAGACCGCTTTGACCGCGGCGTTGAGGCGTGATTTCTGCCGCGCGGCGGCGTTTTTGTGCAGGATGCCCTTGGTTACCATCTTGTCGATCACCGAAATTGCGGCAGTAAGCGCCGCTTTGGCGCCGTCTGCGTCCTTTGCTTCGACCGACGCGCGGACACGCTTGATGTACGTGCGCACCATGGATCTCTGGCTTGCATTCTGGCGGCGGGCCTTGTTGGCCTGGCGCACGCGCTTACGGGCTTGTGGGGAGTTAGCCAAGGCTGGCTCCAGAATTTTCGGGGCGCGTAATATCGCGTCGAGCCGCTGACATGTCAACTGCGGGCGCTGGGAAAGAGCGTTCCAGGTCGGCTGCGGACGGGGCTTCGGAGGTCGCCCCGCAGCAGCGCAATCTGGCCCGTCAGGGATCCGTCATTGCGGCTTTGACCGGCCTGTCGCGCGTCTCCGGCTTTCTGCGCGACATACTACTGAGCTATCTGTTTGGTGCCAGCGCGCTGGCGGACGCCTTTTTCGTCGCCTTCAAGATCCCTAACTTCTTTCGCCGCCTCTTCGCCGAGGGCGCATTCAGCCAGGCGTTCGTGCCGATACTGGCGCGCTACCGGGAGCGGCCGTTCCAAGAGCTGCTCGGTTTCGTCAGCCGCATGTTCGGCAATCTGGCCCTGGTGCTGGTGCTGGTCACCGTGATCGGCTGGATTTACGCGGCGGGGCTGGTGACCGTGTTTGCTCCCGGGTTCCTCGATGAACCGGCCCGATTCACGCTCACCGTCGACCTGGTGCGGATCGTGCTGCCCTACCTGACCTGCATCTCGCTTGTTGCCCTGGCCAGCTCGATTCTCAACGCCCACGATCGGTTTGCGCTGCCGGCCTTTGCACCGGTGGTGCTGAACCTCTGCATGATCTGCGCCGCGCTGCTGGCCATTGGCACAAGCGGCAACGGGACCGTTCCCGGCATTGGCGCTGCCGGACGGGAGAGCGTTGCCATCCTGGCCTGGGGGGTTCTGATCGCGGGCCTGGTGCAGCTCGTGCTTCTGCTGCCGCCGCTCAAGCGCCTCGGCCTGCTGACGCGGCCGCGGCTCAGCCTCCGCGATCCCGGCGTGCGCGATGTCGGGCGGCTGCTGCCGCCGGCGCTGTTCGCCGCCTCGGTTGCGCAGATCAATACGCTGGTGGATACCATCCTGGCGTCGCTGCTGATCACCGGCAGCATCAGCTGGCTGTACTATGCCGACCGCATGCTGGAGCTGCCGATCGGGTTGGTCGCCGTGACCCTCGGTACGGTGCTGCTGCCGAACCTGTCGCGGCTCGCGGCCGCCGATGACCCGGAACGGTTCCGGGCCACCGTGGACTGGGGGGTGCGCGTTGCGCTGCTGCTCGCGCTGCCTGCGGCGGTGGCGCTCTACGTCCTGGCCCTGCCGATCATCGCAACCATGTTCCGCCACGGCGCGGCTACTGCAGTTGATGCGCAGATGGCGGCGCTGGCGCTTAAGGTACTGGCGACCGGACTCTTCGGCTGGGTGCTGATCAAAGTCCTGGCGCCGGCCTACTTTGCGCACAAGGATACGGCAACCCCGTTCCGTTACGGCGTTGCTGCCGTCGCCCTGAATATCGGCGGGAACCTGGCCCTTTATCAGACCTTCGGCCACGTCGGCCTGGCTCTGGCGACCGCGGCTTCGGGCTGGCTCAATGCCGGATTGCTGCTGCGCGGCCTGGTGCGCAACGGGCGTTATTCGCCGAGCACCGAGGCGCGACAGACGCTGGTCAAGGTGGTGCTGGCAAGTGCGGCGATGGCTGGCGTGCTGCTGTTCGGCACGGCCGGTACGGAAACCTTATGGCTGGCCGGCTCGATCCTCGGCCGCGTTGCCCTGCTACTGGTGCTGGTCGCGGCCGGCGCGGCCACCTACGCGCTCGTACTGCTTGCGCTCGGGGTTCGACCGTCTGCCCTTCGATACCGTTTGCAGTGAGCGCAAGGTAATCTCGCCCCATGGAAATCGTCCGCGGCCAACACAACATCCGGTCCCGCCATCGGGGCTGCGTTCTGACCATCGGCAATTTTGATGGCGTCCATCGGGGACATCAGCTGCTCCTCGAGCGGCTGAGCGGCCAAGCTGCAGCGCTCGATCTGCCGGCGGTGCTGTTGACCTTCGAACCGCAGCCGCGCGAGTTCTTTCGCGGCGCGGCGGTGCCAGCGCGATTGACCCGCTTCCGCGAGAAGATGTTGCTGCTCGACGCTGCGGGCCTGGAACGCGTGGTGCTGCTGCCGTTCAACGACAAGGTGGCGGCGATGAGCGCCGAGGCGGTGGTGGACGATCTGTTGCAGCGGGATCTGGCCGTGCGTCATCTGGTTGTTGGCGACGATTTCCGCTTCGGGCAGGGGGCGCAGGGCGATTTTGCGCTGCTCGAAGCGGCCGGTGAGCGGCACGGCTTCAGCGTCGAACGCTGTTCCACGCTGCTCGACGGCGCGGATCGCATCAGCAGCACGCGGGTTCGTGAGTGCCTGGCTGCGGGCGACTTTGAAGCGGCAGCCCAGCTCCTGGCACGGCCCTACGCGATGCTCGGGCGGGTCGTGTACGGGCGCCAGCTCGGCCGGCAGCTCGGCGTTCCGACCGCGAACGTCCGGCTGCAGCGCTATCGCTCACCGCTCAGCGGCGTGTTCGCGGTGACGGCCCGGGTCAGTAGCGGTGCGGAGTATCGGGGTGTGGCGAACGTTGGCGTGCGGCCGACCGTTGATGGTGAGGAGCCGCTGCTCGAAGTGCACCTGTTCGACTTTGAGGGTTCGCTCTACGGCGAGCTGCTGTGCGTCACCTTCCGCCACAAGATTCGTGAGGAGCAGACCTTCGACGGGCTCGACGCGCTGAAAGCGCAGATCGCCCGGGACATTGCGGCGGCGCGAGACTTTCTGGCTGCGACCGACTACAGGTCCGGCCTGACTGTGCGCATGCGCCTGCCGACCGAACCGGAACGCAACTGATGCCTGGCGCGTGAAGCGGAGCCTGCCTTACCTCGCCTTCGCCACCGTGGTCGTGGTGCTGGATCAGCTCTCGAAGCGGGAAATCGTTCATCGCCTCGAGCTCTACGATCGCGTCGACGTCAGCGCGTTCTTCAGCTGGGTGCACGCCCGCAACTACGGCGCTGCTTTCTCCATGCTCGATGATGCGGGTGGCTGGCAGCGCTGGTTTTTTGTGGCCCTGGCCCTCGGCTTCACCGCTTTCATACTCTACGAGCTGCGCCGGCTGCCGCCGGCGGACCGCCTCATGGGCTGGGTTTATGGCCTGATTCTCGGCGGTGCCATCGGCAACCTGATCGACCGCCTGCAGTACGGCTACGTGGTCGACTTCCTGCTTTTTCACTACGGTTCCTGGAGCTTTCCGGCGTTCAACGTTGCCGACATGGCTTTGAGCCTCGGTGCGGCACTCTGGATTTACTGCATGTTCAGAGATGCACGCGAGGCGAACGAATGACTGGGCTCATTACATCCGATCAGACGATCACCGAAGCTTCGGCGGTTACCCTGCATTTTGCTCTCAAGCTCGAGGATGGCGCGCTGATCGACGGGACCGCGGTCGACCAGCCAGCTACCTTCCGGATGGGGGACGGCAGCCTGCTCCCCGGGTTCGAGCAGCGGCTGCTGGGGCTGCGCGCCGGCGATGAGCGAACCTTTGATCTAGCGCCGGAAGAAGCCTTCGGCGAGCATCAGGCGCTGAACCTGCGGGAGCTTCCCCGCGCGCAGTTCGACGGTCTCGAGCAGCCGCTGGAAGAAGGGCTGATGGTGTCCTTCGCGTCGCCGGAAGGGGAACTGCCGGGCCTGATAACAGCCGTTGGCACCGAGCGTGTGACCATCGACTTCAACCATCCCCTCGCCGGGCGTCAGATCCGTTTTGAGGTCACTATCGTGGCCGTCGATGCTGCGGAGACACCGGTCGCCCACTGACATCTGTCAGTAAAACTGCTGATACCCGCCCGGTCGCGCCGTTCGTCGCTTCTCCTGGACCGTTTGGCCGTCGTCGTGCAGGCGCGACGGCCGAAGCGCGCTAGGCTCATCATTGGCGAAGGGCTGTTCGTATGCCATTGGGCACCGGATGGCGCTCCGCAGGAACCTTCAATGATTGATGAGCAGCGGGATCGGACACATGCGCAAGGCACGGCAGAACGGCTTTACCCTGGTGGAGCTCATGGTGGCACTGGCAATTCTTGCCGTGCTCGCCGCGGTGGCGGTTCCCCTCTACACCGGCTACTCGGAGCGCACTTATGCCGCCGAAGCGCAGGCCGATCTGCTAGGGGCCGCGCAGGCGCTGGAGCGCTTCGCGGCGGTGAACTTCACCTATGAGGGCACGGCTGATACCGACGCTGACGGCGCCGGCGATGCCGACGCTGGCCCCCTGGCGACCGATCTCTATCAACCCCGCGCGGCCGCGCTCGACCGCTACGCCTTCACTGTAACCGCAGCGGCGGGAACCTTCCTGGTGACTGCAACGCCGCAGGCCGGACCGGCTGTGGAGCTGGGGGCCATGACCATTGACGAGGCGGGGAATCGCCGCTGGGACCGCAACAACGATGGCGACTTTGCGGATGCGGACGAAGACACCTGGGAGGCCAAGTAGATGGCGCAAATCCGGCGACCGGGCGGTTTCACCATCATTGAGCTCATGGTTACGCTGGCCATCGCTGGAGTGCTGATCGGCTTCGCGCTGCCGGCCTTCAACGGATTCATCAACCAGCGCCAGATTACCGCGACGGTAAACGACTTCGTGCTCGCCATGAACTATGCGCGCAGCGAAGCGGCGCGGCTCGGCGGTGCGGTCACGGTGCAGGCGATTACAGCTGCCGATACCGACAACGAGTGGGGACCGGGATTCTGCGTGGTGCAGGGCACCCCCGGTAACTGCGACGGCACCACGCTGCGGCGCTTCGGTGACGGGTATCCCGACGGGGCCATCAACGGCCTCGATACGCTCGACGGTATTGCCGCGTTTACCTTCAACAGCCGGGGACTGATGACCGCCGGTGCTGCAGGCGCGATGTCCGTCTGCGCAACCGATACCGATACCGACCCCGGCAGAACGCTCACGGTGACCGCCATTGGACGCGTCAGCGTCGCTGAGCGGGTCTGTCACCCATGAACTCGGAGCAAGACGTCATGTACAGCATCGGAAACGCCAGCGCCGCTGGCAGCCTGGCGCGGCGCCGTCGGACGACGCCCGTCCGCCGCGGCTCGAGCGCCGGATTTTCGATGATCGAGCTGTTGGTGGCTGTGCTCGTCATGGGCATCGGCGTGCTCGGCATCACGGGGCTGCAGATGGTCAGCCTGCAGAACAACCGGGCGGCGCTGCTCCGTGCCGAGGCTACCCAGCTGGCCTACGACATGATGGACCGGGTCCGAGCCAACCCGGCCGGCGCGCCGGCTGGTGCCGCCTACGATGGGCTTGACCTGGATGATGCGCCGGCGGGCGGCGTCGATTGTGTTGCCGGTGCGTGCACGGCCGCCCAGATGGTGACCTTTGACCAGTCGCTCTGGAAGTGTCAGCTCGGCAACTGGAACGATGAAGCCGTCTGTGAAGGCTACCGGGATGGCGTGGTGCTGCCGACCGCCGATGCGCAGCCTGGATTGCCCGATGGCGACGGCGCGATTGCCGTTGATGGCGCCGGGGTTGTCACCGTCACCGTGCAGTGGACCGGCGCGAACGGCGTCCTGCAGACGGTGACGATCGACAGCCAGAGCTGAGCCGATGAACGGTAGTCGTCCGCGCACCGCTCGGTCGCTCAAAGCGGCCGATCGTCGGAACGGGGATCCGCTGCGTCACCGGCGACCCGTAGACTGTCAGGCAGCTGGTGAGCAGTGCGCCGATGGGCGCGTCAGGCACCCGAACAAGAATGCAGGCACGTACGTGAGAGAAATGGAGATACCGGGTCGAACCATGACCAGACAACAGCCAGCCACCACCCTGTCCCTCCCGGCCACAGCCCCGCGCGGGTTCTCGCTGATCGAGCTCATGCTGGCGCTGGGCCTTGGCCTGGTGGTCGTCACCGGTATCGTGCAGCTGTTCATCGGCAACTCGCAGACCTACACGGTGCTGAATGGCCAGAGTCGGCTGCAGGAGAACGCGCGGTTCGGCTTCGAGTTCATTACGCAGGCCGCCCGGTCGGCCGGCTTCTTCGGCTGCGCACCGGAGGACGTCAACGTCGTCAACGGCCTCAACGCGCCCAACTGGTCCGTGGTTCCGGAGTTCGACGTGTCCGCGCCGGTCCAGGGCTACGACGGACGCGGTGGCGGTAACTGGCAGCCAGCGCTGGCGACGCTGCCACGGACGACCGGCGGCGGCGCAAACGCCAACGTCTACATCGGCGGTAACGGGATCGACATCGGTGAAGTCGTCGACAACACCGACGTTCTAGTACTGCGTGCCATGGTGCAGCCGGTTCGACGCCTCACTCAGGTGCTGCAGCCGACGGATGATCCGGTGGTGGAAGCGCCGGGCGGTGACAACGCCTTTGAGGTCGGCGACATCATCATGATTGCTGATTGCGAGCAGGCGGCGGTCGTCCGTGTAACCGGTGCGGCGGTGGCGGCCGGCGAAGCGACGCTGGCGCACGCGGTGGGTGGCGCTGGGCTCTACGAGAACTCGGCGACAGTCGATATCCCCACGCAGGTAGGAGCGCCGCGCACGCTGTCAGCGGTTGGCCGTTCCTTTGGTCCCGAGTCGCTGGTGGGCGAGGTGGTCAGCTCGTTTTTCTACATTGCGCCCGGGGCTGCAGTGAACAACCGCGGTGATGCCATCAACGCGCTGTGGCGCAAGCAGGGCTCGGCTGCGCCGCAGGAGCTCATTGCCGGCATCGATGACATGCAGGTGCTCTACGGTATCGACACGACCCTGGCCGACAACGTGGCCAATGCGAACCAGTATGTCGCCGCCGATGCAATTCCCGATCCGAATCAGGTGGTCTCGCTGCGCGTGACCCTTGCGGTCAACAGCGTCGATGCGGTCACCGAAGACGGGAATCAGCTGACCCGCACCTTCACCAAGACCATCCTGCTTCGTAACGCACAACCGGGAGCCTGAGCCATGCGATTCCCGCAACCTGATTTCCTGTTCCTCGCTCCGCGCCAGGCGCAGGGTGGCGTCGCCCTGTTCATCAGCCTGGTACTGCTGCTCGTGCTGACGGTGATCGGCATTTCCGCCGTGCAGAGCACGAGCATCGAGGTGCGCATGGCCCGCAACGACTACGACTCGCTGCTGGCCTTTGAGGCAGCGGAATCTGCCCTCCGGGACGCCGAAGCCGCGATCGAGGCGTTGCCCGGGCTTGCTGGCTTCAACGACGGTGGCGCCGCCGGCCTGTGGACCATCGCGCCGATGGACGAAACACCGCGCTGGGACGACCCGGCGGCCTGGGCAGCGGGGACGAGCGTGGTCGGCACTGCGATGGACAAGGTTGCGGCACAGCCGCGCTACATGATCGAGCACGTGGCCTCGGTCATCAAAGTGGAAAACGCGGTCACCATCGACGACCCCTACGGCGGCGGTGCCGAAGCGCGCATCGAGATGTTCCGGGTCACGGCCCGGGCGACCGGCGGTACCGACGTCTCGCAGGTCACGCTGCAGAGCATTTACGGGCGGGTGATGTAACCGTGCTGGGCGGTGCATTGCGAGCAGAGAATCAGGAGTAATTCCGATGGCCAAGCAAGAAGTACACGGCATCGAGATCAGCATCCGGCGCGGCTTCGGGCCCTGGCTGCTGGCGACGGCGCTCATGATGGCTGCGGCACCGGTGGCGGCTGTTGATCTTGAGCTGGACGACGATGAGTTCACCGGGAACGAAGACGAAACCATCGTCCGCAACGTGCTGACCAATGACTCGGACGACGACGGCTTTCCGTTTTTTGTTGCCGAGAACACGGATCCGGGCAACGGCACGGTCACCTTCGATGCGTCCGGCACCATGACCTACACGCCGGTGGACGGTTTTTCCGGGGTCGACATCTTCGACTATACGGTCCGCTCGCTCGACCCGGCATGCTTCTTCGGCGGTCCACCAGAGTGCACAGCAACGGCGACGGTTGTGTTAACCGTACGAGCCGATGCCGATCTGCCGCTGCTGTCCGCAAGTAACGCCACGGGCGACGAAGACAGCGCCATCACGCTTACTCTGAGTGCCGCATCAAACGATCCCGATGGCTCGGAAGAGCTGCGTGCCTTTATCGGTAACCTGTCGCCAGGTACGGTCCTGTCCGCGGGCTCACCCGTGGGACCGAGCACCTGGGAGGTACCGATCGCCGTGCTGGGTGGGCTGACGGTAACGCCGCCACCGAATACCAATGGCGTCGTTACGCTGAACTTTTCCGTACTCGCGACGGACAGTGCTTTCGATCTCGACGGCGATCTGATCAACGAGGACAGCACCAACGCCAACGTCAGCTTCCAGGTGAGCGTGGCGCCGGTCGATGACCCGCCGACCATCGTTGGCGCGATTCCCGCTGTGCTGGGCAGCGAGGATGCCGAGCTGATCGTTGATCTCAACCCGATCTTCGAAGACCCGGATTCGCCGCTGTCGCTGAGCGTTGGCGCGGTCACCAACCCGGCCATCGAGACTGCGATCATCAGTGGGCTGCAGTTGCGGCTCAGACCCTTTGCTGACGCCAACGGCACTGGCTCCGTCGAAGTCATTGCGAACGCGCCCGATCCGGGCGATTCCGTCAGCGTCAACATTGCGGTCGACATTGATCAGGTCAACGACACGCCGGTCGTCGACGAGCCGCTGCTGAACGTCGACGTCGACGAGGATTCCGGCACGATCTCGGTGAGCCTTGCGGATGCCTTCGACGATGTCGACATCGATACCAATGGTGACTCGCTCGGCTTCACGGTGACCAGCTCTGATGCAACGCTGTTCAGCGCCATCGCCACCTCAGGAACTGCGACGGAACTCACGCTGGCCGAGAACGCCAACGGCAACGCGCTGATCACGGTCGTCGCGGAGGATACGGAGGGTGCTACGGCAACGCAGACCTTCAACGTCAACGTCAATCCGGTTAACGATGCGCCGTTTGAACTACTGGCGATCCCAAGCGAGACCGTCGACGAAGACGACGGCACGGTGTCCTATCTGCTGACGGACCACTTTGACGACGTCGACATTCTGACCAACGGTGATGTGCTGACCTTCAGCATCGAGTCCAACTCGGCACCGGAGCTGTTTGCACCGGCAGAAGTGGTCGGCAAGCTGCTGGAGCTGACGCCCGCACCGGATGCAAACGGCGTGGCCAACATCGTCGTTAAAGCTGACGACGGCGAGGCGTCGGAGACGATCAGCTTTACGCTGACGATCAATGCCATCAACGACATCCCCGAAGCCAACGCTGACGCCTTCACTATGGCGGAAGATGAACCGGCTCTGGTGCTGGACGTGCTGGCAAATGACTACCTGGCGGAGGAGCCGGTGGTGATCGTCAGCGCCGGTACCGATGGGTTCAGTGACAGCGGGACGGCGTTCAGCTACCTGAATGCAACCGGAGACATCGTCGAAGGTCCGAACGGCACAGTGGCCATCGTCGACAACTCCATCGTTTACCAGCCGAAGCCCAACTTCTACGGTGAAGACACCTTCTCTTACGTCATCCGGGATGAGAGCGGGGCCGGTGATCTGAGCGAGCCGGCAGTGGTTACGATCACTGTCACGCCGGAAAATGACCCGCCGGAGGGCGAGGCGGTCAAGACCTACGTGATGTTCGCAAACGAGAGCATCTCCATTCCGCTCGACGAAGGGGTGACCCGTGACGCCTACGATCTCGACTATGCGCTGATCGATCCGGATACCGGGGACGTCGTTGGCGGTGGCTATACCGCCGCGCTCGTGACCCTGCCGAGCGCAGGCGGCACCTTCTCCTTTGCAACCGATGGTAGCTTCACGTACACGCCACCAGCGGACTATACCGGCGTATCGACCTTCACCTACCGCTTGCAGGATGCCGCAATCTCTTCCGAGGGCGAGTATGAGGCGCGCATCGTCGTCCTGGAGGCCCCGGAGGCAGCGGTCCCACCCGCGCCGGGGGAAGTTGCCGT
Source organism: Pseudomonadota bacterium (assembly GCA_038757945.1). Classification (GTDB taxonomy): domain Bacteria; phylum Pseudomonadota; class Gammaproteobacteria; order Pseudomonadales; family Azotimanducaceae; genus CALHVX01. The sequence goes on from JBCDGJ010000107.1 coordinate 17,116, forward strand.
GCCGCACAACCTGGCGAGCACGCCGCTCGAGCAGGCGATCGGCGTGACGCCGAACGTGTTGATCATGATGGACGATTCCGGCTCCATGGACTGGGACATCACAACCTTCAGCGCTGGTGATGAAGGCGTCATGCGGCTCGACAACGGCGACATTCGCAGCGACGGCGCGGACCGCACCACTTACCACTACGTCTGGCAGCTGCCGGGGAACACCTACAGCGCAACCAGCAACAGCGGCCGTTCGCTGCCAACCGAGGAGGCGCTCGACGGGAATACTACGACCGATGATAACGAGTATGGCGTCTGGCGGGCCCGAAACAGCCAGTTCAACGTGCTCTACTATGATCCTTCGGTACGCTATGACCCGTGGATTGGCTACGACTCGTCGAACACGCTGTACGGGCCTGCTGATCCGAACGCGATCCGACTCGATCCAGCTGATCCGACCAGTACGCTGGATATGCTGGCGGACTTCACCTATGACGCGGATAACGTACCGCAATGGGATTCAGATGGTGGTACTGAGGATCTCAGCGTTACCGTCTACATTCCGCGTTACTACACGACGACCGCAACCGGCCTGCCGGAATGGAATTCGCCGCATACGCTGGTCGAGATCCGCGATGGCGCCGGACCGCTTGCCGGCGGCATGTTCCCGGGTGGCTCGAACCGCTTCGACTGTGCGGGCGATGGTGACTCCAGCGACTGCACCTATGCCGAAGAGATTCAGAATTTCGCCAACTGGTTGCAGTACTACCGCAAGCGGGAGTACGTGGCAAAGGCTTCAGTAGCGGCCGTGCTCGAAGACGTCGATGA
>JBCDGJ010000108.1:0-17915 GCA_038757945.1 Pseudomonadota bacterium
TATGAGCGTGTCTGGTTCCACATTGACCCCTCTAACCTCCGCTCCCAGGCAGCCACCAAGAAAATCGGAGCTCACTTCGTGAGGGATGAAGTGAACAGCTTGTCAGCTGATGGTCGCGTCTGGAAATGCTACGCATTACACAAAATGGCTGGAACCCCAAATCGCTATCCTGACCGTTTCAGGAATCCCTGCATCATCAGTCAGGGTTGAGACAAGCGCACCATGAGCGGTTCCGGCACAAGTGCAGTGCGCGTCATCAAGCCTCAGAACACTCGCAACGCAATCGCCAACCTCTTTGAAATCTCAGTCTGTCGCTGGTCGATGCCAGGTGGTAAGTTAGAAAAGTGGATTGCCGTGATCCAATCGACTTCGCACTTTACGCGAATTTTGGCGGCGCCGAATCGGTTGGACGAGCAAAGGAACCCGATGAAAAAAAGAGAAGGCCAAGTGAACGTACTCCGTCGGCTCGTGACGGCAGTTCTTTGGTTTGCGCCCTACCACGTCGTGCAGGCCGAATCAGCTGGAAACCTCGCGCAATATCCTCCGCTTGGAATAGACGTCACGATCACAACTGCCAAGAATGGAATGCCGATTCTTGAGCCGCTGGAAATTCCATTGCTCACTGGAAACTACTATCGGCTCAACATTCACTGCCCAGATGTACGTGACGACCTGACTGGCTGGCGCATCGAGATGCCTGGATTACTACGCAACGCCCATCTTCGCCTTGTCTCTATCGGGGATATCGAAGTCCATCTGCAAGGTTTGAGCTTCAACGCCATCGAGTGTGATGAGTCAGGCTCTGCTCACGTCAGCCTGGTTCCCATTAAACCGGGCTCGTACCATCTTTACGTTGGCAACGTGCCATTAGCCATAGGGAGACCCATGGGTGAGGCCGGCATCCAAACGAATGGTAAGTACGTAATTGGTCGTTTTGACGTTCGCTAACCTGTTTCGGATGCTCACCAGAGAACCCTGCGTCCGATCCGGCTCGGAAACCGTCATTGGCTGCACAGTCATTGAACATACGCTGGCGGCCAACGGAGGACGTCTGCTAGGCCGATAGATAGCGGGCGATATCTGAACATCCAACACTGTCGTTCCAGTCCTAGACCGGCCATCACACCTACACAAGAGACGCAACGCGTTCGCGCAGGAGCGGCAGCACGTCACTCTCAAACCAGGGATGGTTTTTCAGCCAACGGTTGTTTCGGGGGCTGGGATGCGGCATGGGCAGGACGGACGGCCAGTGATCGTGCCACTGCGCGACGGTCCCGGCCAGCGTTCTCTCCTGCTGATCGCCCAGGTGCCAGTCGAGCGCGTACTGGCCGATGATCAGCGTCAGCTCGAGCTTCGGTAGCAGGGCCAACAGGTCTTCCCGCCAACGCTGGGCGCAGCGCGGCGGCGGCGGCAGGTCGCCGCTCTTCCCGGTACCGGGAAAGCAAAAGGCCATGGGCACGATCGCCAGCTTCGACTCATCGTAGAACTGCTCTCGACTCAGACCCATCCAGTCGCGCAGCCGATTACCGGAGGGGTCATCAAAGGGCACGCCCTTATGATGCGTCTTGCGGCCCGGTGCCTGGCCGGCCACCAGAATCTTCGCGCCTGGATGCAGCTGCAGGATCGGCTTCGGTCCCAGCGGCAGATCCGTGCAGGCGGTGCAGGCGCGTACCGTGGACAGCGTTTCTCGCGCCTGACGCACGGTCACTCGCGGCATCTCAGCGTTCTTCGGCCGGTGGGCTGGCGTAGCGAACACGAAAGCCGATGTGATTGGCGGAGAAGTCCAGTTCCTGAACCTGCCGCCCGGCCACGCTGTCGTTGCGACAGAAGTTATCCGCGCACAGGAACGAGCCTCCCGCCAGCAGCCCCATCCCCGGCCGCATGCGCGTCTCATCGCGCGCCACCCACTCCCAGACGTTACCCACCATGTCGTGAAGACCGAAGGCATTCGGCGGATAGCAGGCGACCGGTGCGCTGCCCTTGAATCCATCGTCGCCACTGTCATTGAAGGGGAACAAGCCTTGCCAGCTGTTCGCAGCATCCGGTGTCGGCCGTGGCAACTCACCGGATTGCCCGGCCCGGGCGGCGTACTCCCACTCCGCTTCCGTCGGCAGCCGCCCGCCCGCCCAGCGCGCGAAGGCGCTCGCATCCTCATAGCTCATGTGCACCACGGGGCGCTGCGGGTCGAGCGGAGCCTCTCCCTCCCCCTGCGGCTGCGCCCAGTGCGCGGCGGGCCGCAGTGCCCACCAGTTCGGAGCACCCAGGGTTGGTGCACGAAAGACCGCGGAGCCCCAGGCACCCCCAGTATCGGGGGCCAGTCGCTCGGCGGTGGATTGATAGCCGGTGGCGGCAACGAATGCCGCGAAGCGCACGTTGGTGACTTCGGTGGCATCGAGATAGAACGCTTCAATTCGCACCGGGCCCGACGGCTGCTGCAGCACCCCGCCCGGGACCTGGACCCAGTCGTTGGCCGCCCCGCAACCCGGTGCCGGCACCTGCGCAAACACCGCAACGCAGGCACAGGCCAACACCAATCCGAGCAGCCACTGTCGCCGCGTACTCACTGTGGCCCGGCGAAGCGCTGATCGAACAGCGGGAGCGCGTCGGTGATACCGGCACGGTGAGCAGCGACCGCCTGCTGCAGCCGCGCGACGACCTCGGGATGATCTCCGGCAATATCGAAGCGCTCCCCGGGATCCACCTGCAGATCGTAAAGCTGCGGCGTCTCGTGCACCGTCCGTGCCGGAGGCTGGCCGTAGGCCCCCTGGCTGACCAGGCGCAGCTTATAGCGGCCCAGCCGCAGAGCTTGCAGCTCACCGCCGCGATAGAAGGTCACCTGCTCTCGAGCCCCTGTTGCCAGCGCGGTCAGCGTCGCACTCAGATCCACACCATCCAGCGGCTCGTCGACGGCCACGCCTGCGAGCGCGGCGATGGTCGGATACAGGTCAAGCGCAGACCCCGGATCGCTGACGGTGCCAGGCGTCACCGTACCCGGTCCCCAGAATATCGCCGGAACCCGCATGCCGCCCTCGAAGGTCGTGCCTTTGCCTTGCCGCAGCGGGCCCGCCGAGCCGCTGTGCTGCGCCATGGTGAGCCAGGGACCGTTGTCGCTGGTGAACACGATGAGCGTATTCTCGGCGAGGCCGCGGGTACGCAGATGCTCGACGATACGCCCGACACTCGCATCGATCTCCTCGATCACATCACCGTAACGTCCGCCCAGGCTGCGATTCACAAAGGGCGCATCCCGAAACAGCGGGGTATGCGGCATGCTGAAGGGCAGATATACGAAGAAGGGTTGCCCCGCCGACCGGTCGACGAACGCGAGTGCCTCATCGGTATAGCGCCGCGTGAGCGTGGCCTGCTCCGCGCGCGGTTCCAGCGTTTCATCGACAAACCCGTCCGCTGTGCGGGTACTGCGCAGGAGCGGGACGTTCCAGTACTCGTTCTTCGGTGCGAGATACTGTTGCTGGCGATCGGCGATCACACGCTGAACGGCAGCGCCCTCGCCACGCGCCATCATGGCCGCCAGTTCATCGATCGTCGGGCCGCCCTCCCAGCGCATGTCGTTGGAGTACGGTAATCCGAACCAGTAGTCGAAGCCATGACGGGTGGGCAGCGCCGCTGGCAGATCGCCCAGATGCCACTTGCCGAGAATCGCAGTGCGGTAACCGGCCGCCTGCAGGTGTTCCGGCAGCGTGCGTAGTGCGGCCGGGATGCCATGACCATCGTCCGGAAACAGCACGCCAACCCGCCGGCCATAAAGCCCTGTGCGGTTCGGCAGCTGCCCGGTCAGCAGTGCGCCGCGGCTGGGGGAACACACCGGTGCAGCGACGTAGAAATCGGTCCAGCGTTGACCCTGCTCGGCGAGCGCATCCAGATGGGGCGTGCGGTTGTAAGGATGGCCGTAGCTCCCCAGATCGCCGTAGCCCAGATCATCGGCAAAGAGCACGATCACATTGAGGGGCGCCGCGGGCCCCGCTCCGGTCTGCAGGCCGGTCTGCCCGCCGGTCGCGCCGCAGCCCCCAAGCATCAATAGCAGGCTGTACAGCAGCCCTGTGAGCCCTCGATTGCGCATGTGTCTCCCCTGCGTCCGATCCAGAGCGATCAGCGCCCGGCGCCGATCGGCAGGCCCAAGCCTAACCCGACTGGGCCACCGCGACACGGGCCAGCTTGTGGGGATTGCGGATCGCAAAAATGCGCTGGCAGCGCTCACCGCGCAGGGCAATGGTCAGCACCGTCGACACTTTACCGCCTTCAAACACACACAGCCCCGGCTCACCGTTGACGCTAACCCGGGCGACGCGGGCCTGACCGGTATCGGCGCTGCTCTTACGGAACAGATGCACACCGACTTGGGCGATCCGCGCCGGCCCTTCCACCGGCACAATCGCAGCGCTGACCACCCCGCCTCCATCGGTCAGGGCCACCGCATCGTCCGTCAGCAGCGCCACCACGCCCGCCGCATCGGCCGCAGCCAGGCGATCGCCCAGGGCCTCGAGCAAGGCGCGCTGCGCGGGCGCGGGCGTCACTGACGACAGCTCGTCGCCCAGCTTCTCCCGGGCGCGGTGGTGTCGCTGGCGCGCCGTGGCGGCGTTGATCCCCAGCAGCTCTGCAATCTCAGCGAAGCGGTAGTCGAACCCGTGGCGGAGCACGTAGAGCGCCCGCTCTTCCGGCGTCAGCCGTTCCAACAGATGCAGCCACGCAAGGCTCAGCTGCGCGCCACCGGCCCAGCGCTGCTCCGGCTCGCTGCCCTCCGGAGCCACGAGCGGTTCCGGCAGCCAGGGACCGGCATAGTCGGTCCGCTCCCGCTGACGCGCCCGCAGCCGATCGATACAGCCGTTGGTCACCGTGCGCATCAGGTAGGCGTCAGGATTCGATAGGTCCGCACCGGCACGATCCGCTGCGCGCTCCATGAGTCGCAGGCGCGCGTCCTGCACCGCATCTTCCGCATCCGCCAGGCTCCCGAGCATACGGTAAGCCACCGTGTGCAGGCGCTGATCCAGCCCCGCGTTCAGGGGCGCCGGCCTAGAGGACGTCACCGGCGAGCACCGCCAGCGCAAGCCTTGCGAACGCGCTGTCCTGGGGATTGTCCAGATGGGTCCAGATCCCGCCCAATCCGCCCAGCGCCGCTACGGTGGCCGCGGCCCCGACCGCAGTGGCGCGCTTGAGCGTCGGCAGCGCGAGGACCGCGCCACCACGCAGTCGCGCCAGAGCAATCCCGGCACCATTGAGGCCGTGATAGAGCCCCGCCAGCGCGAGCAGAAAATAGTAGGGATAGAAGTAGCCGGGCACCGCCTGCAGGGTAAAGGCGAGGCCTTCGAAACCCGGATACACATCGAAGATCCACGAGCTGCCCCGCACCGCCAGGATGTGACCGCCAATGAAAACCGCCAGAAACAGCCCGGCGTAGCGATGCCAGCGGCCGCGCGCAACGGTCGGCCGCGGTGACTGCCAAACCCGGTAGAGACCGATGCCGAGATGCACCAGCAGCGCGCACAGGATCAGCGCCTCCAGCGGTGGTAGCTGATAGGCCGCGCGCAGTGCCCGTTGCACGCCGTCGTAGGTCTCCGCACCAAAGGCCGCCAGCCAGGTGTTGAGCAGGTGCAGCGCGACGAAAACACCAAAGATCAGCCCGGTCGCTGCCTGAAGGGTCGCCAGCATGGTGGTCTCTCTTCGTGAAGATCTACCCCCATGACGCTGGCGCGTCCGAAAATGTGACAGGGCCGCGTTGGCGGTTCAGTGATAGTCCGCAGCGTTGCGCAGCATGTGCGCCGCACCATCGGGATTGGCGAGCACGGAAGCTGTGCCGTACAGCGCCTCTTTCTGACCGCCATAGGCCTCGCGATTGGCGCCCAGGGGTGCCAGCTCGCGTGCCCGCGCCGTGGCCAGGGCATCGAGCTCGGCAAGGGGCGCAGCCGCCTGAATCATGCCGGCGGCGAGCGCGTCCGGTGCGGTCCAGCGGCGCGAAAGCTGCACCGTCTCGAAGAACACGTTCATCGGCAGCTTGTGGCGGAACAGCGCCAGCTCCGGCTTCGGAATCCGCATGCCCAGCTGCATCTCGTTGGCGCACAGAAAGCCGCGGTCCTCTCGCATCAGACGCAGATCGTGACACAGCGCCAGCATGAGACCTGCGCCGAACGCGTGGCCATTGATCGCTGCCAGTGTCGGGATCGGGAAGGTAATGACGCGACCCATGAGCGCCATGAACTCGGCGCCGAACACGCTTCGGTCGCCGCCGGGATGTTCCCCCTCGCTGCCGATCCAGTCCAGGTCGAGCCCGTTGGAGAAGAACTTCTCGCTGCTCGAGGCCGTGATCAGCGCGGCGGCGCCGGTCGATGCTTCCACCTCGTCGAGCGCCGCCACGAAGGCACGGACAAAGGTGGTGTTCCAGCGGTTCTCGCCGGCGTCCATGGTGAGCCGGAACAGCTCGCCATCGCGTTCCAGATTGATCAATTGAGCATCGCTCCTAAATCGCTCTTAGGCGGCTTCAGCTTCCTGCGCGGGCGCAGCACCGGTGCCGGTCCCGGCCGCTTTATCCGAGGGGCCAAACAGCAGGGCGCCGTCTTCCAGGGGCTCGTCGCGAATCATCTTCTTGTCGAGCGCGAAGTTCTGCGTGTTGCGCCAGGGGCCGCGATCGCCCTGCTTCGGGAACCGATGCATGACGCGCTGCATGTAGCCTGCTGAAAAATCGTCAATCCAGGGCAACGCGTTCATGCCGGCATCTTCGTCGCGCACCCGCGCGGTGACCTGCTTGACGCCCAGCTCGTCCATGCGGTTGAGAACGCGGCAGACGTACTCGCTGGTCAGGTCCGCACGCAGCGTCCAGCTCGCGTTGATGTAGCCGAAGGTCTGCACCATGTTCGGCACGTCGGAGTACATCATGCCCTTATAGCTGTAGGTGTCCGGCCAGTGGACGGTCTCGCCATCCACGGTCATGTCGACCTCGCTCAGCACCACCAGGTTCAGACCCGTTGCGGTGACGATGATGTCGGCTTCGACCTCGGTGCCGGAGCTCAAACGGATGCCGCGCTCCGTGAAGGTCTCGATGGTATCGGTCTCGACCGTGGCGTTGCCGCTGCGCAAGGCCTCGAAGAGGTCCGCGTTCGGCACCAGACACAGGCGCTGATCCCAGGGGTTGTAGCTGGGCGTAAAGTGCTTGTCGACATCGTAGTCGGGGCCGAGCTCCTCGCGCACCATGCCGAGCAGCTGCTCCTTGACCTTGTCCGGGCTGGTCCGGGTCTTATCGTACATGTAGCGCTGGAGCTGCACGTTCTTGAAGCGCGTGATCGCGTACGCCCACTTCTCCGGCAGGATCTTGCGCAGGAAGTTCGCGATGCGATCCTGGTCCGGGCGCGATACCACGTAGGTCGGGGACCGCTGAACCATGGTGACCTGGGCCCCGTTGTTGGCCATGGCCGGAACCAGCGTCATCGCGGTGGCGCCTGAGCCGATGACCGCGACCTTCTTGCCGCGATAATCGAGATCCTCCGGCCAGAATTGCGGGTGCAGGATCTGCCCTTCGAAGCGATCTGCCCCGGGGAATTCAGGCGTATGCGGATCGTCGTAGCTGTAGTAACCGCCGCACATGAACAGGAAGTTGGCTTTGATCTGCACGGTCTCGCCGCTCTCGGTGCGCGCAGCGGTCACGGTCCAGGTGGCATCGGCCGATGACCAGGCGGCGTTGGTGACCCGGTGGCCGAAGCGAATGTGCTCGCGAACGCCGTGCTCATCCGCCGTCTCATTCACGTACTTGCGGATCGAGGGCCCGTCGGCGATAGCCTTGGCCTGCCGCCAGGGCGCAAAGCTGAAGCCCAGCGTGTGCATGTCGCTGTCGGAGCGTATACCCGGATAGCGGAACAGGTCCCAGGTGCCGCCGATCGCGTCGCGGCCCTCAAGAATGGTGTAGGACTTGCCCGGGCAAGCCTGGGCCAGGTGGCAGGCAGCGCTGATACCGGAAATGCCGGCACCAACAATCAATACGTCAACGTCACTCATGAGGGTCTCCTAAGCTGCGCCGAGCTTAGCGGAAGTCACGATAGTTGGCTAACCTTTCATCGGTGATTTTGTAATGAAGACAGGCACTTAAGGCATAAATCGGCCATGCGATACGGGGCCGGATGCCTTCTCCTCGCAAGCTTAGGCGGTTTAGACTGACCGCCGCCCTTTTTTTAAACGGGGCGCCAAACCACGCCCGCCACGCTCTTTCCAGACGCAGGGGGACTTCCCATGACCGACGCATACATCATCGACGCCGCCCGGACGCCCCGGGGCATCGGCAAGGCCGGCAAGGGCGCTCTGTCGGAGTTTCACCCGGGCCGCCTGCTCGCCAAGGTCTTCGAGGGCATCGCGGAGCGCAATGATCTCAAGACCGAAGACATCGACGACGTGGTGGTGGGCTGCTCGACCCAGGTGGGCAAGCAGGGCTCCTGCGTTGGCCGCATGGCCGCCCTGGACGCGGGCTGGAGCACCAACGCCAGCGCCGTCACCCTGGACCGCTTCTGGGGCTCCGGCATCACCAGCGTCAACATCGCTGCGGCCAACGTGATGAGCGGAATGGACGACCTCTGCGTCGCTGGGGGCGTTGAGATGATGTCCTACACCGCGACGCTCACGCCGGAAAACAACAACCGCACCGTCGACGGCGGCAACCTGCACCTGCGCGACATTCATCCGCAGCCCCACCAGGGGATCTGTGCAGACATGATCGCGACCCTCGATGGCTTCACGCGCGAGGACGTGGACGCGCTGGCGGTCGAGAGCCAGAAGCGGGCCAAGCACGCCATCGACAACGGCCACTTCGACAAGAGCCTGATCCCCGTCTACCGCGATGATGGCACGCTGGCGCTGGATCGCGAGGAGTTCCCACGCCCGGGCACGACCATGGAGAGCCTGGCGGAGCTGAAGACGGTGTTCTCCATGTTCATGGATGCCCCGGTCGACGATACCGGCGAAACCTTCAACCAGCTCGTCGCCCGCAAGTACCCGGACCTGAAAATCAACCATGTACATCACGCCGGCAACAGCTCCGGTGTGGTCGACGGCGCCGCAGCTCTGATCCTGTCCACCAAGGACTACGCTCAGGGTCAGGGCTGGAAGCCCCGGGCCCGGATCAAGTGCATCGCCACCGTCGGCGGCGATCCGACGCTGATGCTGAACGAGCCAGTGCCGGCCGCCCGGAAGGTCCTTAAGCGCGCGGGCATGACCACCGATGACATCGACCTGTTTGAGATCAACGAAGCCTTCTCGGTCGTGGCCGCCAAGTTCATTCGCGATCTGGCGCTGGATCCCGACAAGGTCAATGTGAACGGCGGCGCCATGGCGCTCGGTCACCCGATCGCGGCGACCGGTTCCATCCTGATCGGCACGGCGCTCGATGAGCTGGAGCGGCGCGATCTGAACACCGCGCTCATCACCATGTGCACCGGCGGTGGCATGGCACCGGCCATCATCATCGAACGGGTGTAGCGCTCGCAGGGCCCGGGACTTCCGGGCAAAAAAAGCCGGGCCTTGAGCCCGGCTTGTTCGTTCTGGCGTCGTGACCCCTAGAAGTCGAAACCCACCCGTAGGCTGATCTGACGACCGCGATTTAAGGTCACGATATTGTCATCGCCGCCCGGCGGCAGGAACGGTCGGTTGCCGGAGTTCGTGATGATCTGCTCATCGGTCAGATTCGTCGCGAACAGCGAGACGTCCCAGCGGTCATCCAGGCTGCCGATCGAGATGTAGGCATCGACCGTGGCAAAGGAATCCTGCGAAACCTGGAAGGACCCATTCCCCGTGAACTGGTCCCCCGCGTACGCCAGGTTGCCACCCAGCGCGAGTCGGAGATTGCCGCCGAGGGGGCGGTAGTAGTCCACCGCGACGTTGCCGGCGAAGTCAGGCGCCAGCGCCGCATCGCGACCGTCGAGGTCCACGCCGAGCACGTCGACAAACGTATCCGTGAACTCGGAGCTCAAGAAGCCGAGAGAGCCGCTGACGGTCAGCCCGTCCACCGGCGTCAGCCAGGTGTAGTCGACGTCCAGCCCGTAGGTGGTCAGCTCACCGGCATTGAACGTTGCGAACTGCACCGCGACGCCGTCGAACTGCTGCACCTGCAGATCCTCGAACACGTAGTAGTACAGGGTCGCATTCAGCCGCAGCGCCCGGTCGAGTAGTTGTGATTTGATCCCGAGCTCGCCGCCGTCCACGGTTTCGGAGTCGAAGATCAGACCCCCAGTGGCATCGGCATCAAAGGTATTGCCTGTCGCCGGGTTGATATCCTGATTACCGATGCCCGCAAGGCCAGCTCCGGGCAATGCACTGTTATCAATACCGCCGGACTTGAAGCCGCTCTTATAGGCCGCAAAAACGTTGACGTTGTCCGATACCGCGTAGGTCGCCGTCACCTCTGGCGAGAGGTTGTCGTCCTCAAACTCGATCTTGTTCGACTGGAAGCCACTGGATACGAAGTTCGGGGCGCCATCGCCGTCCAGGTCCAGCCCGGCGATGATCGGATTGATGAAAGGAATCGCGATATCGTTTTCCTTCTCTTCATCGGTCCAGCGCAGTCCCGCCGTCAGGGTCAGACGATCGGTGACGTCGAAGTCGATGCTACCGAAGAGTGACAGCGCGTCGGTCTCCGTCGTGTGCTCGCGCTGGTAATCGAAACCAATCCCGCCACTGAGTCCGGTGCCGAATGCCAGGGGCACGTTGAACGCCTGCTCCGCCGTGCTGAAGATGATATCCCGGCCTTCGTAGAAAGCGCCGATCTGGAAGTTGATCGGACCGCTGAAGTTCGAGTACAGGCGGAATTCCTGGGTGAACTGCTCCGTGATATTGGTTGCCAGGTTACTGCCGAGGCCAAGCCCGACGCCGGGCCCATTGACCGCACCAATCGCTGGTGCAAGCGGGGCCGTGGGATCCAGTGGTACGGCCGGTCCGACCCCGACAAAGCTGAAGGCATCACGGTCCTTGGACTCAAAATCCAGGTAGCCAGTGGTCGAGGTCAGCGTCAGGTTTTCCGTAAGGTCAAAATCAAGCTTCAGTCGAGTAAACAGGATTTCACTTTCGCCGAAGGGCAGGCCGTTATTGCTATCGAATTCGCTCCGCGCGCGGTTCGATGGGGGTGCCAGACCGCCCAGGGTCACCGGATCGGAGTCAGGCTGCGGGAACACGCTGTCGTCGATATCGCAATCTGCTTCGGAGGGAATGATGGCGTTTCCGAATCCAAAGATCACCGGATCAGCGACCCCATTGGGACCGCAATCGATATCGCGGAACTGGTTCGCCCCGTCGTTTTCATTGCGGATGTAGTTGATCTTCAGGTTCGCGCCGAAGTTGTCCGCGGCATCCCAATCGAAGGTGACGCGACCAACGAAGTTCTCCTGACCGCGCGACTGGTTAGCAGCGAAGGATTCCGGAGCGATCTCCATGAACTCGTTGATGTCGTTGTAGTAAGCCGCGACCCGGACACCGAGCGTTTCCGTGATCGGACCCGAGACATAGCCGCTGAAGGTCCGCCCGAGCTCTTCAAACTCATAGGCCGTATCAAACCCATATTCCCACTCGGGGGTCGGGTCTTCGGACCGCAGCGAGAACACGCCAGCGGTTGCGCTCTTGCCGAAGTACAGCGTCTGCGGCCCTTTGAGCACGTCGATCTGCGCCGAGTCAAAAAACGCGGCCTGGACCAGGCGCGCAGAGCTGACCTGGACACCGTCGATATCGAAGGCCACGGCCGAATCGAAGGCCGCAGAGATCGCGGAGGAGCCAACGCCGCGCAAGTTCACCGAGGCTCCTGCGCCCGATCCGCCTACTTGAATCGTTAGAGCAGGAACCCGACTTTGCACATCGGCGACCTGATCGATCTGATAGCGATCCAGCGTCTCGCCACCGATCGCCGTAACGGTCACGGGAACTTCCTGCAGCGTTTCCTCGGTTCGGCGGGCAACGACGGTAATCTCTTCGATCACGTTGGCACCGCTGTCGGTCTGTGAGTGAGCTGCCGTGGCCGTCAGCAACCCGGCTGCCGCCAGGCCCATAGCACCAGCACGCAGACACACTGCGTAGCGTCTTGCAGTCATGAATCGACTCCCCTGTTTGTTTGGCACCGCACACAGTCAGCACTGCGGCCTCTGCCGCGACGATGCAGTCACCGTCGACGAGTGAAGCGTGCCGACCTCTCCAGCGGCTTGCCAGACAGTACCACTTTTTAGAACACGTTCAACTGATCCGCGCAACGGTGTTCAAGCGCGTCAAACAATCGGGCGCCCGTGATAAACGCCGGCTGGGTTGCCGCTGCCGCCGTGCATACGCATGCAACGCACGAGCAGGACGCCTCGCCGACAAGGAGGGTGCACGCAGTGTGTGAGACTCGCAAACAAAAACGCGCCGGCGGAGGCCGGCGCGTCTGGATGGCGATGGACAAGTCGTCGAAGCTAGAGACGAACCTCGAACTGTAGGAACAGCTGCCGACCACGCGCGTAGTTGAGCACGGTATCCGACAGGCCAACACCACCGGGCAGCAACGAGTTGTTGGACGTATCCGAGAACGGGCGACCACCGGACGTGACGACGTAGAGCTCGTCCGTCAGGTTTCGACCCATCACCGAGACATTCCAGCGGCCGTCTGCTGAGCCGAGATAGGCACGCGCATTCAAAAGCCAGAAGGAGTCCTGCACGAAGCCCACCGGGTCCTCGTTCTGCGTTTCGTACTCGTCGCTGAAGGATGTATTAAATCCGAAGCCCCACTCCATGTTGGTGCTGCCAATGGGCCGCGCGTAGTCGAAACCGACGTTGAACGCGAAGTCCGCGGCACCCGAGGTGGCACGCCCGTCCAGATCAAAGCCATCGATCGCGGCTGCCTGGGCTGCGGGATCGGTGATCGCAAACACCTCCGGCGGAATCTCCGGTGCAAAGGTGTCGCTGAACGCCGCATCCAGGAACGAGAACGACCCGTAGACCGTCAAGCCCTCAACGCTCGGTAGCCAGGTGAAGTCCGCTTCCAGCCCCTGGGAGATCAGCTCACCGGCGTTGGTCGTGCTGAACTGAACCGCCTGGGCGTTGAAGGTCTGCACCTGCAGGTCTTCATACACATAGCGGAACGCCGTGACATCCAGGCGCAGGCTGCCTTCCAGGAAGCGACCCTTCATGCCGAGCTCGAAGCCCTCTCCGGTTTCCGTCTCGTAGATCAGATCGCTGAAGTCCTGGGTCTGTACCGCTGCGGACAGCGAGGCGCTGGGCAGCGCGCTGTTGTCGACGCCGCCGGCCTTGTAGCCAACTTTGTAGGCGGCGAACAGGTTGATCTCATCGGTTAACGCGTAGAGCGCGCTCACCTCAGGCGCCCACTGATCATCATCAAACTCGATGTCGCCGGAGTTGAAGCCGACGCTGATCCCCGTAAACAGCGGTGCAAAGGGCAGCGCCGGGTTTGTGAGCGTGCTGTGCAGCTCGGGCAAATCGATCTGCTGCGAACGCTCCTCTTCGGCGTACCGGATTCCAGCGGTAATCTCGAGCTTCTCTGTAGCCTGGAACGTCACGCTACCGAACAGCGACAATGTCTCTGAGTCGGTGGTGTGCACCTTACGCCAGTCACTGGTGTTACCTGTGGTGAGGTCGCCGGCCGGTAGCCCGAAAAGCGTACTCCACTGCGCCGCACCGAAAGCGTGCTGGTAGGTATCAAAGATCAGCTCGCGATCCTGGTAAAACGCGCCGAGCAGGAAGCTGACGTTTTCGCCCACAGTGCCGGCCAGCCGGAACTCCTGAGCGATGGCTTCCGTTTCATTGATCGTGATGTTGGTGCCGAAACCATTGACGTCATAGCCATAGCTGTCGGAGCCCTCTTCCTCAAGCTCGAAGTAGCTGCTCACGGAAGTCAGCGTGATGTTCTCGCTGAGGTCCCAGTCGAGCTGCAACCGCGTCAGGTTGGTCTTCAGCTCCTCGAAAGGTCGCAGGTTCTGCACGCCGCCGAACTGGGCGCCGTGAATAGGCCCTGGGTCACCAAGCTCCGCATCCCCATCATCGCTGTTGCAGTCATAGCCGGGATCGAGCAGCGGCAGGATTGCACCGTTGTTAAAGGCGAAGCTGGTTTCCTGCGGATCACCAGGCACGACACAGAGAATGTCATGAGCGCCGATCGCATTGTCTGCCTCATGGTCGGTCCAAGTGGTCTTGAAATTGGCGCTGAAGGTGTCCGTGGGATTCCAGGTCAGTGTCAGGCGCGCATTGAGATCTTCCTCGCCGAAGGTGCTGTCTGATGCACCAGCGAACGAGTTCTCCCAGAATTCGTCGGTCTTCGAGTAGCGCATCGCCAGGCGGGCACCCACGGTCTCACTTAAGGGCCCGGAGATGAAGCCGTCGATGAACTGGCCTTCCTGCTCAAAGTCATAGCCGCCGCTGATTTTGGCTTCGAACTCTTCCGTCGGGTCCGCCGAGCGGAACGCCACGACGCCGGCGGAGGCGCTCTTACCGAAGTAGAGCGATTGCGGTCCTTTCAGAACGTCCACCTGCTGGAGGTCCATAAACGCGGACTGCACCATCCGCATGCGCGCAACCTGCACCCCATCGATATCGAGTGCGACCGCCGAGTCGAAGGCCGCGCTGATCGCGGAACTGCCAACACCACGCAGGTTCAGCGTACCGCCAGAGCCGGAGCCACCGGTTTGAATATTGAAGTTCGGGATTCTTTCGGCAATTTCCTGCGGTTGATCAAGCTGGAAATTATTTAGCTGATCGCCGCCAACGGAGGTGATGGTGACCGGCACGTCCTGCAACGTCTCGTCCTGGCGGCGGGCCTGAACAACTACTTCTTCGATCACACGACCATCGAAGCTGTCCTGAGCCTGCACCGCTGCGGGAACCGCAACCAATGCTGACGCAGGCAGCAACGACCAGACACCTGCTCGCGCAAAGGTCCGACTACGGAATCGACCCATATCAGATACTCCCCAATTGTTTGGCACCGCACGTTGTCCGCACTGTTGCCTCGCCCGCGCCGATTCAGTTATCAACGACGAGCGAACGCGTGCCGACCTCTCCAGCGGCTTGTTAGACACTAACAGTTTTTGAAACGCGTTCAAGGATGCTCAGGTGCGGGCAGACCCGATGTTTCATGCTGTGCTGCAACATGGACGTGCGCCCTGGAATGCCTGCGATGACCACTTCACGCAGTCTTCACGCCAGCACGCCGGAACGACGCATGCAATCCGCGCACACCCACGGTAGGGTCAGGGACGTTACGGTTCCGGAGTGCTGCCATGCTCACCGCCGCCTTCAAAGCGCTTTTGCTGCTCGCCGCCGCCCTGATCCCGGGCATCCTGCTGGCACGGTGGTGGATACGGCACCGGCAAGCGCTCGGATCACCCGCAAGGATACCGACCGGTCCGCGCTCGACCTGGGATCGACTCTGTGAGCAGTTGGATGTAATCGACGGCGGCATGGGGCCGCGCGTGGCACAACCGCCTGAGCACGAGGCCACACAACCGAGCGCACACCGCGAACCACAGACCGTTGCACCGACTCGCGCGGTCCCCGAAGCCAACAGCGCGCAGTTGGCGCAGCAGCTGGAACGGGTGCTCGAGCGCGTCAACGACCTCGAGCGCTATGTGCGCACCCTGCCGCGCGCGAGCCATCAATTGGATCTGTCGCCGATCAAGCTGCGCCTGGGACGCATCGAGCAAACCCTGACCGGATCGCTCGCCGAAGCGGCGCCCGCGCCAGCGGCGTCGGTACCGCTGCGCGCCGACACCTCGGCGGTCGCTGCGGATGCGGATCCGAACTCGGATACGGACCCGGCAGCAGAGGACACGACCGAGCCCGACGACCTGACGCGTATTCGCGGTGTCGGCCCGCGACTGAAGGCTCTGCTGGCGGAGAATGGGGTTTACTACTTCTGGCAGATCGCCTCCTGGACGCCGGCGGACGTTGCCTTCATGGATACCCGGCTCGAGCGGTTCAGCGGCCGCATCGAGCGAGATAACTGGATCGCTCAGGCGCGCACGCTCGCTGCCGCGGGCGGAGCATCGTCAGCCCCCGCAACCGCAGAAGCACCCGCACCGGGCAACCCTGCTGCCACGACGGGGAGGATCATTCCGCTATGACCCAAGTACTCAGCGGCCTCAAGGTGGTCGATGCCGGATCCTTCCTGGCCGGGCCCTGCGCTGCAACCATCATGTCCGACTACGGCGCTGATGTGCTGAAGGTTGAACCACTCACGGGAGACCGGCACCGAACCATCGCCGCTGGCCATCCCATCGACCACAGCTGGCAACTCACCGGTCGCAACAAACGCAGCCTGGCCCTCGACATCGCCACCGATCGCGGCCGCGAGATCCTGCTGAAGCTCGTTGCAGAGGCCGATGTGCTGGTCGTGAACTTCAGCGCCGGGCGCTTGAAGCGCTTT
Source organism: Pseudomonadota bacterium (assembly GCA_038757945.1). Classification (GTDB taxonomy): domain Bacteria; phylum Pseudomonadota; class Gammaproteobacteria; order Pseudomonadales; family Azotimanducaceae; genus CALHVX01. The sequence goes on from JBCDGJ010000108.1 coordinate 16,379, forward strand.
GGCCTCACCTTCTCGGAACTGCACGAACACAACCCGCGCCTGATCCTCGCGCAGATCTCCGGCTACGGCCTTAAAGGACCCGATGCAGACCGCCGGGCGTTTGATCTGACCGGCTGGTTCGCGCGTACCGGCATCCAGGACATGATGCGGGACAAGGACGTGGCGCCGTCGTTGCCTGCCGGCGGCGTGGGCGATCACGCAACGGCACTGTCGCTGTTCAGCGGCATCATGCTCGCCCTGTTCAAGCGCGAGCAGACCGGCCTTGGCTCCATGGTGGATACCTCATTGGCGGCCACCGGCACCTGGGCGAACGGGCTCAACCTGCAGGCCACCCTGACCGGCGCCGACGCGATTGCCCGACGCGATGCCGAGGGCTGGTCGAGCCCGTTCACCAACGTCTATCGCTGTGCCGATGGCCGCTACGTGCTGCTCGGTATGCAGAACGCCAAACAGGGCTGGCCGCTCCTGGCGGAGGCCCTCGGTCATCCAGAATGGCTCGAGGACGAGCGTTTCAGCCACGTTCGTGCCGTGTTCAAACACCGCTTCGAAGCCCGCGCGCTGATCGCGGACGCCATCGCAACGCTGACCATCGACGAGCTGTCCCGGCTGCTCGATGAGCGCGGCCTGGTGTTCAGCAAGGTGTATCGCAACGCCGAGGTCGTCGAGGACGAGCAGTTGATTGCCAACGGCGTGATCGTGCCGACGGAGTCGGCGGAGCCCGGCTACGACCGTACCCTGGCGACGCCCTTCAACCTGTCGGGCGAAGCCCAGCGAACCCCCGCCCTGGCACCGCGAATCGGCGAGCACTCGCGCGCGATTCTCGCCGAGCATGGTCTGGACGATGCCGCGATCGATGCCCTGATCGAGCAGGGCATCGTGGGCGACGGGCCACCGCAGCGCTAGAGCGCGTCCGCGGTCGGGGCCGCCACAGCGGGCACAGACCGACCGGGGCTGGGCAGTACCATCGGCACCTGTTCCCGGTACGCGGCGTACTCGGGCAGCGCAGCCATAAGATCGCGTTCCTCCCAGCGGATCGCCTTGAGCACATAGCCCGTCAACAGCAGCGCGAAGAACAGGTGCGACAGGGTCATCACCGGGGTGATCCAGACCACCAGAAACCAGCCCAGATAGATCGGGTGGCGCACCAGGCGGTACAAACCCCGCGTCATGAAGGACCGCTCAGCATAGGGTTGCTGTCGAGCCGCCAGCCAGACCTGGCGCAGGCCGAACAGATCGAAGTGATCGATGCAGAAGGTCGCGCTCAACAGCACGGCCCAGCTTACCGCCACGGCCGCGTAGATTGCGGTCAATGCCCAGCCCGACTCAATGCGCCACAGCGTGCCGCCCAGTGGCTCCCAGAAGGCAATGAACGCGCCAAGCGCCAGGGCAGAGGCCAGCACATAGGTCGAGCGCTCCAGCGCCGGTGGCACCATGCGCGCCCACCAGGCCTTGAACGCCGGGCGGGCCATACCGCTGTGCTGCAGCGCGAACAGCGCGATCAGGGCGAAGTCCACGGCGATGGCCTGGGCCAGGGACA
>JBCDGJ010000109.1:0-17793 GCA_038757945.1 Pseudomonadota bacterium
GAGTAGGGAATCGTGTTCGGGAACGACTGCGCAAAGCTGCGATAGCCGGGAAACTCCAGGATTCGGAACTGACGGTGCTGGTAAGGACCGAAAGCAGCGCTGAAATAGGCCAGCGAGTCTGCTGCGCCGTCGAGCATCACGTCGATGTTGGCATCGTGATCGGGATGGTAGAAGACCTGCAGCTTCAGGCCATCGCTGTCCCGCTCTGCAACCGCATAACGCGCTGACGAGATCGATACGAACGGCCAGATCGGCTTGTCCATCCGATACTCGAAGCGCCGCCGCCCCGGTTCGGTAATGGTGTCGCTGACCAGATACCCCGGCGCCACGGCAATCTGGTCCGCCGCGGTGGTAATACGCACATCGAAGGCAGCTCGACCGCGCACGCCAAAGGCACCCGCCTTGCGCCAGAGCGGATCATCAAGCGGCGGCAACCGCTGCACGGGCGGCAGGTCGTAGCGCCGCCGCACGTTGTTGTCGGCCAGCTCGAGATCAGACTGGTAGCCGGGCAGGGGTAGCAGCTGCTGCGAATCGATGAAGGTACCGTTCGCCACCAGGCGCACCGAAGACCCGCTGTCCCTGAAGCCCGGGTTCCGCCAGTCGAAAGCCCACTCGGCCAGTCGCTGCTCACCCGGCAGCCAGGGGTCCGCGAAGCGGTAGCGGCGCACCCCAAGCAGGGCGTCGTCTTCGGCGAGCTCCGCACCGGCGAGCGTCAGCTGCGCGTACTCGAACCGGGTGTCGACATTCAGGAGCAGCTTGGTGATCGGTTCATCCGAAAGGTTGACCAGCTCACCGCGCCCGGTCACCGCCAGCCGTCGCTGTTCCGGGTACAGGTCCACGTCCAGCGACAAGGTGCGGAACGAGACCGGGTTTGGCTTCCGATCGCCACCGTAGTCCTTTTCGTAGTCTGCTTGCAGGCGCTCCTGCTTATCGCTGCTGGTGAACTCGTTGAGGATGTTGGTGTTGTAGTAGATCCAGCCGCCAAGCAGCGCGGTCAGGGCCAGGCCCGTCGTCGCGCCCAGCCGCACTCCCGACGACCGTATGCGCAGCGCTGCCTGGCGCCGTCGATCGCCGAACGGGGCAGCTATGCCACGCTCATAAAACAGGTGTGCCACCAGTATCAGCAGCCCGCAGATCAGCAGCCAGTAAGCCGAATAGGCGAGCAGCGGCGTCGCAAAGTGGCCAAAGCCATTGAGGTCCGAGTACGGCGCGGCCGGTGTCGTGAAGGTCGCCAGATGATGCTCCACCCCAAGCTCCGGCAGGAAGGCGGTGAAGATGAAAAACGCCAGCGTCGCCATCATGCCGAGGAACTTGCCGCTTGCGAAACACTGAATGACCACCGCAATTGCCGCGAGGATCAGGTAATCGATCGCTTCCCGGCCAAACAGCCCTTTCAGGTACAGATCGAACTCGAAGTGCGCATAGCCCTTGGACAGCTGAACGAAAACCGCGGTCAGGCCGACCACCGCAAGCATGGCGTAGAGCACGAACCACAGCGCCAGCAGCTTGCTCAGAATCATGATGCCGTTCGGATAGGGCGTGGCGTCCAGCAGCAGCTTGACCCGCGCCTCGCGTTCCCGATGCACGAGCTCACCGGCGTAGTAGACGAGCACCAGCAGCAGCACCAGGCTGAAGGTCCCGCTGATGATGTCGATCAGCAACCGGGTCAGCGGATAGTTCGGCGTGCCGTACAGGGGTGACAGCCCGGTGAGCATGCCGCCAACGGCGTTGAACAGGCCAAAGGCGAGCAGCACATAGAACGGCGTGCTGCGCAGCAGGGCACCCACATCCATGCGCAGCTGCGAGCGCAGCGCCGCAAAGGCACTGACCGGGCCCGGCGTGACCGGTCGCAGGCCGTCCGTCAGCACCGGTGGCGCTGCCGCTGCCGCCGGCCGCCGGCCGCCGCGCTGAGGCAGACGCAGGCGGTAGCTGAACGCCGTGATCAGCACGGCAGCGCAGGCGATCGTGCACCACAGCACCCGACCCCAGAGCAGCGAGCCGGACAGTACCGGCAGCTCGTCGTTGCGTTCGAAGGTCGTCCAGTACCGGGTCTGTTCCCCGAACGGGATGATGCCGAAGGGATCCAGCCAGGCATAGCGGGCCAGGTCTTCCGGCTCCGCCAGATTGCCGAGCGTGACATAGCCGACCAGCAGCGCGAGAGCAGCCACATAGGACCAGACCACCGACCGCGTCCACGCCGCTGTTACAAAAAACAGGCCGCAGATGATGATCGTGCTGGGAACGGTCACCACCGCCAGCGTGAAGGCATAGGCATCAAGCCGCAGCGGACCCACCCGCTCCGGGTCGAGCCAGGGCATCAGGCTTGCCAGGAACGTGCCGAGCACGGCCAGCACCATGACCACCAGCGCCGCCAGCAGGCCGCCGAGGAACCGCCCGAGCACGAATTGGCGGGCCGAGACGCCGGTGCTGAACAACAGCTCCGCAGTGCCGGCCTCGTAGTCCCGGGTAATTGCGCCCGCCACGAACGCAATCGCCGCGAACATACCCAGAATGCCCAGCACCAGGTGGGTTTGAACGATGACCCAGCTGGCATTGAGATCCATGCTGGCAGACGCGGCCCCGATCTGTACTTGTTCCACGGCCATGGCAAGAAACGACAGCAGAAAGAACACGCTGCCCAGGCTCCAGAACAGCAACCCGCGACGCTGGAAGCGCCACTCGAAGGCGGCAATGGCACCCATCAGGCAACCGCATCCGCAGACGGCGATTCGGCATCCAGCGCCGCTTCACGGAGCACGTGGAAGTACAGGTCTTCGAGGCTCGGCGCTACGGCGACAAAACCCTCCGGTGCAGCGTCGGCCACCACGCGTACCTCGCTACGGCCGGCCACCATCCGCGTGGACACCACCGCCAGCGCGGGATCCTCGCGCAACGCCGCCGCTTCGCGGTGGCTACCGATCCGGCTGAACAGCCGGCCGTCGAGCGTACTGATCAGCGGCTGTGGTTCGTCCTGCAGCAGGATCCGTCCGGCGCCCATGATGGCCATGCGCGGGCAGAGGTCCGCGACATCCTCGACGATGTGGGTGCTGAGAATCACCACCACGCTCTCGCCGATCTCGGCGAGGAGATTGTGGAACCGCCGCCGCTCCGCAGGATCGAGACCGGCCGTGGGCTCATCCACGATGATCAGCCGCGGCGCGCCGAGCAGCGCCTGTGCGATCCCGAACCGTTGCCGCATGCCGCCGCTGAAGCTGTCGATGGACTTGTGCCGGACGTCCCACAGGTTGGTCTGTGCCAGCAGGGCCTCGATCTGGGCCTTGCGTTCGGACCGGTTGGTCAGTCCCTTGAGGATCGCCAGATGCTCGAGCATCGCAAGCGGCGACGTGCGGGGATACGCGCCGAACTCCTGCGGCAGATACCCGAGCTGCCGCCGCAGCTGCTCGGGTTCAGCAAGGACATCGAGCTCGTCCAGATGGATCTGCCCCGAGTCGGGACTCTGCAGCGTGGCAATCGTGCGCATCAGCGACGACTTGCCGGCGCCATTGGGCCCGAGCAGGCCGAACATCCCAGTGGGGACATCGAGCGACAGATCATCCAGCGCGATGGTGCCATTGGGATAGGTTTTGTTGAGGCCGCGAATGGAGAGCATGCTGAAGCGGACGTCCTTGCTGGTACGGATGGCTTGCCCAATACTACCCTCATGAACTACCGCGCACTGGCCATCGATCTGGATGGCACCCTCCTCGTCGGCGAAGATCTGCCCGACGCCAACCGTGACGCCCTGCGTGCCGCCAGCGCGGCCGGACTGACCGTCATCATAGCCACGGCCCGCTGGAAGGAGATGGCGTTCCGCGTCGCCGATGCCGCCGGACTGACCGATCCCGTCATCGCCTGCAGCGGGGCCCAGGTCCACGACCGGAGTAACAGCCAGGACCTGTTCGACGAACGGCTGCCCGCCGATTTCACCGCCGAGCTCTTCGCCCTGTGCGACGAGCAACGCTGCATTGCGACAGTGACCGTCGACGAAGACGTGCTGCTGAAACTCGATGGCAAACCAGATCCCGAAGCGCTCGATGCGAAGATGCGCTGGGTTCCGAAGCTGAGCCCGACCTTTGATCCCGACAACCTGCCCCGCATCGCCGCCATTCAGGGCTCGGCGATCAACAACCTCATTCGCTCGGAACTCGCTCCGCGCTTCAGTGCAACGGTCAACTACTTCGACTCCGTTGGTCCAAGCGGCAAGCTCATCAGCACCATCACAGCTAAAGCGGCGGACAAAGGAGCGGCGCTGAAGGCTACCTGCGAACACCTGGACATTGATCCCGCAACCATCCTCGCCATCGGCGATGCAGAAAACGACCTTGCCATGTTTGCTCTGGCAGGTACCGCCGTCGCCATGGGCCAGGCCGAGGACCGAATCAAGGCCGCCGCGCAGTTCGTCACCGGCCGCAACGACGAAGCCGGCGTCGCCCAGGTCATCAACCGCCTGCTCGACGACGGCAAGCTGGAGTCATCGCAGTGAGCACCGATACCACTGCAGACACTGTTGCAGGCACTGCTGCAAAGACCGCTGCAAAGACCGCTGCAGAGACCGTTGCAAACACCGCGCCGGAGACCCATGAGGCGGCCGTCGCGGAGGCGACAACGGGCGAAGAAATCGACCTCGTCGGCGATGACGGCACCCGCAGCTACGCCTTGCGCTGGCTGCCGTCGGGGCCCGCACGGGGAATCGTCGCGCTGGCGCACGGCATGGGCGAGCACATCCGGCGCTATGAGACGGTTGCCCGGGCGCTGACGACCGCGGGCTACGCGGTTTACGGCAAGGACCATCGCGGTCACGGGCGCACGGCGGGCCCGGACCATCTCGGCGATGTGGGTGTCGACGGCTGGAACCTCAATCTCGGCGACATGCGCACGCTGATCGAACTCGCGCGGTCCGCGCATCCAGGAGCGCCGACCATTCTGCTCGGGCACAGCATGGGTGCAATGCTGAGCCAGCAGTTCATCTACCGCTACGGTTATCTGCTGGACGGCATCGCCCTGTCCGGATCACCGGGCTTCGCCCACCCGGTCCTGAGCCTGATCCCTCGGGTGCTGGCGCTGTTCGAACGCTGGCGCCACGGCCATGCCGGCGAAAGCGAGCTGCTGCAGGACACCCTGTTCGGCAAGTCCAACGAACCGTTCGACGAGCCGGACGCGACCGGGTTTGAATGGCTGTCCCGGGATCCAGCGGAGGTGCAGAAGTACGTCGACGATCCGGAGTGCGGATTCGTGCTGCGGGCCGGCAGCCTGGTTGAGCTGTTCAGCGGCGCTCGGGAGGCCACCCGGCGCGGCAACCTGGCAACGATTCCCAAGACGCTGCCGATCTATGTGTTCTCCGGCGCCGAGGATCCGGTGCACGGCGAGCAGGCCAACCTGAACCGCATGGTGAGCGCCTATCGCAGCTATGGCCTGAACCTGGATCTGAAGGTGTATCCGGGCGGGCGCCACGAGCTGTTCAATGAAACCAACCAGGACGAGGTGCTGACGGACCTCACCGCCTGGCTGGATCAGGTTGTTGCCGGAGCAGTGCGCACACCGGCCGGCTGACGACAGGACCCTGCCAGCTCAGGACTGCCGCGCTGCCTCATCCCCGTGCTCGAGCACCTTCTGGTGGACCGAGTTCATCGCGTCGAACAGCTGTTTGGTAGCGTCCGGCACGCTCGTGCCCTTGGCGAAGCGCAGCGGCTCGAGCACGTGGCTGCCCACCGGCCCTGGAATGATCTCCCGCGTCCCCGGGGGTCGCATCCGCTTCAGGCCGGTCATGTAGACCGGGACTACCGGGATGTCGTACTCCAGCGCCAGGATCGCGACGCCGTACTTGAACTTGGCCAGCTCCTTGCCGCGCGATCGCGTCCCCTCAGGAAACAGCATCAGGTTACACCCCTGATCGAGCAGCCAGCGGGGATAGTCCAGCGCCTTTGAGCCGCCCCCCCGCTGCACCGGATAGAGACCCATGACCAGCGACTGATACCAGGGCTGCAGGCTGATCTGATCACGGCCCTTGAGGAACCAGCGGTCAGCAGCTGCGCCAAAATACAGGTTCGACTTGATGCGCTCGGTCAGCGCCGGGAACAGCGCATACTGATCGAGATGGCTCGAGTGATTGGCGACGACGATGCAGGGCCCTTTGAAGTTCTTGAGCCGCTCCTTGCCGGTAATCGTCAGCGGCTTGAAGTACCTGCGGCCATGGCGCGAGTAGGCGTAAGGGCGCATCGCCCAGCGCGCCAGACGGGCCCAGGGCTGGATCTGCCAACGATGCGGACCGTCGGTCTGCGCGGACTGCGACAGCAGCCGGGAAAACACCGGCAGATCGATCGCCGGCAGGATCTCCGTCTCTGCTGTGGTGCTGAGCTCCTGACCGAGCGACGCCCGGTAGGCCTTAAAATTGTCTGGGGAATCGATGATCAGGCAGTGATCATATTCGCCGAGCAGGTGGAAGCTCTCCAGCACCTTCGATTCCCAGCGCTCGATGCTGTCATGCAGACGCAAGAGTACATCGGGATCTTTCTGAACGCCTCGCAGTGCGGCGGAGTGATACTTCAGCAGCATCACGTAGCGCGCCATGGTCTAGCTGCCGCCTTCGCCCTGGCCCGCTCGCGGCGGCGACTGCTGCATCATCTCGACGAACTGCGTGATTGCCATCGACGGCAGCGTGGTGATCTTGATCGTACCCCTGGCACCCAGCTCCATAGAGATCCGTGCCATGACCTCGTTGCTCGGCGCTTCGATCACGTTGACGAAGTCGTAGCCGCCGAGCACCGCGTACTGTGCGGTGACACGAGCGCCCATGGACTCAATTTCTTTGTTGACCTCGTTGAGGCGCTCGGGCCGCTGCTTCAGCGTCTTACGACCCTCATCGGTCAGCGTGCTCAGCATGATGTAGGTCGCCATACGCAGTCTCCCCAGTTGCGAATGCCTTGGAGAACCCTACGCGGTTTTGGCACCTCTGGAAAGCTGCATCATTCGAGCACGTAGCGTCCCGGCGAGGAATCGATCACCGGATAGTTTTCGCTCCCGAGCTCGGCCGCTGCCGGTGCCCGTTCGGGTGACTGATCGTCGAGCCAGGCAATCCAGTCGAACATCCAGGATCCCGGATACTCACGGGCGCCCTCCGCCCAGGCCTCGGCATCGACCGGCAGCTGGTCGCCGACCCAGTATTTGAGGTGCTTGTTGTCTGTCCGGGCCGAGATGGTTTGCGTATGGTTCTGGTTCGTCAGCACGAACTTGACCGGTCCACCAAAGAGCTGGGTCGAGCGATAGCAGGCACGCCAGGGGGTAATGTGGTCCGTGGAACCTGCCATCAGATAAACCGGGCAGCGGATGTCGGAAAGCTTCAGCCGCTTGCCGAGGGCCATGAACTCGTTCTTCGCCAGGCGGTTATCGAGCGATAGGTCCAGAAAATCGGTATGCAGCCCGGCCGGCACCCGCGTGTAGTCGATGGACCAGAACAGCAGCGGATGTTTCAGCGGTGCCTCGCCCATCAGGTAGTTGCGGCGCAGGAAGCTCATGATGTTGTCTTCCCAGCGGAGCATGGCAAACATCTCGTAGACGTCTTTCTCGTCGTAGATGCCTTTCATCCGCACCCGCTCCTTCTGAGCAGCAACGGATCGTTCGCTGACGAACAGCCCGAAGTCGCTGTCTTCGGTACGGTTGTCGAGCACGTTCACGAACAGGGACAGGGAGTTCACCCAGTCGTCACCGCGGCCGGCCAGCAGCGCCGCCGCCATCGCCGCGTTGATGCCGCCCGCGCACAGGCCCATCAGGTTGACCTTGCGGCCACCGGTGATGTCGCGCATGACGCTGATCGCTTCGATCACGCCGTCGGCGTAGGTGCCGAGATTCCAGTCCCGCTGCTCCGCGGTCGGATTGCGCCAGCTGACCGCAAAGACCGGATGACCGGCATCAAGCAGGCGCTGGAACATGCTCCGATCCGGGGTCAGATCCCCCAGGTAGAACCGGTTGACCTGGCTGAACACATACAGGAACGGCTCCGCCGCCACCTGCTCCGTATTCGGCTGGTACTGGATCAGCTCGAAGAGCTCGTTGCGGAATACGACCGCCCCCGGGCTCGCCGCAACCTCACGGCCGATAACGAACCCATCGCGATCTGCCGCTGCGGGGTAACCATGGTTGTGGCGCAGATCGTCGATGAAGTTGCGCACGCCGCTCAGAATGCTCTGCCCACGCGTATCGCGGGCCTGACGCAGCGCGCCGGGATTGGTGGGCAGCAGGTTAACCGGGGCAAAGACCTCTTTTGCAGCATCAAAGACGAAGCGCGCCCGGGCACGGTCCATGCCCGCCATGCCGGATCGGTCGAGCCAGCTGTCGAGGGACTTGGCCCACGCGAGGTACGCCTGCCCCACGCGCCGGTACAGTGGATTGTGCGTCCAGGCCTCGTCAGCAAAACGCGCGTCCCGCGGATCGGGCTCGAGCGGGCTGTTCCCCAGCACAATCGACAGCATGTCGCCCTGCAGCTCCAGCGCCGTATCAAACACCGCCCGGGGCTGCGCGGCCGCCGCACCGAGCAGGTCCCGCCAGGTGTCCGCGAAGGATTGCCGATCGACACCCAGTGCCGCATTCAGCGCAATGCCCTGTGCGCCCGGCGCTTTGTAGGTCGTGTTGGCAGCAGGGGTCGCTTCGATCGATGCCGCCGTCGACTGCACGGTCGCCTCCGTCGAGCTTTGCGCAGCAGGCGCCGCGGGTTGTTCCTGTGCCGGTTGCTCCGGTCCGCCAGTGTCACTCATGATCTTCTCCCCACTGTCTGTTGGATCCCGCTGGCGCGCGTTTTGCCGGCCGCACCTGACCGGCCGTACCTGACCGGCCGTACCTGACCGGCCGTACCTCGCCGCCCGCTAGCGGTCGCTGCTGTCCATGGCAAAGGACATCCGGGCAGCCAGCCCTGACATCAGACGATAGGACCAGCGCGGCTGCGTCTGGCTCCAGTTAACAAAGGCCTGATTCAAAAGGCCAGGAATAATGATCACCTCGCCACGCTTACAGGCTCGGAAGGCCTGCCGGGCAACATCCCGGGCTTCGGACATCACGAAGTCCGCCACCGGTTCGAAGCCTGCCGGGGCGACGGCCTCGGCCATCTCGGTGCGCGTCAATCCCGGACACAGCGCGGAAAAGGTCACTCCGGTGCCGCGAAACTCCTCGGACAGACTCTCGGTGAGCGACAGCACGTACGCCTTGCTGGCGCTGTAGACGGCCATGGACGGAACCGGTTGAAACGCGACGATCGAGCTCACGTTCAACACCCGACCATGGCCCCGCTCGGCCATGCGCTGCGCGAAGATCAGGGAAAGCTCGGTCAGCGCGCGAACGTTGAGGTTGATCATGGCGCTGGCGCTGCCGCGCGCCATATCCGCAAACCGGCCGGACTCGGCGACGCCGGCGTTGTTCACCAGAACGTCCACCTCGAGATCGAGCTCGTCGATCGTTTCGACCAGCTTGGCCACACCGCGGCGACGCGCCAGATCAGCAGCGACCACATGGGTAACGCAGGCCCCCTTGGTCGCCTCGGACAGCTCGTCTTTCAGCGCTTCGAGCCGGTCCTCACGACGCGCGGTCAGGACCAGATCGTAACCCTCCGTCGCATAGACCCGGGCAAGCTCGGCGCCAATGCCGGAAGAGGCTCCAGTGATTACGGCAATCGGACGGCTCATGCGGCGCTCTCCTTCACTGCGACGACGGCCGCCGCTTCCAGTTCTTCCAGACTTTCCTGCAGGCATTCAACGTAGAACTCGGGGTCCGGCATCATCGATCGGCAGCTCACGAAGCCAAGCATGATCCGTCCACAGTAGCTGGTCACCGGCATGATCAGTCCCATGCCGTGCGTAATCGGACCAAGGCCAACCGACGTAACCAGCTCAGCACCCACCGCATACAGCGGCACCTGAGGCCCCGGCACGTTGGTGATCGAAACGTTGAACGGCGGATTGGGCAACTGCGCCATGGTCGTAGACAGTCGCCCCGCCTGCGCCATCGTCACTGCCGGCACGAACTGCTGATAGTCGGTCAACATCCGCGCCCCGACGGCGTTGTTGACGGCCTTGCTGACCGAGGTCGCCGCCTGGATGCTCTGCAGCCGCTCGATGGGATCCGCAATCTCGGTACCGATGGGCACGAACAGTGCCGAAACCTGGTTGCCCTTGCCGATGTCGCCTTCCTTACGGATGTTGACCGGCGCCATGGCAACCAGCGAATCACCGGCGAGCTCACGCTTGGCATGCAGGTACCGGCGCAAGCCGCCACCGCAGATCGCAAGCACGGCATCGTTGACCGTCGCGCCCGCGACGGCTGCCCGCATGGGCTTGAGCCGGGACAGCTCGAATTCATGACCGCCGGCAACGCGGCTGGCGGTAACGCGGCCGTTGAAGCGGGTTTTCGGAACGACCCGGGCCATCTGCCGCGGGCGGGTGCCGCTACTCATCAGCTCGCCGCCGGACGGCAGCTGCACGCGCGACATCGTTCGAGCCAGCGTCTGCGCAAAGCGGAACGGCTGCAACGTATTACGCACACCGGTACGCATCATGAGCTCCACATCGGACGGCACCGGGTCAGGCCGCCAGCTGCGTTCCGGCCGCGGCACGTTGCTGCCGTGCGGCGTCAGCTCGTGCAGCTGCGCGATGAGATGCATGCCGGAAGCACCATCGACCGCTGCGTGATGCGTCTTGCTGAGAATCGCGATGCCGTTTTCCACGACGCCAGGAATCTGCACACCTTCAATCAGGTAGAACTCCCAGAGCGGGCGCGAAAAGTCGAGAGGGCGAGAGAAGATGCGGGCGCTGACCTCCATCAGCGTCGACCAGTCGCCCGGGCTCGGCAGCGCAATCCGGCGCACGTGATACTCGAGGTCAAACTCCCCGTCTTCGATCCAGTAGGGGTAGTCCAGATCAAAGGGCACGCGGATCAGCCGCTGCCGCGAAAAGGGCCACAGGTGCAGCCTCTCTTCAAAGTACTTAAGGATGTCCGCTTCCGCCAGCGCTGCAACCGGCTGACCATCCGCTGCCGTGGGCTGCTTGTAGAGGTAGACGGCCCCGATGTGCATCGGCGTCGCCTTGGTTTCCATGAACGCGAAGGACGCGTCCTGAGTAGAGAGTTGGGTCAACATGGTGCTGGCTTCATTTGGATGACTGTACGGGTGAGCGGCTGGCGGTGCGCACCGCTGCCCCTCAGCATGCCTGGAAAACTCCCAGGCACAAAAAAAGCGGTGTCTCTCAACACCGCTCCTGGGAGCTGCGCGGGTTTAGCCACACAGCTACCGGCGCCTGTTGCAGGCGCGCAAACTCGAGTCAGGCAGCGGCGCTGACTTCCTCTTCGCCCTCTTCACCAGCGCTGGTGAAGGCGGTGCGGATGGCCTTGCCGGTGTGCTCTACGGCTTCGCGCAGGACAGAACCGTTCTCACGCAGGTTGCTCTGCATGTCGCTCCACAGGGTCTGACCGTATTCCCGCTGCAGCTCAACGAAGCTGGAAACGTCGCGGATTTCCGGCAGACGCTTGGCAAACTCTTCGTTGGTCTCGAAGTACTGGCGCATGCCGCTGGTCTGAACTTCGAACAGACGACGGGCGGTGCTGGTGTTCAGCTCGAACAGGTCGCGGCCGAGCTGCATTTGACGATCGATGATGCTCATGGGGATTCCTCTGGTTGCTATGCGATGGCACTTATGGGTGAGCACATAGTTCAAGCAGCTCATGCTGCAGTGCACAAACGCATTCTAAGACTTCATTTGTGCATTGCAACATTTTTTTGTGCAGTGCACACAAATTCTCTTGTGCGTCGCACAATTTTCCCGGTACTGCCGGTGCAAAACCCGGCCTTAGGCGATCACTTGGCCAGTAAAGATCAGGCTACGCGCTGTTCCTCTGCCTTTTTTAGCGCCTTGGACGCGGGTGCGGCGGTTTCCCGCTCGTTCAGCTCGATGCTGACCACGCTCGACGGCATCGCGCTGCAGAGCTCCGCGTAGGCAGCCAGCAGGTCATCGCGCAGCTTCTGCGCGTCCGGCAGCGCGCGCTCACAGCCGGTAACCGCGAAGTACATCCCATCTACGTAGCTCTGGACGGTGATGTTGATGCCCTGACCGTGCGCGGGCACGGACACCGGGTAGTGCGCCAGCATCTTCGCGCCGTTGCTGTAGAGCGTTTTGCGAGGGCCGGGCACGTTGGACACAATCAGATTGATCGGCGCTTCCATGAAGCGGGCGAGGTTGAGGCTCTCGTTGAGTCGCGCTGCGGCATTCATGGCGAGCGACAGCCCCGGCGCGCTCAGCGAGTTGTCCAGCGCGCCTGCAGAATCGGCCGTTACCCCCTTGGCCGCAATGGCCGAGGCGTTGATGTGCTTCAGGCGCACCACCGGATCCTCGATATGGGTGCCCAGGCTGACTTTCATCATCGTCAGGAAGTTTGTGTCTGCCGCGGTGGGGTCCTTCTGTAGGGACACAGGGCAGCCCGCAATCATGGACTTTTCGGGCAGTTCGCCGTGGCGCTTCAGGTAGCGCCGCAGCGCACCGCCACTGACGGCCATGAATACGTCGTTGATGGTGACCTTGGCGGCCTTCGCAACCGCCTTGACATCCGCCAGCGGCAGCTCGCCGACCGCGTAGGTTCGCTTGCCGGTGATCGGCTGGTTGAAGCGCGTCCGCGGGGGCCGCTCCAGCGCCGCACCAAGGCCGACGCCCGGATTCAGGGCGCGCTGCACCAGACGAGTTCCGGCATCAACCCGGTCGAGGGTTCCGGTAGCCATGTTGATGGCGCTCTTGGTGAAGCTCTCGATGCTTGAAATCCAGAGCTCGAAGGCGCCGTAGTCACCTTCGCGATTGCGCGGCAACGGCGCCGGCAGTACGCGCTCTTCATGATTCGGCGTTTCGTCCATCAGCAGCTGAGTCGCTGCGTTGCCGCTGACACCATCGATCGCGCAATGGTGGATACGGCTGTAGTAGGCCACCCGGTTGTTTTCGAGGCCACAGATGACCGCGTACTCCCACAGCGGGTGAGCACGGTCCATCGGCTCTTCGTGCAGCCGGGCAACCGTTGCCTCGAGCTCCGCCTGGCCACCGGGCGCCGGCGCGTCGATACGGAATACGTGGCGGCGAATGTCAAAGTGCTCATCGCGGACCCAGACCGGCTGATCAATGCCGAACGGTGAGGTCTGCAGCCGGTTGGTCAGGTAGGGCGCAAGCTCGAGCCGCGTCGACACGAAATCCCTCAAGCCTTCTATAAAGGCATCGGGGTCCGTGCCGGCGGGCAGTTCCATCAGCTCTACGGACGCAACGTGCATGGGCGCCTGCTCTGTTTCCATCTGCAGGAAAGCCGAATCCGTAATCTTGAGCTTTTGCATTCCGTTCTCCGGTTGTTGGCCTGACCGCGCTATCAGCGCCTGGGCCCCAGCGACCAAAGAGGCCAATGGGACGATCAGTTCCTGAACTTTCAGGAATTTGTGAAAGTACATGACGCGGACCACCTCGTGGTAGAAAACGAGGCTATATCGATATACCGGCGTGTCCTCCGCAACCTGGACAACGTCGTTCTGCTGAAAAGTGCATAGCGTTGAAGCTGATTAGTGCTGCACTTCTTCAACAAGCACCAAGCAAGCACCGGGCCAACTTGGGTAGCTGCGACCAAACTGCGCACAACCACGTATTGACAAATTGGCCAGACCACAAACCGCTGATGCTGATTCTGCGCTGGCGGTGGCCGCAACAAAACCAACTTAACCCGATGATATAGATCGGTGTTTACTGATATTCACGAAAATTTGATTTCCCGCCCTCAGCGATCGGTCGCTATGGTATTGTGCAGTGCAATAAATTCGCATCAACCGCGTTCTTAAACGCTCCAGGACAAAGAAGATGTACACCGTTCTTGACGCCGAAGAGCATCAATCCAAGCCACCGGCCTGGCTCTACGCAGCCAGCGAGCCAGCCAGGATCGTCGCCGAGGCTTTTGCCCACCTGTCGGCCCTGCCCATGCTGCTGAACGGGCCTCGGGGCGACGGCCATACGGTCATGACGCTGCCCGGCTTCATGGCGAGCGACCTATCCACGGTCTGGCTGCGACGGCTCCTGCGACAGCTGAACTACGACATACACCCCTGGCTGCTCGGCAGAAATACAGGCCGCATCGACCTGATCGACGCCCTCACCCGACGTTTCCTGACCCTGAGCGATGCCGCCCACGGCGAAAAGATATCGCTGGTTGGCCAGAGCCTCGGTGGCGTTCTCGCCCGGGAACTGGCGCGGGAGTATCCCGACCGGGTGCGCATGGTCATCACGCTGGGCAGCCCTTTCGGGCTGGGCGACACGGCCGGTACCAACCCGCTGGTGCAACAGGTGTTCGAACGGGTTAGCGCGCACACCGCGGAAGAACTGCGCGACCATCTGCTGACGGGTGATCCCGCAGAACCACCCCCGGTACCCTGTGCCGCAATCTACAGCCGCACCGACGGCGTGGTCGCCTGGACCAGCTGCCTGGAGCGAGACCGCCCGAACACCGAGAATATCGAGGTGCACAGCAGCCACAGCGGCATGGCCGTGCAGCCGGCCGTCATGCACGCGGTGAGCGACCGCCTGGCGCAGTCGCCGTCCGATTTCCGTCGCTTCGAACGCCATCGCGGCGTCTGTCAGTATGTGTTTCCAAAACCCGCCTACGCCGCCGGCTGATGCATCAACTCAAGAAGTACCCGAACCGTCGGCTCTACGACACGACGGACAGCCGCTATGTCACCGTCGATGACGTCCGCAAGCTCATCGTGCGCGGCGAAAGCATCTCCGTCGAAGACTCCAGGGACGGCTCAGACATCACGCGTGCCGTGCTGCTGCAGATTCTCTCGGAGCAGGAGGCCCAGGGCCACGAGCCGATCCTCACCAACCGCGCCATCGAGCAGATCATCCGCCTCTACGGTGATCGCATGGGCAGTTTCATCTCCCGTTACCTCGAGCAGAGTATCCTCCTGTATATAGAGCAGCAGGATATGCTCCGCTCCCGCATGCGGCAGCTCAACGAGCTGAATCCGCTGAATATGGTGCGCCAGGTGTTCGACGCCGCGCGCCCGCCAACGGGCAGAAGCCGGGACAGCACCCGCGGCGCGACCCGCAACGGTACCGAACAGACACCTGCTGACGACTCTGACCAGACCGATCGGTAACGCCCTTCATGATTGATGCGCTGAAGGATTTCCTGAAGCTCGAATCCGCCGGCGGCATCGCGTTGATTGCCGCTGCGGCCCTGGCTATGGCCATCGCCAACTCTCCCCTGAGCGGCTACTACGATGCCCTGCTTGCGGTGCCCGTAACCGTGACCATCAGCGACTTCGGCGTCGACAAGCCGCTGCTGCTGTGGATCAACGATGGCCTGATGGCGCTGTTCTTTCTGCTCGTTGGCCTCGAGATCAAGCGGGAGATTCTCGACGGTGAGCTCAAGGATCCGAAAACCGTTGCCCTGCCGGCCTTCGGCGCCCTGGGAGGCATCGTCGTTCCGGCGGCCATTTACTGGTACCTGAATCAGAACGATCCGCTGGCGCTGGAGGGCTGGGCCATTCCCGCGGCGACGGACATTGCTTTTGCGCTTGCCGTGCTGGCCACCCTGGGTTCCCGGGTACCGACTGCCCTCAAAGTTTTTCTGGTTACCGTTGCCATCTTCGACGACCTGAGCGCCATCCTGATCATCGCCGTCTTCTACACCAGCAAGGTCTCGCTGACGGCACTGGCCGTGGCTGCCGCCTGCCTGCCAATCCTGTTCCTGCTGAATCGGCGCCGGGTGACCGAATTCTCGCCCTACCTGATCATCGGCCTCGTCATGTGGCTCGCGGTGCTGAAGTCAGGCATCCACGCAACCCTCGCCGGGGTGGTGCTCGCACAGTTCATTCCCCTGAAAGATCCGAAGAAACCCGACTACTCGCCGCTCAAATCGCTCGAGCACGACCTGCATACGGCCGTCGCCTTTCTGGTGCTGCCGATCTTTGCCTTTGCCAACGCCGGCCTCGACCTGCGCGGATCCAGCCTCGACGCGCTGCTGCATCCGGTGCCACTCGGCATTGCGGCTGCGCTGGTCTTCGGCAAGCAGATCGGGGTTTTCGGTATGGCCGGGCTGGCGCTGCTGCTGCGGGTCGCCCGACTCCCGGAGGGCGTTGGCTTTGCCGGGCTGTTCGGCGCCGCCATTCTCTGCGGCGTCGGCTTCACCATGAGCCTGTTCATCGGCTCGCTTGCGTTTCCGGACACCGCGGTTAAGGGCTTCGACGAGCGGGTCGGCATCCTCGCCGGTTCGCTCGCTTCCGCCGTGCTCGGCTACCTGTTTCTGCGCCTTGCGCTGAAACCGGATGCAACCGCTGAAGAGAACGCAGAGATCACCGATCGTGCGCCGGCTTAAGCTGCGCACCGCCCGGTGCCTGATCTACCGCAACCCCGGCGACGGTGCTCGTGAGTATCTGCTCGCCGTCCACGCGACCTTCCGCTTTCGCCGGATCAAACGCTGGGGCCTGATCGGCGGTGGGATCGAATGGCGCGAGGATGCCAATCAGGCCGCGCTGCGCGAGGTCCGCGAGGAACTCGGAATCGAGCTGCCCACGGCCCGGGAAGTTGGCGACTTCGAATACAAGCGCGCGCTGCACCGGGTGGTCGCTGCTGAGTGGCGCGGGGGGACGCCGAGCTTCGATCGCCACGAGCTCGACGCCGTGGACTGGTTTAACCTGGCCCAGGTGGAATCGCTGGCCGCCGACGCGCGGCTCCACGCCAGCTACGAGCTCAGGGCCATACAGCAGTTCGAACAGCTGACGGGTCCCGGCCGGATCATCCGGGCTTCCTGATCGGCACACCGCGGGGCTGCGACCAGCCAGGCGCACCTCAGCGTCATAGCGGGGCGGAGCACGCTCGGGCGATCGCGCTCAAGCATCACTTCAAACCGGCCACACTCAAGTAGTCACTTCGGGCCGACCGCGCCTGGCCGGCCGCCCCATCAAGAATCGCTGAACCGGTTGCGCCTGGAGTTGAACTCCTCGGTACTGTTGGTGCTCGGATAAGGCGTCTCCGGGACCGGGCACTTAAGAAACTGGCAGAGCGGGTCCCAACCCTGGCCCGGCTGATACTCCAGCAGCTGCGCAGCCGGCACTTCGGCCCGAACCGCCGCGTTATGCGCTTCATAGACAGCAATGACATGGTCCTGATCGTCCATGCGGCCGTCGAACACACCGTTCCAGATCACTTCAAACGCCATGCGCGCACCGGCCTGCCGTGCCGGGTCGTCGCTGTCCCTCCCGGCACAGGAAAACGGGTAAATCGTGCTCATCACGCTTCGATACCAGGCCGCGGAATCACGCGTGCTGAGGATCACTCTGGCTTCGGGAAAGGCGGCGAGCTGCTCCCGCCACCAGTTGCACGAGGGCCAGTCGACGCTGGCCTGGTAGTCGCCGAAGAAGCTGGACCAGTCCGGCAGTTCACCACGCCCGGCCTCGCGCCAGCGTTCGAGATGATCCGGGTTATTTCCGACTTCCATCATGTGGTAACAGGGATCGAAACCGAGCTGCTCGAGCGCGAACTTCAACGACAGCGTTCCGGTGCGGCCGAAGCCGGCGCCAATGATCTTTAGGGCCATGAGGCGGTTCCTGACAGGGTTTCCCGCGGGATTATGACGCATCCCCCTAGCGCTGCCGCGGATTAAAGCTCTGCCGCAGCCCGGGGCTCTGCCGCCTGCTCAGCCGCTGCCGCGAACGCGCGGGCAGATGCCCGGGTGCTACGTCGTCAGCCACCCGTCGCTCGTGCCTTCCCGGTATAGTCGCCCCTGGCTTTCTCGCCGAGGAAC
>JBCDGJ010000110.1:0-17612 GCA_038757945.1 Pseudomonadota bacterium
CGCGGGAACTCGGCTGGGATGATATCCCGCCGGTGGATGCGCTCGGCCTTGAGGTCGGCTACCGGCTGATTCCGATCGTGGATGCGGCTCAGGACGGCAAGCTGCTCGCACGAATCCGTGGCGTTCGGAAAAAGCTGTCCCAGGAACTGGGTTTCCTGGTGCCGACGGTGCACATCCGCGACAACCTGGATCTGCTGCCCAACGGCTACCGCATCGCCCTGCAAGGAGTCACGTTGGCAGAGGCGGAGATTCATCCTGATCGTCTTCTCGCAATCGATCCCGGCGAAGTCTTCGGCAAACTCGAGGGTCTGGCGGCCCGAGAGCCGGCGTTCGGGATGGAAGCGGTCTGGATCGAGCCGGAGCAGAAAGAGAACGCAGAGACGCTCGGCTATACCGTCGTCGACCCGAGCACTGTGGTCGCGACCCATCTCAATCAGCTGATGCAGACGCATGCGGCAGAGCTGCTGGGGCACGAGGAGGTCCAGCGGCTGATCGATCAGCTCGCCATCGCGTCTCCGCGTCTTGCGGAGCAACTGGTTCCTGATCACCTGAGCATCGCCGAGATCCATCAGGTGCTGCAACAGCTGCTCCTGGAGCAGATTCCCATTCGCGACATCCGAACGATCGCGGAGGCGTTACTGGCCGATGGCGGCGAAGGCAAGCCTACGGAGCTGAGGCTTGCGGCCGTGCGCACGGCGCTCGGGCGCATGATCGTACACAGCATTTACGGCACATCGGAGGCGCTGGATGTGATCACCCTGGAGCCGGAACTCGAGGGGCTGCTGCTGAAGGCCAAGCAGAACGAAGGGCAGGGCCCGGTTTTCGAGCCCGGTATGGCCGAGCGCCTGCAACAGTCTTTCCGCAGTGTCGCTGATCAGCAGGAAGTCGCCGGCAAGCCGACGGTATTGCTGGTGTCCGGCGCGATCCGCCAGCTGCTTGCCCGATTCGTGCGGTTTTCGCAGCGAGCCATTCATGTAC
The DNA here is from genome assembly GCA_038757945.1 of Pseudomonadota bacterium. Classification (GTDB taxonomy): domain Bacteria; phylum Pseudomonadota; class Gammaproteobacteria; order Pseudomonadales; family Azotimanducaceae; genus CALHVX01. Next base: position 979 of record JBCDGJ010000110.1, read on the forward strand.
TCGCTTATGAAGAGATTCCGCAGAACAAACAGGTTTCCGTCGTTTCGACGATTGGCAAAGGAGCACCGGCATGAGGATGCAGGAAACTGACGTGACCCAGGCGCCCCAGACGCCCCAGGCGTTCGAGGGTGGCAGTGTGCGCGAAGTCCTGGCAACGATTCGGGAGACGCTTGGTCGCGATGCGCTGATCCTTGATCAGGAGCGTAGCGCGGGTCGGGTGACGATGACCGCAATGTCGGCGACCGACGCTGCGTCCACGCAGGCACAGCAGCAAGCTGGTGAGGATGCTCTGACGCGAGAGACTCAAGGAGATGCTGGCACGCCGATCGCGCCGGCGCGGACGCTTTACCGGGAGCATCTGGAGGCTCTCGCGTTTGCCCCACCGCTGCTCGATCGATTGCCACCGGCGACCGCCGGATGGAAAGCGGTGTTCGATACGCTGATCGCGCAGCTGCCCCTGGCCGGCCCCTTTCCAAGATCAGGTGCCATCCGATTCATCGGGCCGCGGGGTGCCGGTGTGAGCACGGCGCTCCTGCGCTTTGCGGGCACCCTGATTCGCGGCGGGTGCGATGCCCGGCGCCTCGTCCTCGCGCACTGCGGGGATCCCGGCATTGCGCGTGATGAAGCTCTGGCGCGAGCCGCCTTGCTCCTGTCGGCGCATCATCTCGCCGCCGATACGCCGCAACTGAAAGCGACCCTTGAACATGCCCACCCGGAGACGTTGCTGCTGCTCGATGAGTCGACGGACGATCCACTGACCCTGGGCGGCAGGATCGCCGACGATCCTTTGACGCCAGAGCTCTGGGTCTGGGTCCTGCCCGCGCATTGGCGCAGCGATGTGCTGGAGCGCTGGCTGGCCAGGGCGGATCGCGTGTCCCGTCCAACGCGCCAGTGCGTTGTCATCTCGCATCTGGATCGCGAGGTGCCCTGTGGTGCCTGGATGAGCGTACTCGCGGCCCGGCGACTGCCCCTCGCAGCCGTTCAGGCGACAGCGGATCCAGCCGCACCGATCGTCAGCACCGACGAGGCCTGGCTGCGCGAGTGTCTGCGCAGTGCAATTGACCGGAACCGAGCAGCAACTACATTTAGATCAGGAGAACCAGCGGTTGAGTACTAGCGCAGCCATGAATCCCATTCAGGTGATCGCCGTGACCGGCGGCAAGGGCGGTATCGGCAAGACCAATGTCTCGGTCAACCTGGGCGTCGCCCTGGCTCGCAAGGGTCGGCGGGTGACTCTGCTGGATGCGGACTTCGGACTGGCGAACGTCGATGTTCTGCTGGGCCTGAAGCCAGCCCGCACGCTCAAGGAAGTGATCGATGGTGTCTGTGGGCTGAGCGAGGTTCAGCTTGATGGTCCCGAGGGCATGAAAATCGTGCCCGCCGCGTCCGGGCTCCAGGAGATGGCCAGCCTCAGCGCCGAGCAGCAAGCGGCGGTGATCCGGGCGTTCAGCGACATTGCTCATGGCATGGACGTGTTGCTCATCGATACGGCCGCGGGGATCAGCAGCGATGTGGTTCGATTCCTGTGCGCCGCTCAGGAAGTGCTGGTGGTGACTTGCGATGAGCCCACAGCAATCACAGATGCCTACGCCCTTATCAAGGTCCTGAATCAGAACCACGGCATGTCGCGGGTGCGATTGCTCGCGAACATGGTGCGCGGGGAAGCGGAAGGCCTGCGCCTGTATGACAAGCTGCAAACCGTCTGCGAGCGCTTCTTAGACATTACCCTGCTCTACGCCGGCTGCGTTCCACAAGACGATGCGGTGCGTCGCAGCGTGCAGAAGCAGCAACCGGTCGTGGAGCTGTACCCTGCTAGTCCCGCAGCTAAGGCCTTTGGGCGACTGGCCGATACCGTAGACAGCTGGCCCATTCCAGCGCGTCCCAGTGGTCATCTGTCGTTTTTCGTTGATCGGATGCTGGATGCGCAGCCGGGCGCTCCCAATGTGGCCGCGCTGCAGCCGGGCACAGCGACCGCCGGCTGATGAAAGGGCAGGGGATCTCTGCTTACCAGCACTGCGCGGCGGATACCGATGCGCTGGTGCGCGAGCACGCGGACCTGGTCCGGCGCATCGCCCTGCATCTGTCTGCGCGGCTGCCGAGCAGCGTACAGACCGATGATCTCGTGCAGGCGGGAATGATCGGGCTGCTCGAGGCGGCCCGCAACTTTCAGTCGGATAGCGGGGCCAGCTTCTCGACCTACGCCGGCATTCGCATTCGTGGCGCGATGGTCGATGAGGTGCGACGAGGTGACTGGGCCCCGCGCTCGGTTCACCGACATGCCCGGCAGATCTCTGAAGCCATCTCGCGCCTCGAGGCACAGTTGGGCCGGGAGGCTGAGGACGCCGAGGTTGCCAGCGCGCTCGGTGTCGAGCTGAGCGAATACCAGCGCATGCTCGATGACGCGGCGACGGCCCGGCTGTTCAGTTTCGATGCCCTCCAGGACGAGGACAACTGGGACCCGGTCAGCGCCAACAGCGACACGCTGCGCGCGGCTGAGGATCTGGAATTGCGGCAGCGTGTGGCACGGGCAATCGAAGCGTTGCCGGAGCGTGATCAGCTGGTCCTGAATCTGTACTACGAGGAGTGTCTGAACCTGAAAGAAATCGGCGCGGTCCTCTCGGTCAGTGAGTCGCGGGTCAGCCAGATCATGAGCAAGGCCACCCTACGTCTCAAAGGTCTTGTGGCAGCGACGGAAACGGTGGCTTCCGCAACGGAGCGTGCCACCCGGAGCCGATCATGACCGCGCGGTTCGATCTGCTGTCTTTGGTCGGGATCGCAATCGGACTGGCAGCCGTGCTGGTGGGCAACCAGCTCGAGGGCGGCAGCCTCTCCATGCTGCTGAATCTCCCGGCGGCGCTCATTGTTCTTGGCGGTACCATCGGCGCCATTGTGCTGCAGACGCCTGGCGCTCAGCTCGCGCGTGCCCTGCGGCTGCTGCGCTGGGTGTTTCTGCCACCGGTGTCGCTGTCCGCCGGCGCGGTCGAGCGGTTGGCCTTGTGGGCTAAACGCACTCGGGTGTCCGGGATGCTCGCGCTGGAAAACGAAGCGAACCGGTTGCAGGACCCCTTTGTCAGGAAAGGCCTGGAACTCATCATCGATGGGAGCGAGCCGGCCACTGTGCGTCATGCGCTGGAGCTCGAACTGCACAGTGCGCTTGACCGTGATCTCGCAGCTGCAGCGGTCTTCCGCAACATGGGTGGTTACGCACCGACCATTGGCATCATCGGTGCGGTGCTCGGCTTGATGCAGGTCATGGGCAACCTGGCGGATCCCTCGGAGCTCGGTCCCGGGATTGCGACCGCTTTCGTGGCGACCATTTACGGCGTTGGCTTTGCGAACCTCCTGCTGCTGCCCATCGCCGATCGGCTCCGCGCTCTGGTTATGCGCCAGAGCCGCGAGAAAACGTTATGGATTGAGGGTTTGCTGGGCATTGCCCACGCGGAGCATCCGCAGCAGATCAGAACGCGCCTGGCTGCATTGGACCCGTCCGTCGTGGAAAAGGGCACCTGATGAGGTCTTCCGAGCGCTGGCAGAAGGATCAGCTTGAACGACTGGCAGAGGCTGCAGATTCTGATCGGCAGGATCGGTGGTTGGTCTCTTATGCAGACTTCATGACGCTGCTGTTCGCGTTCTTCGTCGTGATGTACGCGATCTCGTCGGTCAACGTGGACAAGTACCGGGTCCTCAGCTCTGTGCTCGAGCAGACCTTCGAGACCCCGGCCCGGTCCATGGACAAACTGCAGACCGGTGAGCCGACGCTGGCAGCGTCTCCGCACGTGGTCGATATCACCAACGTGCCCGGCTACGAAGACCCGGATCCCGGGGACGCCACCCTGCGTACCGATGCGGCAACGGTAGGCGCGCAGTTCGCTGGCCTGGTCGAAGGTGGCCTGCTGGAAATCGAGAGCAATCAGGACTGGCTGGAGATCAGCCTGAATGGCAGTCAGAGTTTTGCGCCTGGCGCTGCGGTGCTCACGGCGGTCGCGCAAGGGGCGCTGACGAGCCTTGCCGACTATCTATCCGGTTTCAGTGCGCCGATCACCGTCGAGGGCTATACCGACAATGTGCCCGTTGACGGCGGAACCTACGGATCGAACTGGTTGTTGTCATCCGCGCGGGCTGCGAATGTCGCTACCTTTCTGCAGAACCTGGGCTTACGCCCGGAGCGGCTGTCCGCCGTTGGTTACGGCGAGAATCACCCCGTCCGTAGCAATGCCACGCCCGATGGCCGTGCTGCCAACCGTCGGGTGGTGATTGTTGTGGCCCGTCGCGCCGAGAATGCGCGCAATCTGAATGCCACACCGTTTGCGTCCGCGTTCGCCTATGTGCGCCGTGACGAAGCGACCGGACGCTCACGGGTCCCGGATCCGGACCTGGTCGACGGCGGGGGTCAGCGCACGCCCTCCGGCGGACTGATTTTCAGCAACTGACACTTCCGAACACCGGTGACCCCATGACCCAAACTCTGCTGTTTCCGCTCCTGCTCTTCGTCCTCACCGTTGCCGTGCTGCTGGGAACCGCGGCTTATGTGCACTACCGAATGCTGAAACTCGGTGAGCAATTGGCACAGACTTCAGCGCAAGTCGATGTGTTCGCCGAGGCGTGCGTTGCGCTGGGGGAGTTTGTGATGGCCTTGCGCAGCCCGGACACCGGGTTGGAGAACACGGCGCCCGCAGCCGCCGCTCCCGGTGCTGCGAGGACCACGCGGGACGGTGGCCGTACGCTGCTGCTGCGCCGGGCCGTTCAGGACTATCAGGAGGGCGTTCCGCTGGAAGAAGTGGCGCGAAGCTGCCATCTGAGCCCCGGTGAGGCATCGCTGCTGGGGACCGTTCCCCGAGCCCAAGCCGCACCGCGACCTGCGCGCGCTTAAGGTTCGGGGGCTGCTTCGGCGTCGCGAGCGGCGTCGCGGATACGCTGCAGCATGGCCCGCAGGCCGTTGCCACGGGAAGGGCTCAGATGCTGCATGAGGGCGAGGTCAGAAAACAGCGCCTCCATGTCGGCTGCGAGGATCTCTGCAGGCGATTTGCCGCTCAATGCGATGGTGACCAAGGCCGCAAGGCCGCGCACGATGTGGGCATCGGAATCGATCGCGAGCAGCAACCGGTCCGCGCCGTGATCGTGCGCGGTTACCAGCCAGACCTGGCTCTGGCAGCCGCGGACGAGGGTACGCTCGTTGCGCCAGGGGTCTGGCAGTGCCGAGAGCGTCTTGCCCAGATCGATCAGGTAGCGATAGCGGTCCTCCCAGTCGTCAAAAAAACCGAAGGTTTCGGTGACTTCGTCAAGGGAGGGTAGCCCACTGCTCGCGTTCAGGCGCCGGACGGCCGCGACGGCTGCGTTGTCGTATTCACTCACCGCGTCATCTGTTCCTAGAAGATCCCGAGCTCGAGCTGCGCTTCTTCTGACATCCGATCGCGCGACCAGGGCGGATCGAAGACCAGTTCGACGTGCACGCTGTTGACGTGCGGAACGCTGGCGACGCGTTGCTCGACGTCGGCTACGAGCACCGGCCCCATACCGCAACCGGGTGCCGTCAAGGTCATTTCAATCTGCACCGCGCCATCGGCGTCGACCTCGCGACTGTAGATCAGCCCGAGATCGAGCACGTTGACGGGGATCTCCGGATCGAACACGCTGGCCAGCGCCTCATCGATCTGGGCCATGCTGACCTGGCCGTCCGCCGGGGGCGTGAACTCAAGGGTCATGGGTTCCAGTCCGAGGGCATCGGCGTCCGCGCCATCGATGCGGGCCATGTTCCCTTCGCTGATCACAGTGAAGGCGCCACCCAGCGATTGGGTCAGGGTCACGAAACTGTCTTTCGCAAGGGTCACGGGATCGCCCGTCGGCACCAGCCGCGCTGCGCAGTCGCGCTGCAGTGTCACCAGCCGCCGCTCCATCGGGGCTAGGCGACCGAGAAGCTCTCGCCGCAACCGCAGTGGCTGTCGGCGTTCGGGTTGGCGAAGCGCAGCGCCCGGTTGAGACCTTTCACCTCAAGCTCGATCCGCGTGCCGTTGACGAACGGCAGATCTTTCTCCCGCACGAACAGCTGCCATCCGTCCCGGCCTGCCAGCGGGCGGTCATCGGGTGCGGGCTCGCTGATAAAGTGCAGTGCATAGCGGTACCCGTTGCAGCCGCTCTCCTCAATCGCCAGGCGGATATGAGACTCGCCGGACTGGGCGATCTGGGTCTCGATGTGGTCGCTGGCGGGGCTGGTCACTTCAATGGCGACAGCGCCACTCGCGACCGCATCGGGATCGAAAGACTCAACACTCATGACGGGGACTCCTCGCCAAGACCGGTTGGGCACAGGACATGGCTACAGAAAGCTCAGGGCTTTGGACAGCGCTGCGAGCAGCCGCTCGACATCGCTGTCGTCATTATACAGGCTGAACGACGCGCGAACGGTGCCGCCGGGCAGGTCGAGGGCTTCCATGAGCGGCATGGTGCAGTGGTGGCCGGTGCGTACGGCCACGCCCTGGCGATCCAGCAACGTGCCGATATCGTCCGGCGTACCCTCGGACGGCACAAAAGAAATCGAGCCGGAGCGTTGCTCCGGGCGACCGACCAGGGTGATGCCGTTCACCGCGGCGAGCGCATCGGCAGCGCGGGTCACCAGCGCCGCCTCAGCGGCGCGCAGCTCTGCCAGCGGTTGCGCATTCATGTACTCGATGGCGGCGCCGAAGCCGATGGCGCCAGCGATGTTCGGTGTTCCGGCCTCGAAGCGATAGGGCACCCGGTTCCAGGTGGATTCACGCAGGCTGACCGTTGCGATCATTTCGCCGCCGCCCTGCCATGGCGGTAGCGCCTCCAGCGCCGCGGCGGTGCCGTACAGCGCGCCAATGCCCGTCGGTCCGAAGCACTTGTGAGCGGAGAGCGCATAGAAGTCGCAGCCCAGGGCTGCAACATCGATCGGCACGTGGGCCGCGGCCTGGGCGCCGTCCACGATCGTAACCGCGCCGGCCGCGCGCGCAGCGGTGATGAGCGTCTGCACCGGATTCACCGTGCCTAGCGCGTTGGACACGTGCCCGACAGCGAACACCCGGGTGCGCTCTGTCAGCTTGCGCTCGAAATCATCAAGATCGAGCTCGCCGGTCTCGGTGACTCGGACGGCTTCGATGCGAGCGCCGGTGCGCTGTGCGAGCAGCTGCCAGGGAACGATGTTGGAATGATGTTCAAGCTCAGTCAGCAGGATTTCGTCACCCGCCTGTAGACGGTTGGTCAGGCCGGCAGCGACAAGGTTGATCGCTTCGGTGGTTCCGCGGGTGAACACGACCTGATCCGGTCCCGGTGCGCCGATGAAGCTGGCAACGGCGGCCCGAGCGGCCTCCAGTGCGCGGGTGGCTTCATCCGCGAGCTGATGGGCGGCGCGGTGCACATTGGCGTTGTAGTGGGCGTAGTAGTGCGCGACGGCGTCGATGACCGCCTGCGGCTTTTGGCTCGTCGCTGCGCTGTCCAGATAGACCAGCGGTTGGCCGTGCACTTCCCGTTGGAGCGCTGGGAAATCCGCCCGAATCGACGGCGCTGTATGCCGGGCCGCAACGGGACTCATGGTAGGGCCCCCATGAAGGTGTCCCGGGCGGCCTCCGCCAGCGGGCCAGCCAGTCGCTCCTCGAGAAAGCCTCGCGTGAGCAGGCGCTGTGCGCGGGCGGCATCGATGCCTCGGCTGCGAAGGTAGAACAGCGCATCGGCATCGAGCTGTCCGACCGTTGCGCCATGGGCACACCGCACGTCGTCGTTGTAGATCTCGAGCTCAGGCTTGGTGTTCAGGGTGCAGCCGGCGCTCAAAGCGAGGTTTCGGTTGCTCAGCTCTGCAAGGCTGCCGCGGGCACCCGGGTGGATGTGAATGCGCCCGCCAAAGGTGGATTGGCCCTGTTCGCTGCCTACGCAGTGGTAGGAGTGCCGACTGGTCGCCTGCGGTGACCGATGCTCGACAACGAGCTGCTGATCCACCTGCTCGCGGCCTGCGACCAGTGCGGCACCATCGAGCACAGCATCGCAGCCGGGCCCGCTCAAGACCACGTGGGTCTCCACGCGCAGGGCCGCACAGGCCCCGATGTAGTTCCGGAGCACCAGCTGCGCATCACGTGCAAGCTCCACCCGCAGCATTAGGTAACGACGTGCCGGGAGCGACAGCAGCCCCAAATCCAGCGATAGCCTGGCCGCGGGCCCCACCCGCAACAGCAGCGCACCGACGCTGCTGTCGGCCTGCGACTGCTTGGTGGTGACCGAGATCTCGGCCGCGGCATTGGCCTCGAGGTCGATCAGACCGAACCCGTTTCCGGGGCCCCAGCCCAAAATCAGGGCACTCGCCTGCGCCAGCGTCAGTTGCCAACCGAGACCCTGCTGTATCGCGGCCGCTGCCAGTGGATAGCTGGCCCAGTCGTCGTGACTCACCGCGGCCTCGGTCAGCGCCTGAGCGCCAGCGATCGGGGCCGGTTGCGGTACCCCGGTCACCTGAAAGGGACCGGTCGCCGCCTCGCAGGATCCGGCTTCGTCGATCAGTGCCGCGTAGGCCGGCAATCGCGAGTATTTCCAGCGCTCGCGCAGGTGCGTGCTCGGCTGTTTCGGGTCGAATGCCTGCCAGGACTGTGAGGCGGGTGCCGTGGCGCTCATCACGCAGCCAACCAGCCGTAGCCCTTCTCTTCGAGCTCAAGCGCAAGTTCCGGGCCACCGGAACGGATGATCCGGCCCTCTGCCAGCACGTGGACGAAGTCCGGTTTGATGTGGTCGAGCAACCGCTGGTAGTGCGTAATCATCAGAACGCCGGTCTCCGGCGAGGCAAAGCGATTCACACCCTCGGCGACCACCTGCAGGGCATCGATGTCCAGGCCGGAGTCGGTTTCGTCGAGCACCGCGAGTCTGGGCTGCAGCAGGAGCAGCTGGAGAATCTCATTGCGCTTTTTCTCGCCTCCGGAGAAGCCTTCATTGACGCCACGCTTCAAGAACTCTGGTTTCAGTTCCAGCGACGCGGCGATTTCACGCACGCGCTTGATAAACGCACCGGTGGCGGGCTCGTCCTGACCGGCGCTACGCGCCTGCTGATCGAGCGCCGCCTTGAGGAATTCCATGTTACTGACCCCGGGAATCTCCACCGGGTACTGGAAGGCCAGGAAGAGTCCTGCCTGAGCACGTGCTTCGGGTTCCAGCGCGAGCAGATCGTCGCCGCAGAAGTGGGCGCTGCCGCCAGTGATCTCATAACCCGGTCGGCCGGCGAGCACATTCGCAAGCGTGCTCTTGCCGGAGCCGTTCGGGCCCATGATCGCATGGACTTCGCCGGGCGCGATGGTCAGATCCAGACCCTGCAGAATGGGCTTGTCCTCGACTCGCGCCTCCAGCTTCTCGACCTGCAGCAGTGTGCTCATCCGACCGCTCCTTCGAGGCTCACCTCGAGCAGCTTTCCAGCCTCGACCGCGAACTCCATCGGCAACTCCCGGAAGACTTCCTTGCAGAATCCGTTGACGATCATGCTCACCGCCTTTTCCGGGTCAATTCCACGCTGCTGACACAAAAACAGCTGGTCGTCGCTCACCTTCGAGGTCGTGGCTTCGTGCTCGACAGTCACGCCCGGGTGTTTGCTCTCGATGTAGGGGAACGTGTGCGCACCACAGGTATCGCCGATCAGCAGTGAGTCGCACTGTGTGTAGTTGCGCGCGCCCGCTGCGGTTGGCGTTGCCCGAACCAGGCCGCGATAACTGTTCTGGCTGCCGCCGGCGCTGATGCCCTTGGAGACAATGGTGCTGCGGGTATTCCGCCCCATGTGGATCATCTTGGTGCCCGTATCGGCTTGCTGGCGGTTGTTGGTCAGGGCGACGGAGTAGAACTCGCCGACGCTGTCGTCGCCGCGCAGAACAACGCTTGGATACTTCCAGGTAATCGCGGAACCGGTTTCCACCTGGGTCCAGGAGATTTTGGCCCGTGCGCCTTCGCACAGGCCGCGCTTGGTGACGAAGTTGTAGATGCCACCGCGCCCCTGCTCGTCCCCGGGGTACCAGTTCTGGACCGTGGAGTACTTGATCTGCGCATCTCGGTGCGCCACCAGTTCGACCACTGCCGCGTGCAGCTGATTCTCATCGCGCATGGGCGCCGTGCAGCCCTCGAGATAGCTGACATAGGCCTCTTCGTCGGCCACGATCAGTGTGCGTTCGAATTGCCCCGTGTTCTGGGCGTTGATGCGGAAGTAGGTCGACAGCTCCATCGGGCACCGGACGCCCTTGGGTATGTAGACGAAGGAACCATCGCTGAATACGGCGCTGTTCAGCGCGGCGTAGAAGTTGTCTTTCTGTGGCACCACGCTGCCGAGGTAGCGCTGCACCAGCTCCGGATGGCTGTGGACGGCCTCGGAGATCGGGCAGAACACAACACCAGCCTCCGCCAGTTTGTCTTTGAAGGTGGTCGCGATGGACACGCTGTCGAAGACCGCATCGACCGCGACGTTCGGCATCTCGGCCCCAACCACGCCTGCGAGCGCCGCTTGCTCGTGAAGGGGTATTCCCAGCTTGTTGTAGGTTTCCAGCAGCTCCGGATCCACCTCATCCAGCGACTTGGGGCCATCGGCCTGGCTCTTCGGCGCGGAGTAGTAGGAGATGTCCTGAAAATCGACCGGCTCGAAATCGACGTGGGCCCACTGCGGCTCGGCCATGCTCTGCCAGGCCTCGAAGGCCGCCAGCCGCCAGTCGGTCAGCCACTGCGGTTCTCCTTTTCGGCGCGATATTTCTCGCACCACCGATTCATCCAGCCCCGGTGGCAGCGTCTCGCTTTCGACCGCCGTGACGAAGCCGGCCTCATAGTCGCTCTTGAGGCGGGTGGCGTAGGCCGGATCTGCGGCGGGGTCGGCCGTGGAGTTGGAAGCGTCAGTCGTCGCCATGATGAAGTCGATCGGTACCGATACGAGTGATGAAGCAGGATCGCATTGTAAAGGTCGCCTGACGGTGAATACCAGAGCAGGTTAGTGGGTTATTACCCCACACGGTGCTGTCCACTGTCTTCGCTTTTCATTACCATGCGCCACTTTCGTGTCAATCGCGCTGGACGGAGCTGCAATGCCCAAGCTCATCGAACATGAGGTGGATCACCTGGAAGACGCCTACGGCGTGATCCTGCCGGAGAAAAAGTATCCGCCCCTGAAGCGGTTGAAGAAGAAGCACGAGCCGTCAGCGCACGGGCACAAGACCTGGGACTCCAGCTTCAACGTGATGGACTACCTGCTGCACAATCCCATGAAGCGCGGGGCTCGGGTGCTGGAAATCGGCTGTGGTTGGGGACCCGTCTCAGTGTTCTGCGCCAAGCGCTTCAAAGCCAAAGTGACCGGCCTTGACATCGACCCTGCCGTGTTCCCGTTTCTGGACCTGGTGGCCGACCTGAACGACGTCAAGATCCGGCATCTGGTCTCAAACTATAAGAAGTTGACCGATGCGCAACTGGCCGAGTATGACGTGATCATAGGCTCTGACGTGTGCTTCTGGGACAAGCTGGTCAAGCCGCTCGCGGATCTGTCCGTGCGCGCCCTGGATGCCGGCGTCAAGCGGGTCATCATCGCCGACCCCGGTCGTCCCACTTTCTACAGCATGGTCGATCGCGTGCGGAAGCGGGCGAGGGTATCGCTACAGGACTGGTACGCCATGGATCCTGATTTCTTCCAGGGCGACATTGCGGAGTTCCGCGCCCGCTAGCTGGTGCCGCGCAGGAACACCTTGAGCTGCTCACCGAGGCTGGTGCAGGCGGACTGCTGGACGCGGGCGATCATGGGGATCGGCACCACGATTGCCGGCATGTAGCTGGTGCCGTTCGCATCGGAGCTGACCTTGCCGGCCTGGTGACCGGTGCGGACATCCCAGATCTGCGCTTCGTACTTGGAGTCGTTCTCCCAGGTCAGGAACCCGAAGCAGCCGGCGCCGGCGGTCGTTACGCTGCAGCTCATGGAACCGGCGGAGTCCGTGCGCTGCGTGGAGCCCTCGACCCAGACCAGATAGCGCAAGCCAATCGATTCCAGGCGCGCTGCGAGCGCCGGCTCGCCGATGAGTTCCGGCAGATCCGATGCGTTGGCCGGGGCCGTACGCGGCTCAAACCAGGGGAACAGGGCATCGCGGAACTCCCGCTCCTGCACGACCGGCAGGCCGTTCGCACCGGCCGCAACCTTGCGGTTGACGCAGTTGACGAAGTTAAACTCTGTCTCGTTGGCGGTCGGCCGGGAGCGCCGGCCCAGCACCACCAGCGAATCTTCGCTGTCGAAACCGGTATTGGCCTCCCGCACAGCCTGTACGGTCGCGGTCACACATCCGCCCAGCAGTAGCTGGAGGGCAACGAGCAAAAGCGCACTGGCGCGGTGATGTCTCATGACGGGGCTCCTTGCGGGGACTGAGCGGCGAGCCAGGTGCGCACCGCGGGGACCCGCTGAAACTCAACAGCGAAGTAGGCCATGGCATCCCGACACGCTGCGAACGCGGCGGCCTGCAGGGCCGGTGAGGTGGACGACAGCCCATAGTTCTGGACGTTGGCTTTGCCATAGGCCGTGATCGGCCATTCGCCGAGCAGCGTGCCGTTGTCGTAGAGCTTGATCTGATAGCGGATCCAGACCTCGAAGTAGTCGCTGCGCGTCTGGCTGGGAATCGAGAACTGCACCTCTTCGATGCTCGGCACGAGGACGCCGTTGACGCTGCGCCCCTGTGTCTGCGCACTTGTGTCGGCCACGATCTGGTGCGAATCGAACATACCCGCGAAGAGGTTGTTGAACATGACCGGTTGCGCGGGGCCCAGCACGATGCGCCAGTCGCCGTTGTCCGGCAGCGTTTCCTCATGCACAAAACTGGTCAGATCGTCGGACAGGACCAGTCCGACATTGACGGGAAGCTGGCGCAGCAGCGGTACGGGAAACTCTGTTGGCACCTCGACTGCGGCGCCCAGGCAGCCGCCGAGGCCGGACAGAACAGCCAGCAGCAGAACGCAGGAGGGCAGGCGACGGGCCATGAGAGTACCGGTGAAGCGCTTGGCGGATTCCATGAGCTTAATCAAACTCCGACAGGCCTACAAAAGTGCCGTCATTGCGAAAGGCCAGCTCGCGCATCAGCGCGGCGAAGCGGAACACTCGACCCGATCCCGACTGCAGGTGAACGGGGAAGCCCACCGCGTGGATGCGCACCCGGCGCCGGCCGGACTCGTCGGCGATATTGATGGCGTCCACCTGATCGACAATCTCTTCAATACTGCGCCCGGTAAAGTCGTCCCCGAACACGTAGATGCTGATGCGCTTGTCGGGGTCGTAGTAGGTCTCGATGGCCCGCTGGATGCCCTCCACCGGTGAGGAGTTGCTGAACGGATTCCAGTTCTGCAGCCGGCGGATGATGGCATCCCGCCGCGCCGCGGAGTCGGGTATCCACTGTCCCGCAAAGCCCGTGAACATGTAGTCGCCCATGTCGTTCATCACCTGGATGCCCTTGACCTGGGGATAGATCGCGAGCGTTTCCCGCACCTTCCGCAATACCTGGCCCCAGGCACCATTGAACATGCTGCCAGAGGTGTCGATCACGAAGATGATGTACTCGGAATCGACCGTGATCCCACCCACCAGTTCCGTCTGTCGGCGAAAGCCGACCCCGAGCAGGCGCTGCATCTCATCGGTCAGGGACTGTTTCGCCGCGGCGAGTTCGAGCTGCTGCTGTGAGCGCTTCTCCTGCTCGTCCGTGGATGCCTTGAAGCTGTTCGTGAGCTGCGTGAGGGCCTTCTGCAGCGCCGCCAGCTGCGTCAGGTCCTGGTCCAGCTGATCCGTGGTATCGCTCAGCTGGCGGCGCACCTCACGGATCTCTCCGCGCAGCTCGTACAGCGCGTTTTCCCGCGCTGCGATCTGCCCATCGAGGTCAGCGCTCGATTTCTCAAGCAGGATTGGCTGTACGGTCTTGGTGATCATCAACAGCAGGATGATTGCACCGAAGCCACAGCAGATGACGTCGAGGAACGACACGCTAAACTCTTCCACACCGCGTCTGCCGCCACGCTGCGCCATCAGGGCCAGTCTCTGGATGGGGAGATATAACTGCCGCCGGTGGTTCGGGCGACATTCCAAAATGCCGCCGCGGACTGCGGGTCGCCTTCCATCGGGAACATGATGACGTTCAGGGGCACCTGCTTCGGCAGCTTGCGCAATGCCGCGCGGAACAGATCCATGCGGTCGCGACCGCTGACGGTGGTGCGCCGGGGCTCTCGCTCCCCCTGCGTTGGCAGCGAGTCCGTCACCAGATACACGTTGTCGGGCAGGGGACTGAGCTGTCCGATCACCTCGAACAGCTTGATCATGCTGGTGCCTTCTTCCGGAACTTTCTCCTTGAGGGTATCGATGGCCGTGTCGAGCGCCCGGGCGTCGCTCACCGGTCGCCAGTTGCCGGTCTCCTCGCCGAGTAGCGACGTCGTCTCCGTGTTGAAGGTCAGAAACTCGAACTCGGCGTCCAGCGGAAGCTGGGCCACAATCCACTCGGCGGTGCGAATCGCACGCTGCCATTTTGGCGCCGCGCGACGTCGCTCGTCGCTCATGTTGCGCCGAATCAGGACGTTGACGATCGTGTCGTCGAGCATGCTTGCGGACACATCGATCGCGACGACGATGTGCTTGCCCCCGATTCTTAAGCCCGTGAGGTATTGCCGGTCGCCTTCGCCTTCGACGGTGCGGGCGCGGTTGCCAGCGTTAGCCTCGTTCTGGGCTTTAAGGCGGTCGAGCTCTTCCTGGCGCGCCTCGATATCAGAAGACAGTTCGTCCTGGCTCTCGCGCTCTGCTGCGGAGATGGCGTCCAGCTCGGCCAGTGCGGTCTGATTGCGGGTGACATCTTCTTCAATGCTGGCGAGGCTTTGCTGTGATTGCGCCAGGTTCTGCAGGGTTTCTTCGAGCTGTTCCCGCAGGGCCAGCAGATCTTTTTCGCCCTGTTGGACCTGGTAGTCCAGCAGGCGCACTTCTGACAGCTGATCCTGATTGTAGGTTTTGGCGTCCTCGCTCGACTCGTGGTTGATGATCAGAAAGATCAGGATGACGGCACCGAAGCCACAGCTCATCACGTCCAGGAAGGACATGGAGAAGACGGACATGCGACGGCGCGGCATAGGCGCTAACCGTCCTGCACAGCGATCAGTTCATAGCGCTCACCGTCGATGAGGAAGGCGAGTCCGCAGGGGAGCTGTGTCAGCGCCGCGAGGACGCGGGTGCCATCGGCCGTATAGATGGGCACACCCTCCATCACCTCGATGCGACCACCGCCAGCCAGCCGCAGCGGCAGGTTGACGAAGGCATCGGGCAGCGGTCGGGCGGACCCGCGGCAGAGCAGATGCGTGGCGGTGATTGCTTCCACAGCGGCGGGCGCTGCCGGTGGTGCGGCGTCTGCAGCCGGTTCTGAGGCCGGCGCTGCGCCTGGCGCGGTCGCGTGTCCCTGGGACGCGGCTGGCGCCGCCTTGGCCAACCGCGGCAGGCTCGTTTTAAGTTGCACGCGATCCGTTGCGAGCGCCTTGCTGTGTCGTCGCAGCGCGCTCGCACGGTCGTCAAACGATGCGACCAGCACGTCGTGGTGCTGGGTGAAGTGTTCGAAAATCCCCGGGAATGCCGCGGCCGTGGGGGTCAGGATCAGTCTTGGGTGTCCATTGAGGTGTTGATCGACCGCGCTCAGGCGGGCACTGGTCTTGGCGAGGAGCGCGCTGGTCGCAACGGACGCGCTGCGGGTATCGCCCTGCAGGCTGATATCGATGGTCAGATCGCGTTGCTGGCGATCCCCGTGCCGTCGCCAATGCTCCATGGTGTTGTGGAGCTGCTGCTCGCTATCGGCACTGTGCAGCGGATCGAAGCGGGTCGCGCGGATGAACTGATCCGCGACCAGGTTGGTCCAGCTGTCGAGGATGCCAAGCGCACCGGCCCCGGAGATCGAGTCATGGGAGCGGTAGGACACCTGATCGCCACAGTCGAGCGTGGTCAGAACCAGCCGGTGGCGCTCGATGTCGACGACGGTGACCTCACCTTCCGGCGCCACTGTGGTGGCGTAGAGAACGGCTCGATTCACGAAGCTCCGAACTTTCAGTCGGGCTTCGCCCGCAATGCCGAGCAGTACCGCCAGCTGCTCCGCCGCTGTGGTGGAGCTGACGCTGATGGCCAGCGCTTCGTCCCCGGCATGGGGTGCGAGCTGCTCGAGGTGTCGATAGACCAGGTCCGCATAGTTTCGTGCGGGCTCCAGGGGGCGGGGCAGGGGCTCTGCACTGAGCTTCTGCAGATAGCTGTCGTTGCTGTCGAGCGGGTGTAGGCGGCTGGCGGCGAGCGCGTCGTCGCCAAACAGCAGTTCACCGCCGCGCGCGAGGGCAACGCCCGGCTGCTGATAGTGCACCTGACGATCGTCGCTTAAGGACAGCGCGATGTCGTTCAGCTCTAGGAGCAGCATCAGTCGCGAACCTGCAGGTGCCGCAGCAGGCGCTGATCACAGTAGGTCTGCGAGTCGAGCACCAGGCGCTCCTGGATGAGCTGCAGCTGATGCATGAAGAACATCAGGACAATGCTGATCACCAGGGCGATAAAGGTGGAGTTGAAGGCCACACCCAGGCTGGTTGTGACCCCGGCGATATCGCCTTCAACGGCCTTGTAGGCTTGACCGAGCGCCTCGCCGATACCGCGCACGGTGCCG